>NZ_JARACH010000008.1:0-181665 GCF_029087445.1 Amycolatopsis sp. La24
CTTGCCCACGCCCACGGCCAACTCCGCGCAGCCCGCCTCAGCACCGGTGATCGATAGTCAAAGACACCTGTCCACGACGCGAAACGCCAGGTCAAAGGCGGTATTTGAAGATCGAAGTCGAGATAACCGCGGCGACGGTCGCGTCTCCGAAAGCCGTTGCCCAGTCAGCGATCCCGACGTTTGTCGTCAGGATCGTGCTCGACTTGAGGTAACGCTGGTTGATCACCTGGAACAACGCTGAGGCCCCGTCGCCGGGCAGTGGGAGATAGCCGAGCTCGTCGATCACGAGCAGTTTCGGTCCGGCGAAGAACCGCATGCAGGTGGCCCAGCGTCCTTCGACCGCGGCCTTGTGGCAGCGGGCGGCGAGGTCGGCTGCGGTGGTGAAGTAGACCCGGTTGCCGGCTTCGGCCGTGCCGCGCGCGAGTGCTGTGGCGAGCATGGTCTTTCCGACTCCGGGCGGCCCGACGAACAACACGTTGGAGGCGTCGTCGAGGAACCGCAGCGTCGCCAGGTCGCGGATGAGTTTCTCGTCGACGCCGGGTTGGGCGGCGAAGTCGAAGTCCGCCAGAGTCCAGGGATCCGGGAGGCAGGCGAACCGCAACCGGCCGGCGAGGCGGCGTTCTTCGGTGGCGTTGACCTCGATTTCCAGCAGCCTCTCCAGCGCCGCGGTCATCGACAGGTTCTCCGCGCGGGCCTGGTCGAGGATGCGGGGCAGGGCTTCGGCGGCGTTGTCGAGCTTGAGGTAGGAGAAGTGCGAGCGGAGTTGCTGATAGCGGCGGGCCTCGCTCATCTGTGGCCCTGAACGGTTTCCGGACAAGTGATCAGTCCTCCTTGGACTCATAGGTGGGTGCGCTGCCCAGCTTCGCCGCGGTGGCGGCGTAGGTGGCCAGGTCGATCACGACGTGGGCCGCGGGCCCCGTCGCGGGCAGGCCGCGCAGTCGTGCTGCTTCGGCCAACGCCGCCGCCGACGGCGGCCGGCGCGTCTTGTGGGTGCAGGGCCGATCGGTGCTGAACGCGCCCATCGCGGCGTGTTCGAGCGCGATCACGTGCCCGTCGTCGCGGACGACCCGGCCGGCCCCGTCCGGGGCGCGGTGGTGGACCGCGACCGTCGCGCCGCCCTCGGTGACGATCCGCAGCACGTCCGCGCCGAGCCGGTGACGGACCTGAACCTGCGCGCCGCCCAGCCCGGGCGGGACGGAATAGGAGTTGCCGCGAAAGGAAACCAGCGCCTGCGGCGTGACGATCCGGCCGAGGTCGAACTCGGCCGGGAACGCGACCAGCGGCAGGGCGTGCAGCCGCTCGGCCGCGGCCAGGCCGGCGACCGTGGTGCGCTCACCGTCGAGGACCCGGCGGCGGCTATCGAGCTTGGCCGCGAGACGATCCAGCCCGGCCTGCGCCTCGGCGATCGTGACGTCATCGCCGAGGGTGCGCCACCAGCGTTGCGCGGCCGAGTGGTTGGCCTTCTCGACCACACCCTTGCGGTTCCCGCGCCGCGGCGGACACGTCACCGACCGGACCCCGTAATGCTTCGCGACCTGGGAAAATGCGGGCGTGATCCGGCCTGAGGCGGGGTGGCAGACCGTGGCCATCCGGTCGAAGCGCCAGACCTGGGTCACCCCGCCCAGGCGCCGGACCACCGCGTCGAGGGCCTCGACCAGGTGCGGGAAGTCCTCGGCATCGGCCAGGACGCCGCGCCACTTGCTCGAGTGCGCCAGCGCGCCGACCAGCAGATGTGCCTGCTTCCCGGCGCCCCAGCTCGCCGGTGGGTCCGGCAGCTCGAGCCAGTCCCACTGGGTTTCCTCGCCCGGCGGGTGGGTGATGATCGCGACGTCCCGGCCGCGGGACACCTGGCAAGGCTCGCAGTGCGGGCGCAGCTGATAGCGGCGCAGCGCCCGGGTGAACGTCGAGTAGCCGCCTTGGTAGCCGAGCTCGGTGACCTCGTCCAGCAGCGTCGCCGCCCACAAGTGCGGGTCGTCGGCCAGCCGGGCGCGGCAGTAGCCGAGGAACGGCTCGAACGGGTCCGGCCCCGCTGGCCGTCGCTTGCCCGGCACCACCTCGCCGGCCAGGTAGCGGCGGATCGTCTTGCGGTCGCGTCCGAGATGTCGCGCGATCGCCGAGACCGACCAGCCTTGAGCACGCAGCGCCTGCGCCTCCACGTCTTCCTCCAGAGTGAGCATCCACGCCTCCGGTCACGATCACGGTGATCAACACCGAAACCGTCACCCCGAGGCCGCTGACCAGCGCAAACGACGCGCCGACAGGACACCCCAGCTGGGGAATTTCAGAGAGCAGGACTGGCCCTATTCAGAGAGCACCATCAGCTCGGGATACTTCGACGAACGTGGCACCAGGACATCCTTCCCCAGACCACTGTCTGGGCTCAGGGCGTCCGGTCCAAGGGGGGAACCTCACTGCAGAGATGCGTTGCCACCTGGCCTCGTGTTCTCATTCGCGTTGCGGGCCCGATGGTCGCGATCCCTGCTCACCGCTGTCTGTCGGGCCGCTTCAGCACCAATTCAGACGACTAATGCACGAGAGACCGGGAAGACTTCACCACGTCCACGGCTATGTTGAGCGTGGGCCGGACAGATCGCCGTCAACCGCGGCCGGGTAGCGCCTCGGCGCACAGCGACGAGGCTGACATCTCGACAGCTTCCTGTGGGAATCGGCTCGGCGAGGGACGGAAGAGGCGAGTTTTGCGCGAAGCAAAGGCGATATCTGAGACCCGTGCGTCGCCGCGCGGCTTGCGGCTTCGTGGGTTGCACAGCTCGCTTGTCCGTGCGGATCGCGCCCTGTCCGGCTAGCCCGGGAGACGACCCGTGCGGCGCACGTCGTCAAGCGCCGCCACCGCAGCAGCAAGGCACTCCGCAATCCACTCGGGCGGCTTCCCCAGAAATTCCTCCATCAACGCCAAAGTCGCCGCCGAAGTCCCCGACGCAGCGCGGTGCGCCGCGAACACCCGTTCCTGCTCTGTCACATCAGCCCAACGAGCGGCCATTTCCTCTGCGGACATCACGATCTCCCCGGCAACCATGTCGACCATCTCAGTTCCCGCACCTCTAGAGGCAACACTAACGATGCGACACCCCAGGCACCCGATCCGGGAGCCGCCCCGCCCGGCAACCCACTCTCAGTGTCGCCGAAACGGGACGAACGACCCATCTGTTGCTCCGGCAACCCTCTGCGCCGGCCGCCGTTTCCCCGCCCGATGGTTCCCCGACCGCAGAGTCCGGTCAGGTGCGCGTCGGCGCGATCCAGGCTCGCTGGCGGAACGATGTGGAGTAGGCAGTCGCGCACCCTGGTCGCGCTGCCCGTCGTTCCTGGTCCGAGCCGTCGGCAGGTCGCTGGCCTCCCTTGCGTGGTCGAAAAGTGGGTCAGCAGCATGCGAAGCCGAACGCCACGCACATTGTGGTCAGCTCGAAGGCCGCCTCGCGCGGCGGCGCGGTTCGTCTCCTCGTGCTCGCGTTGCGCGGGTGGTGACTGGCACGGTTCAGCTCTGCGTCCCGATACCCCCGGCTCGTCAGAGTTCAGTTCAATCGCTCGGGGCGCGCTGTCCACTGTGGACCTATTTACTTCTCAGGCGATCGTCGCTGTGATCAACGCCCGTTCACGGCTGCTCACTCCTGGTCCCGGCAGAATTTCGCCTGACTCGAGTACGTGCTTGGGTACCGAGTGGAGGCTGCGCGGGCCACGGCCCGCGTCGTGGTCGCCGCGAGTCTTCCCGGCCTGGACGACCCAGTCCGGCGAATCCGTCGGGAACCGCGCCAAAGGAACGCGCCACGTCATCCGTACGGCTCGCGAGCGCCCGATTCGTCCGGGCGGCCACCATCTCGGACGGCGAGGTGCGGCCACACTGCGCTGCGGCTGTCATCGTCGCCCTGCAGCAGGTTCTCGGGGCCGTGTGCTCGTGCGAGCCTTGCTCGCCACCTCGAAGCGAGGTGATGACCCTTTGCCCGGCAAGGTGCTGGCGCGGACGGTGACCGACGGCCGTTGCGAAACGACGTCGTCTAGGGGGCTGCCGGTGCCGAATCGGCGCTTCGCTTAAGGAACGTCGGCCACTGACTCGTGGCGGACTCGGCCTGCCGGTTCGCGGACTTGCGAGCGGCGATCCGGCTCGTGCGGCGCCGCGGTCAGGGCTGGTCGCCCGCGAGAGAGAGTGCGCGCTCCTCGGGAACTCCCAGCATCAGCAGACTCGTGATCGTCGCCGCACGAGCGCTGAGAGTCCCGTTCGAAAGGCTGCTGTCCGCGATGGCGAACACGGCGCTGTAGGCAAGCTGGCTCAGGATGGTTGCCGGCAGGTGCTCCGCGAACACGTCGCTGTCCTGGCCCCGCTTCACGAGATCAGCCAGGAGGTCGTCGACCGGCCCGAGCAAGCCGTGGATCGCCTCGCTGTATTCGCCTCGGCGCAGCGCAAGCAGCACTCGGTACCGGTGCGTCACCGGCCAGACGCGGGCAACGAATTCGACCCATCCCGCGTCCGCTTCCGCGGCCGACGCGTTGACCTCGGTGAGCACGGCTGTCATCTCGGCGACGGCCCGTTCCGTGAGCGTCCGAACCAGGTCCAGGCGGGAGGGAAAATGGCCGTAGACGGTGCGTCGGACGACGCCGGCGGCCGAGGCGATGTCGCCCATTCCGGCGTCGGGGTTCTCTCCCAGCACGTCGAGGGCGACGTCGAGGAGGCGTTCGCGCTTCTCGATCATCGAGCGCGTGCGGGAGGACTCGGCAGGCACGACATCATTGTTGCACACTGGTGTGCAATGGCGTAGATTGCACACCATTGTGCAATGAAGAGTTGCGCTGTGCTTCGACGCTCAGGAGAAGGCAATGACCGCACCGACGCCGCCGGCCTCGGCTCTCGTCCGCCCGTTCACCGTCTCGATCCCGGATTCGGAGATCGACGACCTGAAGCGGCGACTTGCCAGAACCCGATGGCCGGACCCGGAAACGGTGGCCGACTGGTCGCAAGGGGTTCGCGTGGAGAACGCCAGATCTCTGGTCGGCTACTGGGAGCGCGGCTACGACTGGCGGCGTTTCGAGTCCGAACTGAACCGCTTCCCGCAATTCCTGACCGAGATCGACGGTCTGGACATCCACTTCATCCACGTCCGGTCCAAGAATCCCGATGCGATGCCGCTGCTGCTTACGCACGGATGGCCAGGTTCGACAGCGGAGTTCCTGAAGCTGATCGGCCCGCTGACCGATCCGGTTTCGTCCGGGGGAGACGCCGCCGATTCTTTTGACGTTGTCGTCCCGTCTCTCCCCGGGTTCGGCTTCTCCGAAAAGCCATCGGAGACGGGGTGGACCGTATCGCGCGTCGCGAACGCGTGGGCGGAGCTAATGAAGCGTCTCGGCTATCCGCGCTGGGCCGCGCAGGGCGGCGATTGGGGCGCTGTCGTCACCACCGCGCTCGGGGCCATGGAACCTGAAGGACTGCTCGGAATTCACCTGAACACCCAGTACGCCTTCCCCGAACAGATCCCCGATACCTTGTCGCCCGAACAGCGCCACGCCGTGGAGACCCTCGCCCGCTACGCCGGCGAACTCGGCGGGTCGAACCACCTCCAGGGCACGAGGCCGGAAACTGTCGGATTCGCCCTGGCGGACTCTCCCGTCGGCCAGGCCGCCTGGATCTACGAGAAGTTCCAGTCCAAGACCGACAACCACGGGCTCGCCGAGGATGCGATCGGCATCGACGACATGCTCGACGCGATTTCCCTCTACTGGTTCACCAACAGCGCGGCGTCGTCCGGCCGCATCTACTGGGAGAACAAATCGCTCACCTTCGCCGGCCCGAAGCTGAGGCTTCCAGTCGCCGTGACCGTCTTCCCGAAGGACATCCCACGCCTGCCGCGAAGCTGGATCGAAGACGCCTACAGCAATCTGATCCACTACGGCGAGGCCGGCAAAGGCGGACACTTCGCGGCCTTGGAGCAGCCCGATATCCTGGTCAATGAAATTCGCGCTGGTCTGCGCACTCTTCGTTTCGAAGCCCACTCCACGTCGGCAGTTCGTGAGTGAAGAACAGCTGCCCAGCCGTATCCAGGTCAGCGGTGTGTCGCGCCGCGTAGCGGCTTCCCGATCCATCAGACGCTGTTCCGGATCTGACAAAGAGAAAGCTCGGTGACGACGGTCAGCTGTTTCGTCGTCAGCCTGCTTGGCCGTGCTTCGACGAGAGCGAGAGCAAACAGGTCGGCGACGATGATCTCGCCCCTTGAGTCTGGCTCGCCTGCCAGGGCGGGCCGCCGGAAGGCCGAGCACCAGGCACTGCGGGCCGCGATACCCAAACTAGGCTGAGTCGCAGATCAGGTTCCCCCGTCCGAGAGATCGCCAAGCTCGCTGTTCGCAGGGCGGCGCGGGTGCCGACCTGGCCCGGTCATCGTCGGGCACGCTGACGACATGCCGGAGCATGGCAGACATCCGCTGAACCACCCGTCGCTGCTGGCTGTGAAGCAGTTCGCGGAGTTCGCGACCCAGCCGGGGATGGAGGTGCCTGGTCCTTCGGCGAGACGTTGGCTTGATCCCGAATTCACGGAACAACCACGGGTGCCCGCCAGGGGCTCTGCTTCGAATCGCGAGGCGCCGTTGATGATCAGCGGCTGCGCTGTCTGGCTCAAGCTGAGGTCGGGCGTGCTGCGGGCAGTGGTTCGGCGAGGCGGCTCCAGTGCTTCTCGATCGCGGCGAGCGCTTTCGACATCAGCGACCGGGTGACTGCCTCGGCGAGGGCGCGGTCGCGCGCCCGGTAGGCGTCGACGAGGTAGCCGTAATCGCGGCAGGAGACCTCCAGCCGACCCGGCAGCGACAGTCCGAAACTGCGCAGCCGATAAATCCGCAGGCCGAGCGAGTCGATCAGGGCGCCGACCCGGCGGTTGGGGCAGATGCCGGCCTCGACGCGGCGGAAGTCCACAGTGGCGTAGAAGTACGCCTGCGCGTCGCCCGCGTCGCGGGCTGTCCGCAACCGGGCGAGCGGCTCGTCCAGTTGCTGGATCTCGTCGTCAGCGGCCCGTTCGGCTACCGCCCCGGCTATCAGCGCATACAGCCCTGCGCGGATCTCGTAGAGATCGCGCACCTCGGAGAGGGACAGCGTGACCACGCGGGGGCGGCGCCGGGGTTCGATCTCCACCAGTCCTTCGCGCTGCAGCACCCCGAGCGCCTCGCGCACCGGGGTCCGGCTGGTGCCGAATCGCCTGCCCAGCTCGGCCGAGGTCAGCTGGCACCCGCTGGGCAGCTCGCCCTCGATGATCTCCCTGGCCAGCTCCGCGGTCATTCGCCGTACCAGCTCCCCGTGCCCGGCGAGGCTGGGCGAATGCGCCAGGGCCTCGGTGATCCCCGCGGGGGCGGCCGGTGAGGCGGGTTCCTGCGCGTGCATGGGGGCACCCTATCCCGGCCGCCGACGCCCCGGCACCTGCCGCGGTGTCCGCGCGTACCCGCCAATCTGTCGCCAGATTGCTTGCAATCATCGCTAGCGGCTGCCTATTGTGGGGCGCACTCCACAAAGTGTCGACAGATTGGCCCTCATGTCTCAAGTACCCATCACCGTGGACCACGTCCGCGACTTGCTTCCCGAAGCCGGCGAGATCGCCAGGAAGGACCTGTGCGACAGCGTCCTGGACGTCTGGGTCCGGGCCTGGCGCTCCAGTGCCTGGCAGCAGTTGTCCGACGTGCCGAAATCGGTCGACCTGCCCAGCAGCCGGACGCTGACGACGCATTCGCGAGCGGTGGCCCGGATGTCGGCGCAGATGGCCGACACGGTCACGCAGCTGCACGGCATCGCCGTCGACCGCGACGCGGTGCTGGCGATCGCGCTGCTGCACGACGTCTGCAAGATCCACGAGTTCGAGCCGGCTCCGGCGGGAGGCGGGCAGTGGTCCACGCCCGGACGCCGGTTCCAGCACGGTTTCCTCAGCGCGCATTGGATGCTCGAAGCCGGGATGGACGATGACCTGGTCCACGCGGTCATCGCGCACACGCCGCATTCGTCAGTGGTTCCCCAGACTCAGGAGGCGGTCATCGTCCATTACGCGGACTTCGCCGACTCCGACGCGCAACTGCTCGACGCCGGGCAGCGCTTGTTCTGCAAGAGGCGCCCGTGAACGCGACTGTCGACAGTTCGGGAGCGGTGCGTTACGACCTCGGCGTGCTGTGCGCCTTCGCCGGCGATGTGCTGCGGACGACGAAAATGCGGCCGGAAGACGCGCGGCTGCTCGCCCGTTCGCTCGTCGAAGCCGATGCGACAGGGGTGGCCACGCACGGGCTGACTCGTCTGCCCGCCTATCTCGCCCAGCTCCGGGCTGGACAGGTGAATCCGTTGCCGCAGGAGAAAGTCCTCGCTGAAACGCCGTCCGCGGTCCTGGTTGACGCGGACCGGGGGTTCGGGGTTCCGGTCGGCGTCCGCATGATCGACCGGCTCCTGCCGAAAGCCCGCGAAACCGGGGTCGCGTTCGGTGGAGTGCGGCGTGTTGCGCATTTCGGGGCGGCCGCGTTCTTCACCCGCCGCGCCGCGGAACAGGGCTTCCTGGCCTTCGCGATGAGCAGCACGTCGCCGTCGGTGGTGCCTTTCGGCGGACGCGGCCCGCGGATCGGCAACAGCCCGATGTCCTTCGCCGCGCCGGGAACCGATGCGCCCGAGCTGGTCCTCGACATGGCTCAGTCGGTCAGTTCACGCGGGCGGATCAAGGTTTTCGCGGCGGAGGGCAAGGAGCTGCCGCCGGACTGGGCGGTGGATCGCGACGGTCTGCCCACCCGCGACCCGGCGGCCGCGCTGGCCGGGGGAGTGCTGCCCAGCGGCGGGCACAAGGGCGCGGCGCTCTCGCTGATGGTCGAAATGCTGGCTTCCGGGCTGACCGGCGCGCACTTGACCCAGTACATCCGGCACGCCGGGTTCACCGCGGCGGGCACTCCCGACCTCGACGCCGACGTCACCGTCGGCAATGCCTTCCTGGTCCTCGACGCGGCGATGTTCGGCGACGCCGCGGCCGTGCGCCGCCGGGCGAGCGACATCGCGGACCACGTCCGCCGCAGCGAACCGGCCCGCGACGTCGAGCGCGTGCTCGCGCCGGGCGATCCCGAACGGGCGCGGTTCGCCGCGACGAGCGAGAGCGGCGTTCCGATCGCCCCGGCGACCGCGCACAGTCTCGACGTTCTCGCGGCTGAACTCGGGCTCGCCGCCCCACTTCCCCTCAACGACGATCAGGGAGCACTCAATGGACGCGGACGCGAGCACGGAACGGGCGCAGTATTCGAATGAGAACGGCCCGGCCGCGCGCGGCGGCCGGGAACGCTGGCGGATGATCATGACGGCGTCCGTGGGCAATTTCGCGGAATGGTACGACTGGGGCGTCTACGGCGTCGTCGCCACCTTGATCGCTCAGCAGTTCTTCCCCGCCGGCAACAGCGCGCTGGCGCTCGTCGGCGCCTACGCGATCTTCGCGATCGCGTATCTGACCCGGCCGTTCGGAACCGTTGTCTTCGGGCACATCGCCGACAGCCTGGGCCGGCCGAAGGCGCTGACTTTCACCATCATTCTCACCTGCACGTCGACCGCGATGATCGGGTTCATCCCGACATACGCCTCGATCGGCGCCGCGGCGCCGTTGCTGCTCGTGCTGTGCCGGCTGATCCAGTCGCTCGGCACCGGCGGGGAGCACGCCACGGCCATCGCTTTCGTCTACGAGCACGGCGCCAGCGGCAAGAAAGCGAAAGCAGTCGGGATGCTCAGCGCGCTGACGCTCGCCGGACTGCTGTCCGGGACGCTGCTCGCGACCGGCCTTTCGGCGATCCTGCCCGACGGCGCATGGACCTCCTGGGGCTGGCGCGTCCTGTTCTGGCTGTCGCTCCCGATGGGACTGATCGGGCTCTACGTGCGCCGGAACGCCCGTGACGGCGAGGAATTCCGGCAGGTGAAAAACCATCAGCGGCGGAAAGCCGCCCTGCGCAGCTCGCCGGTCCTGGAGGCGATCCGCACCTCGTGGCGCAAAATCCTGGTGTTCGTCGCCTTCCTCGGCACCTGGTCGATCGTCTCCGCGATCGTGACCTCCTACCTGGCGACCTTCCTGAAACAGAACCACGCGCTCTCGCAAGCCCAGGCCTACGGCGCGAATACCACCGCCTCCGCGTCGGCGGTGGTATTCGTCCTGCTCTTCGCGCCGGTCGTGGACCGGGTGGGGCTGTCCCGGGCGACCGTTATCGCCAGCATCTTCGTGGCGGCGGCGATCGTGCCCGGATTCCTGCTCGCCGGAACCAATCTGGGCGGCGCTTACCTCGGCGCCCTCTTGCTGGGCATGGCCAAGGGAGTGCTGGCTGTGCCGTCGCTGCTGGCGGTCAGCCAGATCTTCCCGGCGCGGTTCCGGGTCAGCGCGGGAGGATTGTCCTACAACCTCGCCGCCTCCGCGCTCGGCGGCACCGCGCCGCTGGTCGCCGTCGCGCTCAACGAAATTTTTGGCTCCTCGCTGGGGTTCTCGTGCTACATCGTCGCGGCGGCTCTGGTCACGCTCGTCATCGCGCTGACCGTCGGCAGGCGGTGGATGACGGAATCCGCGGAACATCCGGGCAGTCTCGCCCGCTGATCCCGCGGGATCGGAAGCGCCGCGAGACCGGTTGGCTGCGGGCGGCTGATTCGCCCGCAGCCGGCCCGGGTTGTTCGCGCTCTCACCGGTGTCCGGATCGGGCCGCCGCCGCTCTCCGCCGGGCCGTGCCGGTTTGCGAAGCGACACGGAAGGTTCGTCATGGAACTGCACGCACGAGACCGGCAGGCCAGCGGCGGCTTCGATGGAAAGACCCCCGCGGCCGGACCGGCCCCGACACGATGGGCGACTTTTGCAAGGTCCACGTCAAGGGGCCGATCCTGCTAGCGAACTGCTGACGCCACACTTGCGCGACGGTTGGCCGTGCCCGGTATGTCGCGAATCCGGTGTACTTCGGCTGCTCGTCGATGAAGGGCGTGATCGAGGCGTGCACCAAGTGCGCAGTCAAGACTCTCGTCAGCCGCTCCGTCTTCGCAGGTTTTGACGTGGCGGTGCCATTCGGCGAGTGACCGGTCTTCGGTGTCGTGCCGGGCCGCTCAGCTTCGCCACAGCGTCCGGACGGTGCCGGGGAATCCGGCAACTCCGCGTGGGCCGTTGAGAGCCAGGTTGAACAGGAATCCCGGCAGGATCGACAGGACCACAGCGGCGAACTCCTCGGCGGGCCGTCCGGCCCAGGCACCGGCCCGCTGGCGCTCGCGGATGAGGTCGGCGAGGTCTTGGCTCATGTCGACGCTCGCCTTTTCCAGCCGTTCGGCCAATGCCGGGTTGCGCAGCGCCTCGGACCAGACCATCAGTGCCACAGCGGCCAGCTGCTTGTCTCTGTGTCGCTCCGTCACCGCCTCCAGCAGCTCCGCCATCACCTGGCCGACTCCGCGCTCGCCGCCGCTGCGGGTCAGCGCGGCGTGCAGCACCTCGGCGACGTCGTCCAGGTTCTGGGAGGCGACGCCCAGGATCAGGTCGTCTTTCTTCGTGAAGTACCGGTAGACGGCTCCCGCGGACTTGCCGGCCTCGGCGAACACGTCCTGCATGGACGTGCGGTGGAAGCCGTTGCGGACGAAGCAGCGGCGTGCCGCGGCCAGGATTTCGGCACGCTGATCGTCCTTGTACTGCTGGCTCACCCGCGGCATGGGCCGTCCTTCCTCGCCGGTTGACACCCGCCGGACACAAGTCTAGCTTAAGAAAAGCGGATGTCCGTTCTTTTTATTCGTCTAGTCCGCAGCACGACGAGGAGAGGATCCATGCGCCTGCCACTGCTCCGCCCGGCGGACCTGACCGCCGAACAGCAGTCCCTTCACCAGGCCTTCGACGCGATGGTCGAAGGCGGCGAGGAGTACACGGGCTTCGAGGTGCGCGATGCCGACGGCGCATACGTCGGGCCGTGGGGCGTGATGCTGCACTTCCCGGAAATGGGCCGGGCGCTCGGGCGCTTCGTCGACCTTGCCCAGCAACTGCCTGGCCTGTCCGAGCGTGCGCGTCAGGTTGTCATCCTGACCGTCGGGGCGCGCTTCAACGTCGCGTACGAGATGTACGCGCACGCCCGGCTGGCCTCTCGGGCTGGGCTGCGCGCGGACCAGATCGCCGCTCTGTGCGCGGGCGGCCGTCCGGCCGGCCTCGCCGAGGACGAGGTGCTCGCGGTCGACGTCGCGACGGCGCTGACCGAGGGCGGACCTCTGCCGGGGCCGCTTTACGACCACGTCGTCGAACGGCTGGGGCAGGACGCCCTCGACGCGATCGTGTTCGTGACCGTCCACTACCTGGCGCTCGGCACCATCCTCAACGCCTACGACGTGAAGGCGCCCGCCGCAAGCTGACCGGCCGGAGCCGGGAGCACAGCCCGACCGCCGTCACCTGGCGACCCGACAGTTTTGGCGGCATAACAGAAAGGAGGAGAATTCCATGTTCGACGGAACCCCCGATCCCGCGGATTTCGGAACGTTTGGCCGCTACACGGAAACTCCAGTAGCCGAAATGCCGACGGAAATGCGCAGCGCGTACGACTACACCATGGAGCTGCGCGGCCTGGTCCCTGGTCCGCACAAGATCTGGCTCGCCAACCCCGCGTTGCTGAGGGCCGTCGTGCCGACCGGGGCGTACTTCCAGAAGGACTCGTCGCTGTCGAAGGCCGAGATCGAAATCGTCACCAACGTCGTCAACGGCCGCTGGCTCGCGGCCTACGGCAACTATGAGCACGAGAAGATCGGGGTGGAACTGGGGGGCTTGGACCCGCGGCAGGCCGAGGCCCTGATCGCCGGCCTGCCGACCTCGTTCGACGACCCCCGGCAGCAACTCGTGTACGAACTCTCGTCGACCCTGGTGCAGCCGCGCGTGGTTCCCCTCGGCCTGTACCGCCGGGCGGAGGAGACGATCGGCGTGGCGGGCATCGTCGATGTCACCGTCCTGATGGGCTGGTTCACCAGTGTCTCGCTCACCCTCGCCGCGTTCGATGTGCCCTCGAACGCGGTCGGCCTGAAGCAGTGACCCACATTCGAGAAAGCGGAGAATTGCCATGCCTATGACGCCTGTCCCGGACGTCGCCCTGGCTCCGGTCGCCTATTTTCCGGAAAAGTACTTCCTGGAAAACCTCGCGGTCCGTGCCGACGGTTCGGTGCTGATCACCGCGGTACTCCAAAAGGAACTCTGGATCGTGCCGAGCACGCCGCCGGGTTCGATGGCCGAACCGGTTCTGGTGCACGCTTTCGACCACCTGATCACCGGTGTCGCCGAGGTCGAACCCGATGTGTTCATCGTCAGCGTGACCGACGGGTACGCCACCCACGAATCGCATCTCGTGCGGATCGACCTCGGCGGCTGGACGCCCGGCGAGCCGGTGGCCCCGGAGATCGTCTTCACCTTCGACGACCGCGTCCGTGCCCTCAACGGCAGCTGCCTGCTCGGCCCCGGAGTGCTGGCCGTCGCCGACTGCTTCGACCCCGGGCGGATCTGGCGGGTCGACCTGGGCGAAGGCGCGAGGAGTGCGAGCGCCCGGGTCTGGCTCGAGCACGACACGATGGCCGACGATCCGGACAGCGAGATCGCGTCGCCGCCGCAGCCGGGCGTCAACGGCGTCCGTTACAGCGCGCGGATCGGATACCTTTACTACACGTCGACAGCGCAGAAGGTCTTCATGCGGGTACCGGTCGACCCTGGCACGCTCGACCCGGCAGGCGGCGCGGAGTTCGTCGCCGCGATCGACAACGCCGACGACTTCTGCGTCGACGAGGACGCCGGATTCGCTTATGTCACGCGGCATCGCGCCAATACGCTCGACCGGGTGCCGCTCAAGCCGCGGCACGGCAGCGAGGTCCGCCACCTCGCCGGCGATCCGTTCGACGAGGTCCTGGTCGGTCCTTCCAGTGCCGTCTGGGGTCGAAGCTCCGGTGACTACGGCCGGGTCATGTACGTGACCACGGACGGCGGTACCACCGCCCCTCCGGACGGGGTCTTCCGCAAGGCCGCGTTGCTGCGCGTCGTACTGTCCCCTCGGGCCGAGTCGTGAACCGGCACAGCGAATTCGTCACCACGTAGGCCTCTATCGAGACCTACGTCGACGGGACCGGGCCCGACGCGGTGACCTTGCCGCCCTGCGGCCGGGACGGCGGCGAGGACTTCGACACGGTCACCGCCGTTCTGGCCGACGCGGGGTTACCGGGGCCTGCGACCGCAACCACCCGGCACCGGACGGTCGACCGGACCGATGACCGGCATCACCGTCGGCGAACTCGGCCATGGACCCGCCGTCGTGCTCGGGCACGCATACGGCAACTTCGATGGTCGAACCGTGGCCACCAACCACCCGGACACAGCGTCCGCGGTGCCTAACTGAACGGCTTCTTCGTCGCGGGGGATCCATCCTGATATCCATTGTGGACCGTCGTTCTCGGATGCCGTCGGGAACGGCGTTCATCTCGATGCGGCGCATGGCTCAGTCAGAGCGGTTCCTCGTGGATTACGCCGTTCTTCGCGATCAGTGCGAGGTTCTTCAGCCGGTCGGCGGGGGAGTCTTCCGCGAACACCCGCCGGTCCTTGGTGGGAGTGTTCGCATGGGTCGCGGGCACTCGGCCGAGACCAGTTTCTTCGAATTGGCCATGGAAGCAGATGCCGGTTGCGGGCACGGTATTGCCGTGCGGTTCGGCAGGCCGCGGCAGACGGCCGGTGCCCGGGTACGGATCCGGTCGAGCCGTGCGTTTTCTTGACCGCGGCAGCGAACGAGGAGGACATATGCGGATGCCCCGCTTCGCGCTCGAGGATTGGGTTGCCCAGTACCGGTCTGCCTGCGCCTATTCGATCGGTAGTTCCGATGTCGATCCCTTGACGCTCGACGAACTGCTGTCCGGCGCCGACAGCGAGATCCTCGGGCTCTGGTCGAAACTGACCCTGTCCTATGGCCACTCCCGCGGAGCGGCGGCCCTCCGGGACGAGATTGCCGAGCGCTACCAAGGCATCGACGCCGAGCGGGTACACACGTTCAGCGGCGCTACCGAGGCGATTTTCGCTCTGCTGAACGTTCTGGTCGCGACTGGTGACGAAGTCGTCGTCGTCGGTCCGAGCTATCAGCTGGTGTCGGACCTGCCCGTGGCCATCGGGGCCCAGGTCCGGCGGGTCGACCTGCGCGCCGACCGGGAGTGGGCGCTCGATCTCGATGAACTCCGCCGCGCGGTCACCGCGCGGACCCGGGTCGTCGTGCTCAACTTCCCGAACAACCCGACGGGCACGTCGCTGTCCCGGGACGAATTCGACGAGGTGCTCGCCATCGCCCGCGAGGCGGATGCGTGGCTGGTGAACGACGAGATCTACCAAGGGGTAGAAGACGACGCCGACCGGCTGCCTGCCGCGGCTGAACTCGGCGAACGCTGTGTGAGCATTGGTTCGATGTCCAAGGTCTACGGTTTGCCCGGCGTCCGGCTCGGCTGGGTCGCGGCACCGGACGCCAGGCTCATGGACGAACTGCGCACCTACCGCTACTGGACGTCGTTGAGCAACAACGTTGTCGGCGAAGTCCTCGCGCTCGCCGGACTTCGCCAATCGGCCCGCCTCATCGATCGCGCCAAAACACTGCTGAGTGCGAACAAGGCCGCGCTGGAGCAGTTCGCCGCTGGACACCCGGGCCTCGTCCGCTTTACCTCGGCGAAAGCAGGCACGACCACCTTGCTCGAACTCCGGAACCATGAGGCGACCGCAGTCGCGCGCCGGCTCGCGCAACGGCATTCGGTCTTCGCGGTGCCCGGAGCTGCGCTCCACCTTCCGGATCGGTATCTCCGGTTCGGGCTCGGCCGCGCCGCGGTGCCGGTCGCGCTGGAGGCCCTCGACAGCGTTCTGAAAGAATCGTAGAACTTCTCGTTCCGGCAGGGCTCCCGCGATTCGCCGGTCACCGCAGCCTGCGACCGGCCTGGTCGCCCCGGCTCAGGTGGCGCTGGCCTGGGTCTGCGCCCAGGCCAGCGAGCACGACGTCCAGCTCGACGAGGTCTTTGACGTCGCGCCCACTGGTGACCTCACCGGTCCGGAAACCGGCAGCTATCAGCGGCTGCTGGACATCGCCCCTGCCGCGGTCCAGCTCTCGCCGAATTCGAGGGGAACGACCTCGATCGGGTCACCGGCAAGAT
Organism: Amycolatopsis sp. La24; assembly: GCF_029087445.1. NCBI lineage: Bacteria > Bacillati > Actinomycetota > Actinomycetes > Pseudonocardiales > Pseudonocardiaceae > Amycolatopsis > Amycolatopsis sp. La24. The sequence goes on from NZ_JARACH010000008.1 coordinate 16,121, forward strand.
TTGCCGCGAGCTGGGTCGGCAGAGCGTCGCCGGGGGTGTGGTGGACCGGAATCACGGTCGATACCCCGAGCCATCGAGCTGCGGCTGCCGCGTCAAAGGGCGGTAGTTCGACTACGCGAGTCGCGCCGAGCCACAGCCCGCCGATTCCGAGTACGGCTGTCTCCGGACGGTAGAGCTCGCCCCAGGTTCGCAGGTCCTGGGACAGGGAGGTGTCGCCGCCGCAGAACACGCGCGCGCCGTTGTCCGTGGTGAGCATGAACGACTGCGGCTGGTCGGCGACGAATCCGCTCTCGGTGGTCATGCTCGACTCGTGGCGGGCGGGCAGGGAGCGCAGCGTCACGTCCCGGTGCCGCACCTCGACTCCGGAGACCGTGACGGCAATCCGTTCGATGGGAACTCCCGCGGCGCGAGCGGACGCGAACAGGGCTGTTCCGCACACCAGGACGGAGTGTCCTGATCGGACGATCTCCAGCGCCTGGGCACGGTGGTCGAATCCGGCGTGGGTCACGACCACCACATCGACGTCCGCCAGGTCGACCGGCCGGATCGGACTTTGCGGGAGTCCGTGATGGATGCCCTGACTGCCCGTGAGGTAGGGGTCCACCAGGACTCTGGTCCCTCGTTCGGTGGTGATCACGTAGCTCGCCCAGCCCACCCGCCGGATGGTCAGGGGACCGAGCGCGTTGCCTGCCGGACGACCCGCGAGGTGCTCAGTGGCGAACGCGGCGATCCGGTCCAGCAACAGGCTCGTCGCGTCGGTGTCGAGGACCGGGAAGCCGTGCGGCATGCCGTCGTTCAGCTCGAGGCTGACCTCGTTGCCGGCGGCCGCGGCCCGCTCGGCGAATCGCACGGTGTCGTCCCGTAGCCGCTCGTCGCCGCCGCACACCATCATGAGCGGGGGCAAGCCTGGGCACGCTCCGGTGAGCGGCGAAACATCACCAGCTGGGTCCGCGTCCCCGAGAAACGCGTCCCGCGCCTGGCGAAGCTCCTGGTGCGTGACCACGTCATCATGGCCGTTCGCGATACTCGCGCCGCCGAAGGTGAAGTCCGTGATGGGGGAGACCGTGACCGCCGCCGCCGGCAGCGGTTCACCAGCCGCGCGAAGCCGCAGCAATGCCTGCAATGTCAGCGTCGCGCCGGCGGAATGGCCGATCAGAACGATGCGGTCGGCGGGGAACCCCTGCTCTAGCAGCGCTCGGTAGGCGTCGAGCGTGTCGTCCAGTGCGGCCGGATAGGGATGAGCTGGGGCCAGCCGGTAGCGCGGCATCAGGATTGGCCATCCGGTGGCGGCGGAGAGCTTGCCGGCGAGCACGTTCGCCGGTTCCTCGAATTGGAAACGACGGCCGTGCAGGTACAGGACGACTCCGTCGACGGAGGTGCCCGGCGCGGCGACCCATTCTCCGGTGATGCCGCCGACCTGGAACGGCGAGGTCGCGATCGTCGGACCCTGGTCGGCTGCCATGCTCACGAGGCGTTCTCCGGTGTCGGCGGCGCCGTGTGCTTTCGCACGGACGTCTGCCATCCGCGTGGCGTCACGCGCGGAAAGGGGATGGTGGATTGCGTGCATGGAAGAACTCCTCACTGGCCGGTTGCGTTGTCCGCAACGGTGACGTCCCGCGTGGTCGAAGTGTTCGGCAGCAGGTCGTCACGCCCGTTGTTCCACAAAGAGGTCTGACAGGCGACGGCGCGTCCCGTGTCTGGCAGCCGGTCGGCTGGTACACCGTTTTGCTTTGCTCAGGCGGCTGTGTCACGTTGGACGACCTGAGGCGACCGCATCTCGCGCGCGGGCGCGGTCCGCTGCCGCACGAAGCCCGCACACGCCGCGGCGACAACGGCCACAGACGCGAACAACAGCAGACTGGTGGCCGCGCTGGCGCCCGCACCGACGATCAACCCCGTGACGACGGGACCGACGATGGACCCCAGCCGTCCTGCGGCCGATACCCACGCCACGCCCGACGCCCGGCAGGACGTCGGATAGAAGTTCGCGGCGAACCCGTAGATCAGGACCTGGGTGCCAAGCGTGCCGCCGCCGGTGAGGAATGCGAGCACGAGGAGCGCCGGCGTGGGCAGGCCGACAGTCAGCAGCACGATGCACGCGGCGGCGAGCACGAGGACGGAAGCGGTCACGACGCGAGGCCCGGCCAGATCGGCGACACGACCGCTGAAGACGGGGATGATCATGCCGCCCGCGCTCAGCAGGAGCAGGAACAGCAGTGCCGTCGACGGACTGTGCCCTGTGCTCTGCATCAGCACCGGCAGCCAGGTCGACAGCCCGTAAACCAGCAGCAGAGTCAGGATGCTCAGCAACCCCAGCAAAGCGGTCACCCGCAAGTGATTGCGAGAGAACAGCCCCTTCATTCCGTTGCTGCCGCGCCCAGCACCGGCCGAGCCGGTCATGGCCCCGCCGTCGAGCCCGAATGCGTCGGCAATGGAGTCGGCTTGCCTGGCGCGACCCCGGGCACGGAGCCACGCAGGTGATTCCGGCAGCAGGAGCGCCACCACCGGCACGAGGACGACCATCGGAAGCGCGCCGGCCCAGAACATCACGCGCGGCCCGAACTGGGGCAGCAGCGCCAGCGCCAGCAACGACGAGACGATGCCTCCTCCCGCTGCGCCGGTCCAGGTGATGGCGCTGTAGGACTGACCGCGGCCGCGTGGCGCGAATTCCACCGCGGTCACGCCGGCCGCGGCCACTGCGGACCCGACGCCTAGGCCGACCATGAACCGCGCGATGCCGAACATCGCGACGCCTGCGGGCAAGGCGCACACGGCCATCCAGAACGAGAACCACACTGTGCCTACGAGGATCGTCCGACGCCGTCCGAGCCGGTCGGCCAGCGCGCCGGCCAAGAGCGAGCCGATCAGGAGACCGACGAGCGAGCAGCTGCCGATCAGTCCCGCTGTCGCCGGGGTGAGCCCCCAGGAAGGCGTCTTCAGGATTGTCGGCAGCACTGTGCCGTAGACGATCAGGTCGTAACCCTCGACGAGGATGACGAGGAAGCAGAGCACCAGAACCAGCCGCTGTGAACCATGTGTTCTTCCCTGAACAACCATGCTCGTATCCGTCCTTCTCCGAGTCAGCATTGACCGGGATGCCGTGTGCCGACGGGTAGTGTGTGGGACCTGACAGGCGGGTCACCAGTTGCGGGACCTTCCTAGTAACGGCAGTTACCTGGCTCGGCGGAGAGTGCTTGTGGTTATCGAGGACCGCGAACGAAGGAAGGAGCTCGCCGCCTTCCTGCGGGCCCGGCGCACCGCGCTCGATCCGGTGGCCGCGGGCTTCCCGACCACCGGCCGGCGCCGTACGGCCGGGTTGCGCCGGGAAGAGGTGGCCGTGCTGGCTGAGATCAGCGTCACCCTGTACACCTGGCTCGAGCAGGCACGCCCGGTGCCGGTCTCTGTCGCCGCCCTCACCCGTGTCGCCGCGGCGCTGGCGTGCACCGACGAGGAAACGCAGCTGGTGCTCACGCTGCTCAGCGGACGCGGGCCGGCGTCACCGGAGCACGATGGCGCCGCGGCGGCGGGACTCGTCGGCTTGGTGGCTCAGCAAGACCCGTCTCCGGCTTGGTTGATCGGGCCGCGCTGGGAAGGCTTCGGGCAGAACGAGAGCGCGCGGCTGGTGTTCGGCGACTGGACGCGCCGGGACGTCGCCGATCGAGGACTCCTGACCCTGATGTTCACTGATCCGTTCATTCGATCCTTGTTCCGGGACTGGCACGAGCAGGCGCGGCGGCTGATCGCGGAGTTCCGGCTGAGCACGGCGCTGCACTCGGGCGATCCCGCGCTCAGCGCCATGGTGGACCGGCTCGTCCAGGAGAGTCCCGAGTTCCGCGAGTGGTGGCAGCAGTATCCCGCGCAAACCCGCGCCGAAGCCACCACCACGCTCGATCATCCGGAATTGGGGACCCTCGTGTTCCAGCACGTGCCCCTGCGAACCCAGGACGCTTCGGGCATCCGCGCCAGCTTCCTGGTACCGGCCGACGAAGCCACCGCCGGCGCATTGCGGTCGACAGGCATCCGGCCCCGCTTCGGTCCTGGCAACCTGACCGGTGAGTGACTCGTCGCTGAGCCGCTGACGCGGTCGCGAATGGCCAGCGGTGTGCGAAATCGCCGAGCCGTGAGGTCTCTGCCCCGTCAGGTTCTCGGGGAACTGGCACCGGCTGGCGGGGTCGGCAGTCTTCGCTCCGGGAAATCACCCTCGCGGACAACGAGGACAGGCCGGTCGGGTTAGCGGGTTCCGCATCGAGGTGCACCGCTGAGCAGAGGGGAGGAGCCGAAGCAATCGACTCCTCGCTGCTCAGGGGAATTCTCGCTCAGCATTCCGCTGGATGTGGATCAAGGTTGTGCGTCGCGCTTGCCCGTCCCGTGTTGCAGCCGCTTTAATGCCGTGTGACCGACCAGGTACTTCGCGCGGTGGCGACGGTGCATATTCTGGGCTGCCTCGTTCCGCTCGCGTGAGGTGACCATGGCTGTTGAATCGACCAATCGCGCGTTGGTCGTGCTGGACATGTTGGCTGCCAGCAATCCGGGTCCCAGCATTCGGCGAGTCTCCGAGCAGCTGGGCTTGAGCCGCAGCGCGACGCATCGCATTCTGCAGAACGCGGGCTGGGCGGTGGAGGCGGTCGAGGACACTTCGCCGCTTCGTGAAGCCGCTGAGCTGCAGCGTAACTTCTGGCTCGGCGACGGCTATGGGAGATGCTGGAAGCCGCCGAGCGCGAAGGCGATCCCGGTGTGCTGGCCTGGCTGCGCGGCCACCGCGACGAAGTCGCAGCGCTCGATGTCCAGGAGTTTTCGGCGTTGCTGCGGCGTCGCGCGACGCTTACCCGGGAATGGCAGTTTTTCTCGAAGAACATCCGGTGTTGGTGATGCCGGTGTCCGGCGAACTGCCGTTTCCCGATCAACTTGATCTCAAAGACGCTGCCTCGTTCGCGCGGGTCTGGCGCGCACAGGCGCCTCAGGCCGGCATCGCCTTCATGGGATTCCCGGCTCTGACGGTTTCCACCGGCCTTGTCGGACGCGTGCCGGTCGGTGTCCAGGTGGTCGTTGGTCGTTATCGCGAGGATCTTTGCCTGTCCGCGGGCGAAGCGATCGAAGCCGGTGGCACCCCGCCGTCGCCCATTGACCCTGTGGGCTGAGAGCACCTGCACGACAGCCCCACCCTCCCAGCGACAGCCAAGCGAGACCGCCCTCGGTGCGCCCGGCAACTCGGCCCCGATCAGGTCTATGAACTCGTCCCAGGCTGCCAGTCCAGCTCCACGGGCTAGGAGTTGGGTGCTCAGTCAGGCGTCAGTCGGCCATCGGCCAGCACCATCCGCCACCGGCACCGCGTGCGAATGCGCCGCCACCTTTTCGTGCGGAGCAGATGCCCGCTGACAGCCGATCTGGATGCTCAGTTGTTCTCTCGTACGCAATCCGGTGATCGTGGCGAGGACGACGATCGCGGCGGTGTGCGCGATCCCGACCACAGCTTCGGCTCCAGCTCGGCGCGGCGGGTCCAAGACAGGACCGAGTGCTCTCGCTAGCGCCCGGCCAGGGATTCGGGAGTCATCATGGCGTCGAGGGAAAGCACGCGCGCGTTTTCTGGGGCGACCACCACCCAGCGGTCGTCCCGCCACACCGTGACGAACAGTTGCATGGAGGTGCGTGTCGGAGGCGGCTCCTCCTCGCCCGGCATGAGGACAGCGACGCGGGCGTGAAGTACGCCGACACCCGGGCTGATGATCCGCGCTTCGTGCACCTCGCCTCGCACCATCCTGGAGCCCCCCAGGATGGTCCGAAATGCTTCCGCCTGCGCCGCGACCATGTCCGCGCAGCGGTACGTGGTTCCTTCGAGTTCCACGAACAGGGCGTCCTCGCGAAATCAGCGAAGAAACCCTGGGCGTCACCACGGTTCCACGCTTCGTACATCCGGTCCGCAATGGCACTCATCGCCTCGACCGACTGCTCCATGCGAACATCATCCTCCGTTGATCGAACTGTCGTCGAATCCATTGACGCCGTTGTTTCTCTCGTCGCGGCTTAGGGAACGCGGGCGCCGGCGGCACCCAATTCGGCACTCCAGAACGTCGCATCGGCGGCCTTCAACTCTCGGGCCGTCCGCTCGGCCAGCGTGTCGATTCCGATCTCGGCCTCGGCGACTTCTGCGTGCGCGAGCGCGAAGGGAAGGAGGCTGCGAAGCGTGCCCTCTAGATGCGCGGGCATGGCCGATTCCGCGTAACCCGCCGGTCCGGCGCTGGCGGCGCCGTTCACCGACAGACCCGCACGGCGCAGGACCGATCCGACCTGTTCGCCGAGGTCCGGGTCAAGCCCGGCGGTGCGCATCGCTTCTACGATCCAGCCCACGCTCTTGGCTACCAGCGGAGTCGATGGCGCCGACCGGGTAGCGGTGGCGTTGAGTTCCTGGAAAGTCACCACGCCCCGGGGGCGAACCAGCCGGGACAAGTCGCGCACCGCGGCGACCGGTTCCGGGAGGTGGAGCAGGATGAGCCTGCCGAACAGCGCGTCGACCGATTCGTCGAGCCGGAGAGCGGTCAGGTCCGACTCGACATACGACACACCGGTCAGGCTCGCGGCGGCGGTGCGGGTGCGGGCCAGGTCCAGCATCGCACGGTTCAGATCGACACCGATGACTGAGCCTTCCGGCCCGACGAGTTCAGCGAGCAGCATGCTCGTGTCGCCCGCGCAACCGATGTCCAGTACCCGCATGCCGGGCTTGATCCCAGCTAGGCGCGCCAAATGCGCACCGTGCGGGGCGAGGACGTCGACCTGCGGCTGAAGCGCTCGGTCTCCGCGGCGGTTCGGCCCATCGCGTAACGATCAGCAGCGGGTTTGATCATTGCTGAAAATTAGCCCGCACTGCTGAGGCCAGGCGAGCGGCGAAATTGCCTTCAGTGGTCAGGAAATTGCCACGTTCGCGTGCTGAGCGCGAAGCCCGCTGGCTAAGCGGTTGCGAACAACGGCAAGCGGATGGGCTGAGGACTGTCTCGGAATGGCCGGGGGCGTTGATCAAGACTCCCGGAGTCGGTCGTCGCCAACGTCAACACCCGCAGGACGGGTCGCGGCAGGAACACCGACACCGCGCAACCGCGGCGACGGCCTTGGTACGTGAGCTCGCCATCGCGGGACATATCGCGTTCGGACCCCGCGACATCGGTGGTGCCTGAATCGTGGTTGATCATTACGGGACGATTCTCTGCCGAGCGCCTGCCGGTGTGGGTGCGGCCCCGTCTGCTCACCGCCCGCACCGATGACACCCGTCCAGGATTCCCGCGAGCGACTAGCACGGGGTGCGGTGCGTCTCCGCCCGCATGTGCAAAGCGATCGCGTCGAACCCGTCGTCGGCCGGGGGAGCCGTGCTCACGACCGGTACGCGCCTCGCAGGTACTGCACGGGGTAGGGAGCGTCCCGCACCGCCACTCCCAGTTCGTGGGCCGCGCGCACCGGCCAGGTCGGCTCGCGCAGTGCCGCCCGGCCGAGGAAGATCGCGTCGGCGGCCCCCTCGTCCATGATTTCCTGGGCCTGCCGAGATTCGGTGATCAGCCCGACCGCCGCGGTAGGTGCTTTTGTCTCAGCCCGTACGGCGCGCGCGAACGGCACCTGATAGCCCGGCCCCGCGGGAATCCGCTGTCGCGGGTCGTTGCCCGCGGAACTGAGGTCGACGAGGTCCACCCCGTGCCCGACCAGCAGGGCCGACAGTGCGACCGTTTCCTCAAGCGTCCACCCTTCCTCGACCCAGTCAGTCGCGGACAGCCTGACGAACAGGGGCGTGCTGTCCGGTATCGCCGCCCTGACCGCGTCGACGACCGCGAGGAGAAACCGCACCCGGTTCCGGAACGAGCCGCCGTAAAGGTCCGTCCGCCTGTTGGACAGCGGGGAGAGGAACTCGTGGAGCAGGTATCCGTGTGCCGAGTGTATTTCGACTACCTTGAAACCTGCTGCCATTGCCCGAGAAGCGGCGTCAGCGAAGGCGCGCACTGTTGCGTCGATGTCGGTGGCGGTCATCGCGATCGGGGCGGCCAGTTCCTGATACGGCAAGGGAGACGGCGCGATGGGTGTCCATCCGCCCTCGTCCGGACGTAGCGGGGCCCCACCGTGCCAGGGTTGCGTGGTGGCAGCTTTGCGTCCCGCGTGTGCCAGCTGGACGGCCGGGACGGCTCCTTGCGAGGCAAGGAAATCGGTGATGCCGCGCCACGCGGCTGCTTGGCCGTCGTTCCACATCCCGGTGTCCTGGAGTGTGATGCGTCCTTCCGGAGTGACCGCGGTGGCCTCGGTCATCACGAGCCCGAATCCGCCCGTGGCACGCGAACCCAGGTGCACGAGGTGCCAGGCGGTCGGCACGCCGTCCTGGGCGTTGGCGGAGTACTGGCACATCGGAGCGAGCCAGACGCGATTGCGGACAGTGGTTCCGCGGAGGCTGATCGGATCGAAAAGGCTTGGCACGGCTCGTCATCCTCGGTTGGTGGTCAGAGCTTCGCACTGGGGGCGCAGCGCGGCTCACGGGGTGGCTCTGCGGAGCGTCTGGTGCCGATGCCGTGCAGGAGCATGATCAGCGTCGCGACTGCGAACGTGATGACGAACAGGGAATAGTCCCGGGTGGCGTTCAGCAGGCCGCCGCCGTACACGACAAGGAACCCGGCGCCGATGGCGGGAAGCCCCATGCCCAGGTAGCAGAGGACGTAAATGGAGGAGAGAACGCCGGGGCGTTCGGGTTCGGCGGCCAGCGGCACGACGGTGCGCATCCCGCCCTGGAATCCCGCGCCGAAACCGATTCCGGAGACTAAAGTGCCGGCGAAGAATCCGGTGATCGACGACGCTTCGACTGCCGCCAGGGTGCACAGCGAGCCAAGTACGAGCAGCGCGATTCCCAGGAACATCACCGTCTTCGCCGCCATGCGCGCGAACACGACGACGGTGGTCGAGGAAACCGCGGTGAGCACGAATAGTCCGAGCGCGCCGAGCGCTGCCGAGTTCGAACCGGACAACTGACGCGCCAGGCCTGGTGCGAGAGAGCCGTAGAAGCCGCCGAGCGACCATACGGCGAACAGCACCGGTGCCACGGTGAGAAAAGCGCGTCGAAGGCGGCGGGGCACCACGAGTTCGGGTACGAGGGCGGTCCGCAGACCGGGCCTGCGCCCGGCGCCTCGCGGCAGCAGTGCGACGCCGAGGGCCTGGACGGCGAAGATCCCGATGAACACGGCATAGACGAGCAGGGTCGGTGCCGGCAGGTACTGCACGATCAGCCCGGAGAACGAGGCGCCGGTTCCGGAACCCAGCCCGGGCGCGACGGCATTGGCCCGGGTGCCGCGTTCGCGGTCGACGTCCAGCATCATCGCGCCGAGTGTGCCCAAGGCGCTTCCGGTCGCGATCCCTTGCAGGATCCGCCCGCCGAAGAGGGCAGCGGTGCCGTCGGCTTCGCCGAACACGACCATGGCGGCGATCTGCAGGCCCAATGCGCCCAGCAGCACCGGTTTACGGCCCAAGTGATCGGATGCCCTGCCGAGCACGAGCAGCGCGGCCAGGACGGTAATGGCGTACACGCCGAAGACGGCGGTGGTTGTTATCGGCGAGAAATGCCAACGATCGGCGTATGCGGCGTAGAGCGGCGTCGGAGCGCTGGACGTGGCCAGGAAAGAGACGATGATCGAGGCCGGCAACAGGAGGTCGCGAAGGCGCGGACACCGGACGATCTTCATGAGCAGTTCCAGAGAGGCTGTTGGCCGCTCCTGGTGTCAGGCTCGGACCCGGCCCAGGAGCGGCGGTCGGTCAGGAGCGGTCCGGGTATGCGGCCGTAGCGCGGATTTCGACGAGCAACCCGGGGCTGGCCAGTCCGCTGACACCGATCAGCGACCAGGTGGGGAAGGGCGGTGTGATCAGGCGAGCCTTGGCCGCGGAGAAGCCGGGCAGGTGCTGGTTAATGTCGACGTGGTAGCTGGTGACGTCGACGAGCGCGGACAGGTCGAGCCCTTCCAGCCGCAGGATCTCCTCGATCCGGCAGATGGCGACCTCGGTTTGTTCCTCGATGTCGTCGGGGATGGTGCCGTCGGCCCGGCGGCCGATCGTGCCGGCGATGAACAGATGCCCGTGCGAGCGAACGGCGGCGGAGTAGCCGAAGTTCGCGAAAGCGCTGACAGTCTTCCCGAACACTTCCGAGTTCTCGGGGACTTCGACGCGGTGGAGGCTCATTGCGGTTTTCCCTTTCGTAATGCTGAATCGCGGGTTTCAGTTGCCCCAGCGGGACGAGCGGAAGGAATGCTCCATCCTGGTCCGGCCGAACTCCTCGCGTTCGCGGAGAAGCTCTCCGGGGATCGAATACCGGGGCGCGTTCCTCGGGTCTTTCGCGGCTTGCGCGACGATCGCGTCGACCAGCGAACCGACCATGTTCAGTCGCGGGTACACCGCGTGCACGGCATCGGCCTGCTCGTCGCTGACCGCTTCGACGTACTCGTTTCCCATCGGGCCGCCGAAGTCGAGCGCGACACCTTCGCGGACGAGCAGGCACAGGGTGCCCCTGCGGTTCGCGATGCCGCTCGATGTGTGCAGGGCGATCGCCTGCCATACCTGATCGGCGTCCGAAGCGGACACTCCGCGGCCGACGAGGAATTCGGCCGCGCGATCGGCGCCCTCGACCTCGAAACGCTGACGGTTCGGGCTGTCCGCGGCGACCCCGAGGTCGTGCATCGCGCACGCGGTGAAGAGCAGGTCGTCACTGTAGTCGCTGCCCGCGGACAGGCCGAGGCGGTCCGCAAGCAGCCGGGCGAACAGGTAACTGCGGATGCTGTGGTTGAACACCGACGGCGTCTCCACCGGGCGGATCAGTTCCACGACGGCCTCAGCCAACGGCGTACCGGGCAGCGCGGTCAGGCCCTCTGCTCCCGCAGGGGGCGTCTCGTGGGTATGTGCGGTCATGTCGTTAGCTTGCCTAAGTTGGCCCTGACCTGGCGATAGGCAAAATCGCCGCCTATCGATAGGATATTGCCATGAAGGCTCATCGGATCGCGATCCTCGCCCTGGACGGGATCATGCCCCTCGACCTGGCGATCCCAGCGCAGATTTTCTCCGCTCGCCCGGAGACCCCGTACGAGACGACCGTGTGCACTTTCGGTGCGAGTACGCACACCGCCGGGGGGTTCGCGGTCGTCGCGGAAGGAAGCCTGGAACAGGTGCGCTCCGCCGACACTGTGATCGTGCCGGGGTCCGAACCGCCCTGCTGGCCGTCGGAAGCCGTGCTTGCCGCCCTGGCCGAAGCGCACGAACAGGGCAAGCGCATCGTGTCGATCTGCACGGGAGCGTTCGCACTGGCCGCCGCGGGTGTACTCGACGGGCTGCGCGCAACGACCCACTGGCAGTACATCGACGAGTTCGAACGCGAATTCCCTGCCGTGTCGGTAGATCGCGATGTGCTCTACGTCGACGAGGGCGACGTCCTCACCTCCGCCGGCGTGTGCTGCGGCATCGACCTGTGCCTGCACATCGTGCGCCGCGACCTCGGCGCGGTGGTGGCCAACCGGATCGCGCGCGGCCTGGTCGCGGCCCCTCACCGCGAAGGCGGGCAAGCCCAGTACGTGCCGGCCCCGGTCCCGCTGGCCGGGGACGCGGCGCTGTCCGACACCCGCGATTGGGCCCTGCAACGTCTCGGCGAGCAGATCTCCCTGCGGCAACTCGCCCAGCACGCGGGCCTTTCCCAGCGCACTCTCATCCGCCGGTTCGCCGAGGAGACCGGCACGACCCCGTTGCAGTGGTTGCTCGACGCCCGTCTTGGCCGGGCACGGGAACTGCTGGAGACCACCGATCAGCCGATGGATCTGGTAGCACGCGAATGCGGCCTGGGCACGGCGGCCAACCTGCGTCTCCACTTCCGGCGCGCGCTGAACACCACCCCCACCGCTTACCGGCAGACCTTCAAGGGCTGACCCGGCACGACAGAGATCAGAGGTTCAGCGATCGGCGCGGTGGATCAACCGTGCCGTCGACGCCGGCACGGGCAGGGTTTGGGCGCGGCCCTCGGTCAGTCAGCAGGCCATTGTGGACGGCGAGATGCCTGCCGCGAGCCCGGCCTCGGCCGGGTCGCACGCCACTTCAAAAGCTGGACTAGTGTCCTGCGCCTGAAATTCGTTGGCAGTATCGTGCGAGTGAGTCGATGATTTCTTCGGCGGTCTTGGTCCATACGAACGGCTGGGGGTTCTGGTTCCAGTCCTTGATCCACTCGCGGATGTCTTTCTCCTGTGCCGCAACGCTCTTGTGGACGCCGCGCCGGATCAGCTGATCGGTGAGGAACCCGAACCGGCGCTCGACCTGGTTGATCCAGCTCGATCCGGTGGGGGTGAAGTGCATGTGGAACCGGGGGTGCTTGGCCAGCCATGCCTTGATCGCCGGGGTCTTGTGGGTGCCGTAGTTGTCGCAGATCAGGTGGATGTCGAGGTCGGCGGGGACGGTTTTGTCGATCGTGGTCAGGAACTTCTTGAACTCGGCGGCTCGATGCTTGCGGTGCAGTTCGCCGATCACGGTGCCGTCGGCGATGGTGAACGCGGCGAACAGGCTGGTGATGCCGTGGCGGACGTAGTCGTGGCTGCGGCGCTCGGGCATGCCCGGCATCATCGGCAGTACCGGCTGGGAGCGGTCCAAAGCTTGAACCTGGCTTTTTTCGTCGGCGCACAGTACCACCGCCCGTTCCGGAGGGTGATGATAGAGCCCGACGACATCGACGACCTTGTCCACGAACAACGGGTCGGCGGACAGCAGGCGGCGCTCGCCGCGGTGCGCCCCGGCGTCTCGCTGCGGGAACTGCACGGCGTTGCCCTCGCGGTCGTGAGCGATGGCATCCGCAGACTCGGGTTGCTCGACAGCGGGGTCGCCGGCGGGCTGACCGACGCGGAGGCAGCGCTGCGCTGGATGCCGCACGGCATCGGGCACATGCTCGGCGTCGACGTGCACGACAGCACGGCGGTGGCAGGCGAGTGGATGACCGCTCCGTTCCGGGCCGGCCACGTCATCACGATCGAGCCGGGGCTGTACCTCTCGCCGCACGACCAGTACGTCCCGGAGCACCTGCGCGGCATCGGCGTGCGCATCGAGGACGACGTGCTCGTCACGGCCGGCGGGCACGACAACCTCACGGCGGCGCTGCCCCGGTCCGCGGACGAGGTGGAGCGCTGGCTCGCGCCCCTGCGGGCGGCGGGGACGCCACGATGAGCGTCCCGGCTTCACGTCGGCGGAGCGCATCGCGAGCAGCGCGGCCCCTTCGCGGCGCATACGGGGGAGTGCGGCGTGTTTGAGGGTGCTCCGGCGGGGCCGAGGCAGCGCGCGTCGCCGCAGCGCACTGGGCGGGCATCGGGGAGACGGTGCGGGAAAGCCAGGCCGGACAAGTCGCCGGGTCTGGCGAGCGTCGGGGCGGGACAGCCGGCGGACACGCTGGCTGTCGCTGCGGCAGGAGGGAAATCCGGGGGTCCGGTAGCCTGACGAGTGCTGTTCACGAAGTGAACAGCCAGACCACGTTTACCGGCGGAGGCTTCGTGACCAAACCGACGCGGTCCCGCGAGACCCGCGCCGACCAGGCGGACATCCAGGCCGTGAGCCGGGTCAGCCAGATCCTGTCGCTGTTCGACCCGGCCACGCCTGAGGTCACCGCGGTCGAGGTGGCCGAACGGCTCGGGCTTAACCGCACCACGGCCTACCGCTACTGCACCTCGCTGGTCGCGGCGGGGCTTCTGGAGCGCAGCCCGGACGGCGGCTACGAGCCCGGCGGATTGCTGTTGCAGCTCGGGGCGTTCGCGATCGGGCACCGGCGCGTGGTGAATCTCGCGCCCCGGCACATGCAAGCGCTCTCGCGGGCGACGCAGACCAGCGCGGTGCTGAGCCTCTGGGGGCTGACCGGGCCGGTGGTGTCGCGGGTCGAGGAAACGGTGTCCACCATCGTCGTCGTGTCCGTGCGGGTCGGCAGCCACTTGCCGCTCGACACCGCGCAGAGCAAGGTGTTCCTCGCCTATCACGCGGACCAGCTGTCGATGGAACGCCTGATCGGCACCCTGTCGGGCACGGCGCGCGACGAGCTGCGCGCGGAGGTCGACCGGGTTCGCGACGCGGGCTATTGCGCGGCGATGAGCACGCCGGGCATCGTCGCTGTGGCCGCACCGGTTTTCGACGAGTACGGGATCTGCGCGTCCCTGGCCATCGTCGGTCCCGACAACACGCTGTCGATGTCGGACGACGCGCCGGAACTGCGCGTCGTCGTCGACACCGCCCGGGAACTCACCCACGAGCTGGGCGGGCACTACCGCCCGGACGACTCCCAGCGCGCGGTGTAGGGAAGCCAGGCGGGGGAGGGCAGCGGCACGAGATCGGCGTACTCGCGCGCCCCCGCGACCGCGCTGCCGACGAACTCGCCGAAGTCCTTTCCGGCGAGGCCTTCGCCGACGCCCGCGACCAGTTCGCGCAGCACCGCGGGCCCGCCGATCCACAGCGCGGTGACGACCTCGACCGCTTGCGCCCCCGAAGCCAGGAACCGCAGCACGTCGGCGGCGGTCCGGGCGCCGTTGGTGCCGATCACCGGCACGGCCAAGGCCTGAAAGGCCTTGCTGACCCAGTACAAGCTCATCGGGAGGCAGCCGGGCGACCCCCACGCGCCCCACGAGCCGAGTGCCGGGCTGCCGTCCACCGTGGGCAGAAAGCCGGGGTACCGGCCGACCAGGCCGACTGCGTCCGCCCCGGCGGAGCGCGCCGCGCGGGCCAGGGCGACGACGTCTGAAGCCTGTGCGGGCAGCTTCACGAACAGCGGCACGCCGACAGCGGCGCGGACCGTCCGCACCGCGTCGCGCACCGAGTCCGCATCGGTCAGTTGACGCACTGCCCGCGCTTCGCGTCCGTGCGGAGCGCCGATGTTGAGTTCTACGGCGGGCACGACAGCCGTCATCGCCTTTCCGATCCGGGCGGCCTCGGCCGGATCGCCGAGAGTGATGCTGCCGAGCACCGGACATCCGCGCGGGGCGCCATGGGCGACGGCGGCGGCCAGGGTTTCGAGCCAATCGGCCAGCTCGACCTGCGCGAGCCCGGAACGGTTCAGCAGCCCGTCCCTCGGCTCGGGCAGGCCCGAACGGAGGTCTCCGTCCGGCGAGACGAACGCGTAGTCCGCGATGTCCAGCTGTCGCCGCGCGGCGGCGCTTTCGTTCACCGACTTCGCCACGACCGCGCCGGCGCCCGCGTCGATGCAGGCGGTCAGCCCGTCGAGGGTCATGGTGAGCTCGGACGAGCCGACCCACACGGGGTTCGCCGCGGCGAGTCCTCCGACGTCCATTCAGGACAGCGCCGGGATCGTGCGGTCGTCGGCCATGTCGACGTCCTTGGTTTCCGGGCCGAGGAACCCGCCGAGGCTGATCAGCGCGCCCGCCACGACCAGCAGCACCGCCGGGGCCAGGTGCGCGGGCAGCACGCCGTCGAACTGCTGGAGGTAGAACTGGTAGAACGCGGGCGCGATGAGGGCGAGGCTGTAGCCGACGCCGTACCCGGTCGACCGGATGCTCGCGGGGAACCGCTCGGTCAGGTAGGCAGCGATCGGCCCGAAGGTGCCGACGGTGAACACCCCGATCACCACGCCGAAGCCGAGCGCGGCGCCGAAACCGCCGTGCGACGCCATCAGCAGGGTGTAGGCCCCGGAACCGAGCACGACCACCGCCAGGCCGTAGCCGATGTAGAACGGCCGCCGTCCGATGCGTTGCGACAGCAGGCCGAACACCGGGTAGGAGAGCGCGGCGGACGCGTTGATCACGAGCATGGTGAGCGTGACCTCCTTGCTGGAGAGCTCGAGGTGCGCTTTCAGCTGCGCCGGCGTCACGGCGGCTTCAATGTTCGTCGCCAGCCAGGTGCCGGTCATCAGCACGAACACCTGGCCCAGCGCGCGCGGGTACTTCACCAGCAGCCGCACGAGCGGCAGTTTGTGCTTCTCCCCGGTCAGCCGGACCGGCGGTTCGTGCACCTGCTTGAGGTAGTAGCGGAACAGCACGACCGCCAGCAGCCCGCCCACCGCGAACGGCACCCGCCAGCCCCACTGCACGTAAGCACTGTGCAGTCCCTCCGCCGGCAGCAGTTCCAGCATCAGCAGGGTGAGCGCGGCGATCACCGCGTAGGCCGCGGGCGAGGTCGAGGTGATCACCGAGGCGTAGAGGCCGCGTTTGCGCTTCGGGCTCCATTCCATCGCGAGCGGCACCGCGGTGGTGTACTCGCCGCCGAGGAAGATCCCGTCGACGAACCGCAGTGCGATGAGCAGGCCGACCGACCACATCCCGATCTGCTCGTGCCCCGGCAGGCAGGCGGTCAGCAGCGTGGTGACGCCGAATCCGCCGACTGCGACCAGCGTGGTCCGTTTGCGCCCGACAGTGTCCGCGAAGTGGCCGAAGACCACCGCTCCGAGCGGGCGGCCGATCAGCGTCGAGGCGAACACCAGCGACGCCAGCAGGGCCGTCGTGCTCGCGCTCAGATTCGCTGCCTGGAAGTACGCCGTCGCCGGAGCCAGCACGACGATCGGCAGGTAGATGTCGAACTGGTCGACGAAGTAGGCGAGTGTCCCGCCGCGGACGGCGGCGCGCATCTTGGCGGGGTCGGGACTGTGCGGCGTGCCGGCCGGGACGGCGGCTTCCGCGGAGCTGGGCGGTGTGGACATCGGTGTCCTCCGGGCGGCTCGATCAATTCGAACTTGAAGTTCACGAAGTGAACCCGGAAGCACTCTAATTCGAGGGGATGCGGAGCACAAGCACGGTCGCGGGCTTGACATCCGGTCTTATAGTGAACTTTGACTTCATAATGCGAACGAAAGGTGACCCATGAGCCCGCGCCCCGCTCTTGCCGCCGTCCTCGACGGACTGGTCGACCTGCACGTCCACTCCGGCCCCAGCCCGTTCCCCCGGCGGTTCGACCACGTCGAGGCCGCCGCGGACGGCGCCCGGATCGGGATGCGCGCGATGGTCGCCAAGTCCCACCACCACAACACGCAGATGGACGTCCTGGCGATGAAGGGCAGGCTCGAAGGCGTCCAGGCCCAGGTCTTCGGCGGGATCGCGCTCAACAGCACGGTCGGCGGGCTCAACGTGCACGCCGTGCGGATGTGCCTGCGCATGGGCGGCAAGGTCGTCTGGTTCCCGACCATTTCGTCCGGCCGCCACATCGACTGCCACCCCGAGGACGGCGCCTTCCCGACCACCACGGTGCCGCTCACCCTGGAGCGGATCGACATCGTCGACGCCGACGGCAGGCTCAAGCCGGCGGCACTGGAGATCCTCGACGAGATCAAGGACCAGCAGGCGGTGCTCAACGGCGGCCACATGTACCCGGAGTACATCCGCACGCTGTTCCAGGAAGCGCGGGAACGCGGTCTCGAGCGCATGGTCGTGAGCCACCCCGACTTCGTCATCGGGGCCGACCTCGACCTCTGCCGGGAGCTGATCGGGCTCGGCGCGTTCATCGAGCACGAGGTCGGCATGTACGACCCCGAAGGCACCCAGAAATGGGATCCGAAGCAGCTGCTGACCTGGATCGAGACGCTCGGCCCCGAGCACGTGGTGCTGGCCTCGGACTTCGGGCAGAAGTCGAACCCGAAGCCGGTCGACGCGTGGCTGCGGGTGAGCGAGGCGCTGCTCGACCTCGGCCTGCCGGAGAAGGACCTGCGCCGGGTGGTGCGCGACAACCCGGCGTACCTGCTGAACCTCGACGCTTGATCGGCGATCCCGAATCCTCGCCAGCTGGAAGGAAGATTCCGTGTACGACAAGGACGATCCACGCTCGGCCCTCGCTGCCGCGGACCGGCCGGACACCGGTGCCGGCATCGCCGCCGCCCAATATCTCGACCTGACCGCGACGCCGGTCGTGCGGGCGCAGAACGTCGTGCTCATCCACACCGACGCCCACGAGGGCGACGACCTCGACAACGGCGTGCTCGAAGGGGAACTGGCCGTCGTCGTGACCGAGGCTTCCCCCGCGTTCACCGTCTTCACCGACGCCGGGGCGACCACAGTGGACACTCCGGGGCTGGTCGTCGTGCCGCCCGGCGCGTCCCGGATCGGCGTGCACGGCGACGGCCCGCTGGTCCGCCTGGTCGAAGCGACCGAGCCCGCGTGGCGCGACCGGGCGGCCAATGCCGGTGTGTACGCGGAGGACCACGAGCGCGTCGCGCTCCTGCGGCGGTGGCCGGAACCGGCGGGCGGGCCGCGCGTGCGGGTGTATCCGCTGTCGGAGGCGCCGGACGACCCGAAACGGTTCGGCCGGATCTTCCGCACCCGCTCGTTCATGGTGAACTTCCTGCCGCGGCAGGACGGCCCGCGCGACCCGCGCCGGCTCTCGCCCCATCACCACGACGACTTCGAACAGCTTTCCCTTGCCGTGCAAGGGGAGTACGTGCATCACATCCGCACGCCGTGGCTGCCCGACCGCACCGTCTGGCGGGAGGACGAGCACGTGCGGATCGGCAGTCCGTCGGTGACGATCATCCCGCCGCCGACCGTGCACACGTCCGAGGCCGCCGACCCGGGCGCGAACCAGCTGATCGACATTTTCAGCCCGCCGCGGCAGGACTTCTCGGAGAAACCGGGCTGGGTCCTGAACGCCGACGACTACCCGATGCCGTGAGCGCCGCGCGACGCACCGGAGGCGGCCTGTTCGACCGCCCGGCGACCCCGGTGGGCACGTGGCTGAAGATCGCGTCCGGCGAGCCGGTCGAGATCATGGCGTTCGCCGGGTTCGATTTCGTGGTCGTCGACCTGGAGCACGCACCGCTCGACCTGCAGACCGCGTACCGGTTGATCAACGCCGCCGCCGCGCTGCGGATGACGCCGCTGGTGCGGGTGCCGGACAAGACGCCGTCGACGATCCAGAAGATCCTCGACGCGGGCGCGGCGGGCATTCTCGTGCCGCACGTCGACACCGTCGAAGAAGCGGCCGCGGTCGGCCGCGCGTGCCGGTTCCCGCCGAACGGCGTCCGCGGCGCCGGCGGCACCAGCCGGGCCGGGGCGTGGGGACTGCGCCCGACCGCGGAGTACCTCGCGTCCGGAAACGAAGACGTGCTCTGCATCCCGCAACTGGAAAGCGCGGAGGCGATCAAGGCGGCGCCCGAGATGCTCGCACTGGACACAGTGGACGCGGTGTTCGTCGGCGCGGCGGATCTCTCGATGTCGATGGGCTCCACGCCGGCCGCGCCGGAGGTGCTGGAACTGGTCGCGTCGGCGATCGAGGCCGCGCACGCCGCGGGGAAGCGGTGCGGCCTGGCGTACGGCGGGGTCCCGGAACGGGCCGCGGCGGCCGTGCGGGACGGCTGCGACTTCGTCCTGCTGAGCAACGACACGACGATGCTGGCCGAAGCCGCGCGCGGGCTCGTCGCCGGATTCCGGGAGGCGTGCGGGTGAGCCTCGTCCTGCCGCGCACCGCCCTGTCGATCTCCGAACCGGACAGCCTGGACCACGACGGGCTCGTGCGGTTCGTACGCGCTCTCGAGGAATACGGCCACCGCATGGTCTGGCTCCCCGAGGTCGCCGGGCGCGAGGCGTTCACCACCGCGGCACTGGTGCTGGCGCGGACGGAGCGGCTGATCGTCGGGAACGGGGTGGCGCGGGCGCTGGAGCGCGTGCCGAAATCGGCGGGTTCCGCGGCGCGCGACCTCGCTGCCGGGTATCCCGGGCGCTACGTGCTCGGTCTCGGCGTCAGCGGCGCGGTCCGCGAGCGCGGCATCGGGCCGTTGCCGTTCCTGCGCGGCTACCTCGACGGGATCGACCAGGTCGCGGCCGGCGTGCCGCGGGTCCTCGGCGCCTATTCGGAAGGGATCACGAAACTGGCGGCGAACCGGGCGGACGGGCTGATCACCTTCCTCGTCCCGCCGGAGCACACCCGGTGGGCTCGGGAAACGGTCGGCCCGGACCTGTTCCTCTCCGTCGTCCAGTGGGCGGTCGCGGGGCGCGACCGGGCCGCGGCGCGAGACGTGGCCCGGGAACGGCTCGCGTACTACCTGAAACTGCCGCACCAGATCGCGAAACTGACCAGGCTGGGCTTCACCGGAGCCGATCTCGCCCCGCCCGGATCCGACCGGCTGATCGACGCGCTGGTCGCCTGCGGAACCCCGGAGCAGATCCGGGAATCCGCGCGGGCCCAGTACGACGCGGGCGCCACCCAGGTCGCGCTCACCCTCGTCGGCCCGCTCGACGACGCGAAACTCGCCGCTTACCGCGCGCTCGCAGAGGAGAATTGATGCACACGGCCGAGAAAGTCATCATCACCACGGCGATCACCGGCTCGGTGAACGTCCCGTCCCAGAGCCCGTATCTGCCCTTGTCCGCCGACGAAGTGGCCGACGCGGCGGTCGAAGCCGTCGGTGCGGGGTCCGCCATCGTGCACCTGCACGCGCGCGAACCCGACGGGCGGCCCACCGCGGACCCGGAGGTGTTCGAGAAGATCGTCGGGCGCATCGCCGAGCAGACCGACGCCGTCGTCAACATCACCACCGGCGGCGCGTCGTCGATGACGATGGACGAGCGGCTCGCCGCCGCGCGCCGGTTGAAGCCCGAACTGGCGTCGATGAACATGGGGACGATGAACTTCGTCTACTCGGGGATCGCGGACAAGGTGGCCGAGTGGCGCCACGAGTGGGAAGAACCGTACGTACGCAACACGTATTCGCATCCGTTCGTCAACACGTTCGACCGGATTGAGGACACGCTGCGCACCCTCGGCGAGGCAGGCACCCGCTTCGAGTACGAGTGTTACGACATCGGGCACCTGTACTCGCTGGCGTACTTCGCCGATCTCGGGCTGGCGAAGCCGCCGTTGCTGATCCAAGGCGTGTTCGGAGTGCTCGGAGGCATCGGCGCGGACCACGCGAACCTGGAGCACATGGTGCGCATCGCCGACAAGCTCTTCGGCGACGACTACTGTTTCTCGGCCTTCGCGGCCGGACGGGACCAGATGGCGTTCGGCACGCACAGCGCGTGGCTCGGCGGCCACGTGCGGGTCGGGCTGGAGGACAGCCTGTGGATCGGCAAGGGGACACTGGCGCGGAGCAACGCCGAGCAGGTCCGCAAGATCCGGGCGGTGGTGGAGGATCTCGGCAAGCCGATCGCGAGCCCGGCCGACGCCCGTGCGCTGCTGGGGCTTCGAGGAGCGGCGGCATGAGCCTGCTGACGGGGAAAGCGGTGCTGGTCGTCGGGGCCAGTTCGGGCATCGGCGCGGACGCCGCGCGTGTCTTCGCCGCAGACGGCGCCTCGGTGATGCTGGTGGCGCGCACGGCGGAACCCCTTGCGGCACTGGCGAAAGACCTCGCTGCCGAGGGCCACGACGTCGGCTGGACGACCGGCGACGTCTCGTCCGCGGACAGCGTGGCCGAATTCGTCGCCGCGACGGTCTCGCGGTTCGGCAGGCTGGACGGTGCTTTCAACAACGCCGCGGCGGGCCAGGCGGGCAGGCTGGACGAAGTGTCCGAAGAGGACTTCGACCGCATCATGGCGGTGAATGTCAAGGGAACATGGCTGTGCCTGCGCGAGGAGGTCCGGGCGATGCAACAGCGAGCGGCGGGTTCGATCGTCAACGTGAGCAGCATCGGCGGGGTGCGCGGCAGTTCGGGCATGGGCGCCTACCAGGCGACGAAACACGCGGTGATCGGATTGACCCGCACCGCCGCGCACGATTTCGGTCCGCTCGGCATCCGCGTCAACGTGATCGCTCCCGGCCCGACGGAAACCCCGATGCTGGACGAACTCCGCCGCACGTTGCCCGCCGGGGTGGCGGCGAGAATCGCGGCCACCCCGCTCCGCAAGGCCGGAACGGGCGCCGAGGTCGCCTCGGCGGCGGCGTTCCTGCTGAGCGACCGGGCGAGTCACCTCAGCGGCGTGGTGCTCCCGGTGGACGGCGGCTTCACCGCGTGACAAGCGGAGCCGGTCTCCCTCGGTCCGGCGGTGGACCGACTCGTGGCTGACGTACTGCGCCCGTTCCCCCGTCGATCCCCGAACCGCGCCTGCCGCCGAACGGGGTGGTGCGGTCGGAACCGAAGAGTTGCACGGGGCCGCCGGGCGTAGCCCGGGCTCTTGGCCGCGGCGCCGCCGGAGCTGGCGAGAAGGCTCTTCGAGATGCTCCGCGCGAAGTGCGAGTGCTGGACGGCGATCAGGCCGTCCCGCACGTGGTTGGACGGACCGTGGATCGGATGCCTCGCGCACAAGGTGCCGCTCAGCCGATCGCGCCCGCTTGCGCGGATGTCGTCCGCGCCGTTGGGCGGAGTTGTCGCCCGCACGGCCGGCTCCGTACCCGCGCGAGCGCGACGGCCGAGGCCCAGTCGCGGCCGGTGCGCTCCTGCAACTGGTCGATGAGCCGGGACGCGTGCCGGTGGGTGCGGCCGTGCCGCGCGGCGAGGCGCCGCTGTGGTGGCAGTTCGAACTCGGGACCGTGGCTGTGCAGCTCGTCGCGGCGTGGGCGGCCGGCCGGTTAGTCCACGCGCGACGCGCGGACAGAGCGGAACTCGTGTGTCGCTCGGCGGTGGAGGCGGAAGCTGACGAGCGGCTCCGGATCGCCCGCGAGCTGCACGACATCCTCGGCCACAGCATGAGCCTGATCGCGGTCAAGGCGA
Organism: Amycolatopsis sp. La24; assembly: GCF_029087445.1. Classification (NCBI taxonomy): domain Bacteria; kingdom Bacillati; phylum Actinomycetota; class Actinomycetes; order Pseudonocardiales; family Pseudonocardiaceae; genus Amycolatopsis; species Amycolatopsis sp. La24. Next base: position 38,703 of record NZ_JARACH010000008.1, read on the forward strand.
TCGTGGCGGGTCGTCTCGCCGACGAGCATCCCGAGCACGCGAAGGCCGCGCTGAGCACCATCGAGCAGACCAGCCAGGCCGCGATGGCCGACATCCGCCGGATCCTCGGGGTGCTGCGCCCCGCCTCCGCCGAGGCGGGAACGGACGGTCCCGCGCTGACCCCGCCGCCGGGCGCTGCTCCGTCGGGAGGAAGCGAAGGGGCGTCTTGGCTCACGCGAGCAGTAAACAGCTGTTCTGTTCTGGCGGTTGGGTGAGGATCGGCAACCGGGACAGAGACTGGTCATAGGTGTTTGGCGAAGTACACCCGGCGGTAGCCGTGGTCGGTGGCACGGTGCGTTTCGACGAACCCATGGCGGCGGTAGTAGGCGATGTTTTCCGTCATGGCTTCGTTGGTGTAGAGCCGAACCTCGGCACGACCGTGCTCGCGTGCGCGGGCCTCGGCGAAGTTCAACAGTTGCGCCCCGATGCCTGTGCCCTGCGCAGTCGGTGAGACAGCGACGTTGTCGAGCAACAGGTGGTCCGGCTCCAGCACGAGCACGAGCAAGCCGACGACAGCGCCGTCGTGTTCGGCGACCCAGACCTGGCCGGCGTTGACGAGGGCGGCGTAGTCCTGGCGCATCGGTGCCGGTTCGGTGCCCATGCGTTCGACGTAGTGCATATAGGCGGCGCGAGCCAACTCCGACAGCAGCGCGGCATCGCCGGGGTGTGCGGGTCGGATCGTTGTCATCCATGCAGTCTGCCGTGTCAGGTACCCGTTCGCCGAGTTCGAACGCGTTCCGATGCTCGAACGGGAGCCTGCGGCGAACGACGCGAATTCCTGGTTCGCCTTGGTTAGGCATGCTCTCGGTCGGGTCGTTTCGGCCGAGGCTGCACAGCCCGGGCCGCGCTGGGGGGTGTCAGCATGGCCGTGCTCGGCCGCCGCCTCGCGGCCGTGTCCAGGTGCGGAGTTGGCTGAGGAGTTCGGTGCGTCCGTCCGGGTCGTGCGGGCGAGCTGGGAAGAGTTGCCCCATCATTTCGAGGACGGCACGTTCGACATGGTGTTCTGCGTGGGCAACTCGCTGCACCGTGCCGAGGGCGCGCGAGGCAGGGGCGCTGCTCTGGAGTCGATGTCACGGCTATTGCGCCCTGGCGGGCGCTTGGTGCTCACGTCCCGCACGTGGGAACGCGTGCGGGCCAGAGGTTCCCGGCTGGACATCAGTGACCGACTCGTCCGCCGGAACGGTCGCGATGCCGTCGTGATCTACCGCTGGGAGATCGCGCCGCAGTGGGAGGAGGAGCACCACATCGAGATCGCGATCGCCCAGGTTGATGCGACTGGGTTGGCTGTTGTCCGCTCGGAACTGCTGTCCTGCTGGCCCTACCGGCACGAGGAACTCGAAGTCGCAAGATCGGCGGACGCGCGCACCGTCCCGAAAATCGGGTCCACGGCGGCTGTTCTTCCGACGAGCGTGATCTCGTAGCCGACCGCGCGAAGAAGCGTCGCGATCGCCCGGCCGATGCTCCCGGTGCCGACGACGGCCGCGCAGCGGTTCCAGCTGCGCACGACGTCACGCGGTAATCCCATTCCCTCGCCGCCTGAGATGCCAGCGTGCGGCGGAAGTCCTTCGCGTGAACCAGGAAAAGCATGGCTACGTACTCGGCGGTCGCTCGCCCGCAGTTCCGGGGAGAGCAACGGGTCTGTCCCGACCGGCATCCGCGTCGACGGCGTGGTGCTGTCCGTCCACGAGCCGAACCGGGACCCATCGTCGTTCTGGGTGCGCTACTGCTCACCGGGCCAGTCCTGGACCGAGGAGATCGCCCGTGACTCCGCTCGCTCGTACCACATCGGCGACGCGGTGACCGTCGTCTACGACCCGGACGACCCGCGGCACGTGCGCACCACGAGGAGTCGAACGAAAACCGGATTCTCGTCGGCATCAGCGTGATCCCGCTGGTGGCTGGGGTGGCGGGACTGCCGTTCGCGGCGACGGTGGCGATGGGCTGGCACCGCCGCGCCCGAGCGGTCGCCCGCACCGGCTGGCAGGTCGCGGCGGTGACCGTCGTGCCCGGCTTCCCAGGCCGCGGGCGCAGCGCGAAAGCCCTGGTCCGGTACCGCGACGGCAGCGAGCTGGTGCTCCGGCCGACGATATCAAGCCACAGTGTCGCGTACCTGCTGGGCGAGCAGAACCGCCGCGCGTGGATCGGCGGCTGGGGGCGGCGGATGGTCATCCTGTTCCCGTACGGTCCCCGCAAGCCCCGCCCGCACGCCGTGCCCGCGTTGGCGGAAGGACCGCGCGGGTGACCTGATCACGACGCGTCCCGAAGCTCGGGCGGCGGCTGGAAAGTCAGGTCGGGGTCTTCGCTCACCGAGCGCAGCGCGGTCGGGGTCGGGTGGCCTTCGGGATCCGGCCCTCGATGGGCAGGACCGGGCCCTGCTACGACAACGCCGCCGCCGAATCCTTCTTCGCCACCCTCGAAATCGAAATCGGCACCCGCTCCTGACCCACCCGCGACCGAGTCAGGCACGCCGTTTTCGCTTACCTCGCCTACTGCAACCACGACCGGCTGCACTCCACCCTCGGCTCCCGCACACCACACGAAACCCGCATCCACTACAGTCCGCGCAACACCCGCGCAGCATAAAAACCGGCGACCGGCTCCCGGGGGAACCTCAGTGCATCGCGTCTACTGATCTCCGCGCAGGTAGCGGGTCACCATGGCGACCAGCTCGTTCTCGAACGTCTCGATGGGGATGGTCTGCGGAGCGGCCATGAACTTGTGCGTGTTGATCTCCACAGTCAACAGGATGATCTCGGCGGCGACGTCGGGGTCGCCCACGCGGATGTCGGGGTGCCGGAGGATGACGTCGCGGACCTGGGCCGTGCGCAGCTTCCCGTGCCGGTCGACCGTGTCGAGCAGCTCCTGGGAGACCGGCGCTTCCTCGATCATCAGCCGGAGCAGTTGGGGGTCGTCGCTGTGGTTGTCGATCGCGTCGCGGACGAACGCCCGGACCGTCGCCTCCAGCGTCCCGGGTGAGAGGTCGAGCTCGTTGGCGCCGGTCCAGGTGCCGCGGTCGATGTGCTGGATCAGGAGCTCGGCGAGGATGGCGTCCTTGTTCGGGAAGTACTGGTACAGCGAGCCGATGGAGATGCGGGCGCGCTCGGCGATGCGGTTGGTGGTGCCGGCGGCGTAGCCGTACTCGGCGAAAACGTGAGCAGCCGCGGTGAGGATGCGCTCGCGCGTGAGCTCGGCGCGCACCTGGCGGGGCTTCCGACGTGGCTTTAAGCGGCGGTCTGCCGATGGCATCCTGATCCTCCTCAATGGCAGCGAAAGCGAGTAGCTAATACCTGAGCTATTGCTCATAATAGTGCTATGAGCTGCGAAGACAAGGATCCAGGCGGTGTCTGGTGATCCCGAAGGTGCGCCTGCCGCAGGCGCGCACGATGATCACGCTGGAGGTGCGTCGCCGCGAGTCGCTGACGCCGGGCTTCGCGAGTGTCACCCTCGGCGGCCCGGCGCTGCAGGACCTGATCGTGGCTGGCGGCGACCAGGCAGTCCGGCTGTTCTTCCCGCGCGAGGGCCAGACCGCGCTGCGTATGCCGACCGCGTCGAGCGGGGCGTGGATGGCCCAGGTGCTGCTGATGCCGAAGTCGGTCCGCCCGCGGGTCAGGAACCTGACGATCCGCCGTGCCCGGCCCGACGAGGGTGAGATCGACATCGAGTTCGTCGTGCACGGCGACTCCCTGATGTCGTCCTGGGTGCGCCGGGTGCGACCCGGAGACCAGGCAGGAATCTTCGACATGGGCACCACGTACCGGCCGCCGGAGCATGCGCAGTCGCAACTGCTCGTCGGCGACGAGACCGCGCTGCCGGCCGTCCTGGCGATCCTCGATCAGGCGCCGCCGTCGCTGACCGCGGAGGTCTACCTGGAAGTGCCGACCGCGGCCGACATGCGTGACGTCGTGGCGCCGCCCGGGGTCCGCGTCCACTGGTTCAGCCGCGACGACGTCCCGGACCAGCGACCGGGAACCGTTGTCCTGGAAGCGGTTCGCCGCGCGGCGATGCCGCCCGGAGGCGTCTGCGCGTGGGTCGCGGGCGAGTCCCGGCTGGCCACGTCGGTGCGGCGGCACCTGGTCAACGACCGCGGCGTGCCGAAAGCGGACATCTCGTTCGCGGGTTACTGGCGGCACGGCTGGTCCGCGCCGGGCTGAGGAGGATTCCGATGCAGTTGAGCACACTCCACCGCATGACGACGGCCGACGAGGTCGAGGCCACCGTGGGGCGGCCGCCGTCGATCATCATGAGAAAGCAGATCAGCGCCCTTGACGAGGGCTGCCGTTCCGTCCTTGCGCACTGCCCGCTGGCGGGCTTCGGGTACCGCAACGCTGACGGTGTCAGCCGCACGACGTTCATCGGCGGCATACCGGGATTCGTGCGCGTCCACTCGCCGACACGGATCTCCTTCCCCCTGCCCGACGGCGAGGCGCACGGCCCGGTGTCATTCGTCTTCCTCGTGCCGGGTGTCGGGGAAACGTTGCGCGTCAACGGTTCCGTCGCCAAGCGGAAGGGCACCGAGACGTTCGTCGACGTCGGGGAGGCGTACGTGCACTGCGCACAGGCCGTCGTCCGCTCGCGCCTGTGGCAGCCACCCGCTCCCGCTTCACCGGCGCTCGCCGTCGAGGGCAACGGACCGCTGCGCGGGCCCGGCGTCGCGGATTTCCTCGCCGCCGCGCCGTTTCTCACTCTGTCCACGTGGGATAATTCAGGCGGCAGTGACACCAGTCCGCGCGGCGACCGGGACACTGTCGCGCGGATCCTCGACGCCCGGACGCTCGTCATCCCGGACCGCAAGGGCAACAAGCGCGCGGACAGCCTCCACAACCTTCTCCAGGACGACCGGCTCTCGTTCGCCGCCCTCGTCCCAGGCCGCACCGGCGTGCTGCACGTCCGCGGCCGGGGCTCGATCACCGACGATCCCGCGTTGCTGCAGACGATGGCATTGCGCGGGAATCCCCCGCACGCGGCGCTGCTCATCGATGTCGAACACGCCGAGGTGACCGCCAGCGACGCAGTGACGCGCTCGCGAGTGTGGAGCGCGGCCGCGCATCTCGATCGCGGCAGGGCACCGGATCTGATGGCGCTTGCCGCGGACCACCTCGCCGCGAACATGGCCGACGCCGAGAGAGGCCTGCTCGCTCGCGTGCTCAAGGTAGTCGCGGGGATCCCCGGGATCAGCCGGGCGTTGCGGCTGGCGATGAACCGCGCCTACCGGTCCGGGCTGCACAAGGAGGGCTACGAGAACGTCGAGGTCGGCTCACGGCGCGGTGGGCGGCTCAAGCGTCCCGCCGTCGAGCCCGCGGCGGAGAACCCGTTGCGGGAGGTGCGGATCGCCGAGGTACGCCGGGAGACGCCCAGCGCGGTGACGCTCGTGCTGGAAGACGCCGAACGCCCAGGTTCCTTCGACTTCCGACCCGGGCAGTTCTTCACGCTGGTCACCGACATCGACGGCCGACCAGTGCGACGCGCCTACTCCGCGTCGTCGGCACCCGGGACAACGCGGCTGGAGGTCACGGTCAAGCACGTCGACGGCGGCCGGTTCTCGACCCACGTCCACCGCAACCTGCGCACCGGGGACCGGCTGTCGGTGCGCGGTCCGTCCGGGGCGTTCCACGCCGACCCGGCGGCGGCGCACGAGGTCGTCCTGGTCGCCGCGGGCAGCGGTGTCACACCGATGATGAGCATGATCCGCACCCTGCTCGCGGCACCGGCGGCCGGCCGGATCGCGCTGCTCTGCAGCAACCGCAGAGAGGCGGAGGTCATCTTCGCCGACGAGCTCCTCCGGCTGGAAAAAGAGAACCCCGAGCGGCTGTCGGTCACGCACGTCCTGACGCAGGAGCACGGACGGCTCAACGCCGCAGGGGTACACGGCTGGCTCACCGAGCTGCGGCCGTCAGAAGACGCCCGGTACTACATGTGCGGGCCCGAGGCGCTGATGGACACGGTCCAGGGCGTCCTGACCGAGCTCGATGTACCGGACGAACATGTGCACCGCGAGCGCTACGCCAGCGGGGCGGACACGACCGCCACGGCCACCGAGCCGCAGGAGATGATCGTCGAGGACGGAGCGCACGAGGTCGGCGCCGTGGTGGTAGAGCCTGGCCAGACGCTTCTCGACGCCGGACTCGCGGCGGCGCTGCCGATGCCGTATTCGTGCACGGTCGGCAATTGCGGGGACTGCATGGTGAAGCTCCGCTGCGGGCAGGTCGCGATGAACGGGCCGAACTGCCTGACGCCGCAACAGAAAGCCGACGGCTACGTCCTGACGTGCGTGGGCTGCCCGCTGTCCAGAGTCACTCTAGACATCGCCGAGCCGTGACGACATGCGATCCGCTGGCCGGTGATCACGATGTCCACCTTGTTCGTCGGGGCGCGGTGGAACACCTCGGCGCGGCCCATTGTCAAGCATCCTCAGACCACACGTTCGTATCTGTTCCGTGAGGTTCACCCCGAATGGCGGGCAGGGGCTTACGAGGGGTTCAGGCAGCGGTTTGGAGTGACTGCTCGTCGTTGTCGGGGCTGAGCATCCCGGTAGCGGAGTGCCGTCGCGCACTGTTGTAGAAACGGGCCCATTTGTCAACCGTGGCAACGAGTTCTGTCTTCGTGGCGTGGGCGTGCCGGTAGCAGTGCTCGTGTTTGAACGTCGACCAGAACGACTCCGCCGGGCTGTTGTCCCAGCAGATTCCGGTCGCGCCCGTCGACCGGCGCAGCCCGTGCCGGAGGCACGCCTTCGCTGTCAGGTGTGCGGTGTCCTCGCCGCCACGGTCGGAATGCAGGAGCGTGCCACGGCATCTGCCGCCGCGAGCGGCCACGGCGGCATCGGCCGCGTCGGTGACCATCTCGGCACTGATGTGGCCGGATATGCTGTGGCCCAACACTTTCCGGGAGTGACTGTCCAGGATCGCGCACAGGAACAGGTCACCCTGACCGCACGTCAGGTACGTGATGCCGGTCAGCCAGACCGCGTCGAGCAGGTCCCTGTCGAAATGCCGGTCGACCGGATCCGGCTGGAACGACGTGGCCGGATCGACGTCTGTCGTCTTCACCGTGAACGTGCGCGGGCTGATGCCCTCGATCCCGATCGAGGTCATGATCTTGGCGACGGTCTTCGCTGTAGATCCCGCTCGAGTCCTTGTGCGCCTGGGCGATCTACACCTCGAGATCGGCCCGGCGTCGCTGCCGCGGAGCCAACACCGTTGCCGCCACACGTTTCACATGCGCGTAATGCCCGGACGTCGACACGCCCGGCAACCGTGCCATACGCCGCAACGAAAACCGCGTGCGCTCAGGCGGCAGGGTCGTGCCGGCCAACTCGTCGGTGCCGGCGTACTTGGCCATCAGAGCGAACCGGGCCGGTTCTTCTGCATCGCGGCGAAGTACGCCGGGGCTTTTACCAGGAAGGCGTTGTCCTTCTCCAGCTCGGCCACCTGCCGGTGCAAGCGCGGCAGTTCGGCGCGCTCTGCCGCCTCCAGCGTTTTGCCTTCGTGGATTTCGGCGGCGGTGACCCGTCGACGTTCGTCTTTGGCCCAGCCACTCGACATGCCCGCGTCGAGACCCGGCTCGCGGGCGACCTCAGCGATCGTCCGGCCGGAATCGATCACGCGATGAGTAGCCTCGACCGTGCGCCCGGCCGTGTACGACCGACGCTAGCGAGGAGACACGAGGACATCCTTTCAGCAGGACGACTGGTCCTGCCAACTCGGTGTCCGCTACCCGGGGTGAACCTCAATCGACCGCAGCGCAGTCCCGCATCGTCGAGGACCCGCTGGACTATCCGGCGTGCCGCCTGTTGTGCTGGCGCTCGTTGCCGTCTGGCCAGTCAGTCAAGCTGCAGGTCCGTGGCAAATTGCGGGTTGGGGTTATAGATCAACTCGCCCCTCGGACACGCGCATTAACCCTACGGGGTGGGCGGATGGTCACAGCGACCATCCGCTCTTTTGCGTTATAGACCAGCTCCAGGCCGATCTCTTCGTACAACTCCTGCAACCGGGCCGGGCTCGCGCTGATCACCTGCCGACCGGCATCCGCCAGCGAGTCGACCAGCGCCTCAACGTCCGCTCTCAGTGCAGCGGTGAGAAAGCTGTCGGGATGGCGATGCTCGAAGTCGCCCGGGCGATGTTCTCCGGACCGTTCTTCGGCGGCCAGATTCCCCGCTCGTAGGACTCGCGGCGGATGGCGAGGCGGCCGTCGAGGCTGGGGAAGGGCCAGATGTGCGTGATGCGCGGGGTTCCGTCCAGTCCGTACATCGCGGTGGTGAGCGGAAAAAGCTTGGTGCGTTCGGGGAGCGCGGCCTCCCAGCCGGCCAAAGTCGGCGGCAGGCCGCCGACTTTGAGTTCGTAGGTGCGGAATTCGTAGACATCGCCGAAGCGCCCGGTCTGCACGGGCGGGAGGAACGGGAACGGCGCGTAGCTGCTGACAGTGAACGAATCCAGGTGCTCGCCGACCCCGAACGGATTGGCGCTGGCGAGGATTCGTCGGCGTTCCTCGGCGAGTGCGCCCGCGTCCTCGAATTCCCGGAGCAGCAGCACGCGGCCGACGATCTCTCCGTGTTCGGTCTCCCAGCAGCCGAGCAGCCTGCCGCGCGCCGCCGCGTTCGTGGCGTAATCCTCCAGGGCGGGCAGTGCTCGAGGCACCGTGTAGAGCTTCAGCGCGAGATGGGTCAGTTCGTAGAACATCGCGGAACCTCCATAAGCATGCGTATCACGCGTAAGCATGCTTATACTACCAACCATGGGCGACGACCTTGCGGGAGAACTGGCGGATTTCTGCGTGGGAACCACCACAGCACTGGCGCCGGCGGACGTCCTCGACAAAGCCAAGCTGTGTCTGACGGACTTCCTGTCCGCGGCTCTGGTGCCTTCGGACGAGAGCCGAATTGCCTTGCGCGCACTGGGAAATCCGCGAGCTGGCGCCGCGCTCGTCCTCGGTGCCGCGGCCGGCGCGCCCGCCCCGGCGGCGGCGTACCTCACCAGCGTGCCCGCGGCGGCGACCGGCCGGACGGACACGCACGTCGAGAGTTCGTCGCATCCCGGCATGGTGGTGTTCCCCGCGCTGCTGGCCTTGGCCGGGCAGCACGAGGTGTCCGGCCTCAACCACTGGGCGCGGGCCGCCACGCAGGAGCATGTGCTGCATTCGGCGACGGCCGCTCGGACCGGCGTCGAGTCGGCTTTGCTGGCGGCCGCCGGGTTGATCGCGTCCGGCGGGGCGGTCGACGGCGAGGCGGGACTGCTCGCCGCTTTCGGCGCCCGGGACCGGGCGCACCGGCTCGCCGGGGGACCTGGCTTCGCGATCCGCGACATCGTGCACAAGCCCGCGCCGGCCTGCATCTACGTGCAGGGGCCCTGCCAGCTCGCCGAGGAGATCGGGCGGCGGCACCGTCCCGATCCGGCCCGCGTCGAATCCGTCCGCATCGGGCTCGCCGAGCAGGCGGTCCGGTATCCCGGCTGCGACAACAGCGGGCCGATCTCCGATGTCGTGGCCGCGCAGCTGAGCGTGCAGTTCAGCGTGGCGTCGGTGCTGGCGTCCGGCGGAATTCTCGACCGGAACTGGCGAAACCCGGCCGATCCCCAGGCGAACCGGCTCGCTGCCCGCTCCCGGCTGGTCGCGGACCCCGGGCTGACGGCGCGATTTCCGGCCCGCAACGGGTCCTGGGTGCGGGTCCTGCTCGACGACGGACAAGTGCTCGTCGCCGAACAGGACACCTTTCCTTCGATGAACGCCGCCGAGATCGTCCGGCGGTTTCATGCGGCCGCGGACCGGGTTTACGGCCGGGCTGGCAGTGAGGCGATCCTCGCGCGCGTCGATCGGCTCGACCGGACGCCGTCCGCGTCTGGCCTGCTGCGGGCTCTTCAGCCGCGCTGAAGAGCCTCGGTCACCGCGGTGCGGCCTGCCGAACGGCCGAACACCGCCGCCCGCATCAGTGCGGCGCCGCCGGGATAGTCGCCGTAGAACAGGCCGCCGGTGGCCTCGCCGGCCGCGTACAGCCCGGGCACGGGCGCGCCGTCGGAAGCCAAAGCGCGTCCGTCGGGGTCGATTCGCACGCCGCCGAACGTGAACGTCAGCCCGGCCACCGCGTGGTAGGCGACGAACGGCGGCCGGTCCAGCGGAACGGCCCAGTGCGATTTGGCCGGCGCGATGCCGTCCGTGCTCCCGTCTTCCCGGCAGGCGCGGTTGAATTCCGCTACCGTCCGGACCAGCGCCCCAGCCGGCACGCCGATGCGCTCGGCGAGCGCGGGCAGAGTCGGCGCGGTCACCGGGACCGCGGCCCCGGCGAACTCGTCCGCTACGCGCGCCGCGGTGTGCTGGTCGAAGATCTCGTACGCTTCGCGGCCGGGCTGGCCCATGATCGCCTTGCCCATCTTCGAATAGTTCTTCACCCACGGGCCGGGCCCCTCGTCGACGAACCGCTCGCCGTCCCGGTTGACGAGCACCCCGAGCCAGAACCCGTGCAGCGGGAACGGCGGCGACGCCTCGCTGCGCTCCGGCGCGGGCATGGTCGGGTCCACGGCGGCGGAGTGGCAGCTCGACCACGTCCCGGCCGGGCCGGCCCCGGCCCGCAACGCCGCCGCGATCCCGTCGCCGGTCGCCTGGCGGGTGCCGCGCAGTTTCACGTTCTCCCAGCGCGGGCCCAGATGCCGGAGCCGCGACTCGCGACTGGCCTGGAATCCGCCGCTGGCGATCACCACCGCGTCCGCCGGAAGCACGCCGTCGGCGGTCCGCGCGCCGGTGACCCGCTCGCCTTCGCGGACAACGTCGACGAGCGGGGTGGACCAGCGCAGTTCGACACCGATCTGCTCGGCGTACCGCAACAGCGGCTTGATCACCTCGAACCCGCGCGACATCCCCTCGCCGGTGCTGGTCAGGATCTGCCCGGGCGGGATGTGCAGCGCGCCGTCCCGCACGCGCGCGCCGACTGTCCGGTTGAAGGTGAAGCGCACTCCTTTCTCGGACAGCCACCGCACGGTGTCCAGCGAGCGTTCCGCGAGCGCTGTCACCAGTTTCGGGTCGGCCTGGCCGTCGCTCATCGCCGTCAGCTCGGCTGCGTAGGCCTCGCGAGTGTAGGGCGGCGCGACGATTTCCTCGGCGTGCATGCCGGGTTCGAAGTCCCGGGTGATCGAGGTGAGGTCGTCCGGGCCGGCGTAGCAGAACAGGAACAGCCCGCCGGAAAACGCGGCGTTCCCGCCGACGTCGGCACGGCTGCCCTTTTCCAGCAGTACGACGTCCGCTCCGGCTTCGCGGGCGGAGATCGCGGCGGCGAGCCCCGTCAGGCCCGCTCCGGCGACGACAATGTTCGGCACTGGTCCTCCTTGACCGGTTGCGATGATCGGTGCCGGGAGAAGATCCCGGTTCACCAGCGGAAAGCGAGCGGCTGCCCGGGGGAGTCCGGCACCGGTCCGGTGCGCCGGACGAAACCCTTGCCGGGCACGCCGAGTTCGTCCGCGAGCCAGTTCGCGGCGGCGATCAGGCGCGGCAGGTCGATTCCGGTGTCCACATCGGACAATTCGAGCAGCTGGACGGCGTCTTCGGTGCAGATCCCGCCGCCCTGGGCGCCGGGCATGGCCGGGTGCCCGCCGCTGCCGGCGAGCGCGGTGTCGAGGTTCCGGACGCCGAGGTCGAGCAGGGGCAGCAGGGCGGCCAGGCCCATGCCGCGGGCGTCGTGGATCTGCACGGTGAGGTTGTCCGCCGGGATGTGCGCGAGCGCGGCGGTGACGAGGTCGCGGATCTGCGGCGGGGCCGCGTAACCGGACGAGTCGGCGAGGATCCACCGGTCCACGCCGAGGTCGAGGAGCCGACGGGCCAGCGGTTCCAGTTCGCCGGCGCCGCGGGCGGGCCCGGTCGGGCCGCCCCAGGCGAAGATCACGTAGGTGCCGAGCTGGACGCGGTGATCGGCGGCGTAAGCGGCCATGCGTTCGAGTTCGGCCAGAGAGTCCTTTGTGGAGCGTCCGATGTTGGCGCGGGCGAAGTCTTCGTCTGCCGAGAGAAGGAACGACGCGCTGTCCGCGCCCGCGTCGATCGCGCGGGCCAGGCCTCGGACGTTGCCGACGCAACAGCCGAGGTGCAGACCTGGGGTGCGGCGCACGGCCGCGAAAACTTCCTCGGCGTCGGCGAGTCCCTTGATCAGGTCGGGCCGCACGAACGAGGAGAGCTCGAACGCGCGAACCCCGGCGTCGACGAGCCGTCGCACAAGCTCGACCTTGACCTCGGTCGGCGCGATGTGGTCCTGGAACGTCAGGCGTGGCGCGATTTCGCGGATGCGCACCGCCTTCGGTTCAGACATGGCGGGTCGGGGCGAGTCCGGCGGCCTGCGCGTCCCACGCTTCGCCCCGGCCTTGGCCGCGCAGGTCGGTCTTGCGGACCTTGCCGGTCGGGGTGACGGGCAGCTGGTCGAGCACGCGGTAGTAGCGGGGGACCATGAAGTGCGGCAGGGCCCGGTCGCAGTGCGCGAACAGCTCCGCGAAGTCCGGCTTCCGCCCGGATTCCAGCTGCAGCACGGCGAGGACCTCGTCCTCGCCCAGCTCCGACGGCGTGGCGACCGCCGCCGCCGCGACGACGCCGGGGTAGGCGAGCAGGACCGATTCGACCTCGTGCGAGGAGATGTTCTCGCCGCGCCGGCGCAGGGCGTCCTTCTTGCGGTCGATGAAGTAGAAGTACCCGTCCTCGTCGGTGTAGCCGAGGTCGCCGGTGTGCCACCAGAGGTCTTTCATCGTCGCGAGGGTGGCCTCGGGTTCGCCGCGGTAGCCGGAGAACATGATGTTCGCCTCGCGCGGCCGGTACACGATCTCCCCGGCCTGCCCGGGCGCCGCGCGGTTCCCGGACTCGTCGTGGACTTCGAGGATCGACGACTCCGTGGGCACGCCGATCGAGCCGATCTTGCGCGCGGCCAACGGGTTGTAGAGGACATTCTTGATTTCGGTGAGCCCGTAGCCTTCCACGACGTGGATTCCGAACCGTTCCTCGAACGGCTCGAGCACCTGGCGCGGAGCGGGCGCGGCGAACACTCGGCCGACCCGGTGGTCGCGGTCGCGTTCGGACGGGGGCTGGGCCAGCAGCACCGGCAGGATCGAGCCCAGCGCGTTGAACTGGGTTACTCCGCCGGCGCGGATCTCGTCCCAGAACCGGCTCGCGGAGAACCGGCGGCCGAGCACCACGGTGGCGCCGGCGAACAGCCCGTGCAGGGTGATGTTGACCTGGGCCGCGCCGTGGAACAGCGGCAGGCAGGTGTACAGCCGCTCGTCGGCGGTCGTGCCCATCTGCTGCACGCATTCCTTGGCGGCGACGACCTGCATGCGGTTCGGGTACACGACACCCTTGCTGCGCCCGGTGGTGCCGGAGGTGAGCATGACCGCGACCGGGTCGGCCGGGCCGACCTCGGGAAGCTCGCGGGCGGGGTCGCCGGAGGCGAGCAATTCAGGCCAGCCCAGCACCCGCACTCCCGGCGGCGTGCGGCCGGGCGCGGCGTCGTCGAGCACGACGACGGTGCTCAGGGCCTCCGGCAGTTCCGGGAGGTCGGCGACGAGGCCGAGCAGCGCGGGCTCGGTGAACAGGATCCGGACGCCGGTGCTGCGCAGCGCGTGGTCGAGGAACTGTCCTTTGTAGGCGGTGTTGACCGGGACCTCGACGAGCCCGGCGCGGGCGGCTCCGAACCAGGCGAGCAGGTATTCGGCACGGTTGGGCAGGAGAATGCCGACCGAGTCGCCCGGCGCGGCGCCGGTGGCGAGCAGACCGCGCGCGACCTCGGACACCGCCAGGTCCAGCTCGCCGTAGGTCAGCTCGGCTCCGTCGACCACGAGCGCGGGTTTGCCCGGGTGCTGCCGTGCCCGCGCGGCGATCAGCCCGCTGACGGTCTCCGCCGCGAGTTCTTCGGATCGAGGGACCGAACGCGTCATGCCAGCTCCTTCTTCGCCCGGGCGAGGAATCCCTCCAGGGCCGGGTCCCAGGCCGCTTCGGCTCCGGTGGTCACGAGGAACGCGTCGACCCCGAGGTCACGATAGGCGCCCAACGTGTTCAGGACGCGCTCCTCGGTGCCGACCAGCGCCTGCGAGTTGGCGAAACCGCCCAGCAGCTTGGTCAGCCCGGTCCAGAAGCAGTCGTCGTGCAGTTCCTCGTCGGTCAGCGCGAGCGCCCGCTGCCTGCCGACCGAGGTGTCGGTGGACGACGAGCGCAGGAACTTCCCGGAGGCTTCGGCGATCTGCCGCTCCGCCGCGCGAGCTCGGGCCCACGCGGCGTCGTCGGTGTCGCCGACGAACAGGCGCAGGCTCAAGGAGAACCGCATCTTCCGGCCGTACCGTTCGGCGGCGTCGCGGACGCGGTCGATGCGTTCCTTCGTGCCCGCGAACGGCTCGCCCCACAGCATGTACAGGTCGGCGTGGCGGGCGCCGAAGTCGACCGCGTCGTCGCTTTCGCCGCCCATGAAGATCGGCACCTGTCCCTGCACCGGCTTGGTCACGATCTTCACTGCCTCGGCCGTGTAGTACTCGCCGTGGTGATCGAACTGCTCGGGCGAGGTCCAGGTGCGCCGGACGACGTCGAGGTACTCGACCGCGCGCCGGTAGCGCTCGGCCTTGGGCAGGTCGTCGGATTCGCGGCGCAGGTCCTTGTCGGAACCGCCGACGACCACGTTGATCGCGAGCCTCCCGCGGGCGAGCACGTCGAGCGTGGCGAAGTAGCGCGCGGCGGCCGCCGGCGGCATGACGCCCGGGCGGTGCGCGACGATCGGCGAGAACTTCTCGGTGAGCGCGAGGGCGAACGGCGCGGTCGCGTGGTTGTGCGGCCAGGTCGAGGAATACCCGACCAGAACGCGGTCGATCACCTCGGACCGGTCCAGCTCCCGGACTCGCGCGAGCAGGGCGTCCGGGCTGGTTTCGCCCGCTTCGAGGGGCTGCAGCCCGGTGAAGAATTCGACCATCGGATGCTCCTTAATCGTGTGCCAGCCAGGCCTGATGCCTGGCGAAGTGATCAGGCCGCCGGGTGCGGAGTTCCGCGGTGGCGGCGGCCAATGCGACGGTTCCGCCGGCGAGGGTCATCTGCGCGGAGACGTCCCAGCGACGGCCCGCGTGACTGTCGATCCGCGCCGTCACCGTCAGCGGCCGTTCGACCGGAACCGGGCGGTGGTAGGAGATCTGGAGCGATTTCGTGACCAGCCGGGCTTCGCGGCGCAGGGCGACTGTGTTCAGCACGTCGTCGAACACCGCCGCGGTCCAGCCGCCGTGGGCGACCTCGGGACCACCGCACCAGTGCCGAGGGCAGACGACGTCGAACGTCGTCGCGGCTTCCCCGGTGTGCGCGACCTCGATGCCGAGGCGGCACCGGTCGTCTGGGGCGCAGCCGCCGCACAGCAGTCGTCCCGACGGCGACGGGCCGATCCGGAAATCGTCCGCGCGATCACTCATGCGCGACCTTCCGCAGGGCCGCGACCACCGCGTCCGGAACGTCGATCGTGCCGCGCCGCAACGCCTCTTCGCGGCAGGCGGCGGACCGGTCGAACGGCACCCGGACAACGGGGCCGCCTTCCACGGGCCGGGTCGCCCGGATCGACGCGGCGTACTCGCTGACGCGGCGGCGATAGTCGTCCGCGTCGGTGAGCGCGGCCGGATCGACCAGCAGCACGAAGAACCCGCAGTCGGAGATGCCCGGCGGGGCCGCGGCCGCGCCGCTCATCATGCCGAGCAGCTGCACCACCATGGCCAGCCCGGAACCCTTGTGCCCGCCCCACACGCCGAACGCGCCGCCCAGCGCCGCTGCCGGGTCGAGGGTGGGCGCCCCGGAAGCGTCGAACGCCTGGCCCTCTTCGAGCTGCTCGCCGAGCCGCCCTTTCAGTACTACGTCGCCGTACATCACCGCCGAGGTGCCGATGTCCCAGATGACCGGCGTCGGCGAAGCGGGGAATCCGAACGCGATGGGGTTGGTGCCGAACCTGCCCTCGGTGCCGCCCTGCGGGGCGACGACGGCGGGCCCGCTGCCCGCGATCATTCCGGCGAGCCCGGCTGCGGCTGCCTTCTCCAGGTAATAGGAAAACATGCCGGTGTACCAGGTGTTGCGGGCGCCGACGACGGCCATTCCGTGCGCGCGGGCCTTCTCCGCCGCCAGGTCCAGGGCCCGCATGCCGACGAGGTAACCCACCTGGTCGCCGCCGTCGAGGGTGGCCGAAACCGGGGTCTCCGCGAGGACCCGGATCGGGCGCGGAGCCTCGGCTACGGCGCGGATGCGCTCCACAATGGACAGTGCGCGGGCGAGGCCGCCGAACGTCAGCCCGCGCAGTTCGCAGTCGAGTAGGTGTTCGGCGATGACGGCGGCCTCGTCCGGGGTGTGCCCGGCCTGGGTCATGGCGGCCAGGACGAGGTCGTGGGCATCGGGCAGGGGCAAGGTGGTCATGAGCCGGACTCCGCGGTCAGGGGAAGGGCGGACGGGGAAGCCGCGGGGGTGCGGGCCGCGCGGCGGGTGAGCGCGAACGCGGCGAGCGCGCTGGCGGCGGCCGCGGCCAGCAGCAGGTAGGCGGGGGAGCGGCGGTCGCCGGTCAGCTCGACCAGCGCCTGGCAGATGAACACCGCCGAACCGCCGAGGATGCCGACAGTCACGTTGTAGGAGATGCCGACGAGGCTGCCGCGCCGCCGCACGGGAACGAGCTGGACGTAGGTGATCGGCGCGACGCCAGAGTAGAACGCCGGGCCGGCCGACAGCGCCACCGTGCACACGATGATCAGCCACAGGGGAGGGGCGCTGGCCAGCGCGGCGAACAGCGGGTAGCTCACGACGAGCACCGCGAGCGAGGACGCCAGCAGCACTTTCGGCCGGCCTCGCCGGTCCGCGGCACGGCCGCCCGCGAGCACGAGGAAGATCCCGGCGAGCAGCGAGAACGCGATCACCGCGGTTGCCGCGACGGGGGACAGCCGCAGCTGGATGAGGTAGCTCTGCACGTAGGTGTAGACCATGTAGATGCCGACGATGTGCAGCACCGACACGCCGACGAGCAGGAGCACCGAGGACCATTGCCGGTCCGCCGATTGGTCCGATGCGGACGGCCTGGCGCGGGCGTCGAGGAACTCGGGCGTTTCGCCGAACCGGCTGCGCAGATAGAGGCCGATCCCGCCGATGGGAAATGCCAGCAGGAACGGCACCCGCCAGCCCCACCCGAGCATTTGCGCCGGAGTCAGCGCGGCGCTCAGCGACAGCACGACGACCGCGCCCAGCAGGAACCCGGCCAGACTGCCGACCTGCACGCGGCTCGACAGCGCACCGCGCCGGTGCGGCGGGGCGAACTCGGCGACGTAGATGATCGCGGTGGTGAACTCGCCGCCGCCGGCCAGCCCTTGCGCGAATCGCAACAGCACCAGCAGGATCGGCGCGGCGACGCCGATCGTCCCGGTCGCCGGCAGCAGGCCGATCAGTGTGCTGCCGCCGGCCATCAGCAGCAGCGATGCCACGAGCGCGGGACGGCGGCCGTGCCGGTCCGCGATCGGGCCGAACACCAAGGCCCCCGCGGGACGCGCCAGGAATGCCGAGCCGAACACCGCGAACGACGACAGCAGGCCCGCGCCGGTGCTCGCGGCCGGGAAGAACACCTTCGCCAGCACGGCGGAGAGGAACCCGTAGACGGCGTAGTCGTAGGTCTCCACGGTGTTGCCGATCGAGGCCGCGAGCGTCGTGCGTCTTGCTTCTGCCGGTGTGGTCATGACGTGCCTCTCCGTTGAGGTCGGGGCTGGCGCGGGGGCGCGGCTCAGGCCGCGAGGTGGTGGTACTGGCTGCGGAAGAACAGCAGCGGCTCCGCCGTGGTGTCGGCGGCCAGGTCGTCGACGCGGCCGAGGACGAGGTGGTGGTCGCCGGCGTCGTGCACGGCCTCGATCGTGCAGGCGATCCAGGCGACGGCCCCGTCGAGCACGGGATCGCCGTGCGGCCCGGGACGCCAGTCGACGCCGGCGAACTTGTCCCCGCCGGAGACCGCGAGCGCACGGCAGACGTCCTCCTGCCCGGCGGCGAGGACGTTGGCGCAGAACGTGCCGCGCCGGGCGAGCGCCGGGAACGTCGAGGACGTCTTGCCGGGCAGGAACGCCACCAGCGGCGGATCGAGCGAGACCGACGTGAACGACGAAACCGCCAGGCCCGCCGGCCGCCCGTCCGCGTCCCGCCCGGTGATCGCCACGACGCCGCTGGGGAAATTCCCCAAGGCGGAGCGGAATCGGGATGATGTAAGCATGCTTAGACCATATAAGCGTGCGGATACGAATGCAAGCATGCTGACGCGCATCCGCGCCCGGCGCTCTACGCTGCGGGGGTGACCGATCCCTTGCCTTACGTAGATCCGTTCGACGACGGCCGCTCGCCCGCGCGCGCGGAGACCGGCATGGACGAGGCGTCCTCCTTGATCGACGCCGTGTTCCGGTTCGAGCGCGCGGTCTCGCGGATCGGCAACGCACGGCTGCGGCGGTGGAACATGACGCTGTCGAGCTACACCGCGCTGCGGATCCTGGCCAACCGGCCGCATCTGACGCTGGCTCAGCTGTCCCGGCGGTGCTATGCCCGCCCGCAGACGATGACGCGCATCGTGACCCAGATGGAGAAGCGCGGATTCGTCGCCCGCGGCGCGCACCCGGAAAGCGAGCGTGCCCTGTCGCTCGAAGTCACCAAGGCCGGGCTTGCCGCGCTTGAGGAGATGGACTCCGAGGTGCTCCGGATCAGCGACACCCTGGGGTCGCTTCTCGGCCGGGACGAGATCGTCGCCGCCGACCGTCAGCTGCGTCAGGCCGCCCTCGTCGTCGAAGGCGAGCTGCGCGAGATGGAGCGCGGCGAAGAGTAAGCATGCTCCTTTAACGTAAGCATGCTTATACTTGGGCCATGGACCGAATGACCATGGCGCTGTACGCGCTGCGCGAGGGCAGGCCGGTGCTCGTCACCGACGCCGCCGACCGCGAGAACGAGGGCGACGTGGTGCTGGCCGCGCACACCGCGTCGGCGCACTGGGTCGCGTGGACCGTGCGGCACACCTCCGGACTGCTGTGCGCCCCGATGCCCCCGGACCGCGCGGCAGACCTCCGGCTGCCGCCGATGGTGGAGCACAACGAGGACGCGCGCGGCACCGCCTACACCGTGACCGTGGACGCGAAGACCGGCGTGACCACCGGAATCAGTGCCGCCGATCGCGCCCGCACCCTGCGACTGCTGGCCGACCCGGCGGCCGCCGCCGCGGATTTCGCCCGCCCCGGCCACGTCCTCCCGCTGCGCGCGCGACCCGGCGGCGTCCTGGAGCGACCAGGACACACCGAAGCGGCGGTCGATCTGTGCCGGCTCGCGGGCGTGCCACCGGTCGCGGCCATCGCGGAACTGGTGGCCGACGACGGGTCAATGCTCCGCGGCCCCGGAGTCGCGGACCTCGCGCGCCGGTTCGGCCTGCCCGCGCTGAGCATCGAGGATCTGATCTCCCATCGGCTGCGGAATCCGCTTCCGGCCGGTGAACAGCCGCGCGTGGCGCGAACCGCCGAAACCGAGCTCCCGACCCGGTACGGCCGCTTCCGCGCGGTGGGCTATCTGGACCTGCGCACCGGTGCCGACCATGTCGCGCTCATCTGTGGCGAACCGGGCGACGAGGCGACCGTACGCGTGCACTCCGAATGCCTGACCGGCGAATCCCTGGCCTCCGCCCGCTGCGACTGCGGCCCGCAATTGGACGCCGCCCTCGCCCGGATCAGCCGTGACGGCGGGGTGCTGGTGTATCTTCGCGGGCACGAGGGGCGGGGTATCGGACTGGCGAAAAAGCTGGCGGCGTATGAGCTTCAGGATCGCGGACTGGACACAGTGGACGCCAACCTCCGTCTGGGCGAACGGGCCGACGCGCGGGAATACGGGGCTGCCGCGGCCATCCTGCGAGATCTGGGGATCGCGCGGACGCGGGTCCTGACCAACAATCCCGGGAAGATCCGGGATTTGGAAGCGGGCGGGGTCACCGTCCTGCGGAGGCTTCCGTTGACGGTGGGTGCCACGTCGGCGAATCTTCGTTACCTGGCAGCGAAACAGCAACGCATGGGGCATCTCTTCAGCGAACGCGAGAGCTCCCGGCATTAGTCCGCCAGCGGATTCCGGGGGTTCTCCATGGCAGAACCCCGCACCCAGTCCGCTCGGCTGGACGAGCTTGGCTGCCCGTATGGACACCCGAACGCGTGCGGTCTGAGGCAGTTCCGCGGGCAGGGCTCTCCGCCGAGCGGTGCTCGGGGTGCCGAACCTCCGGTGTCGACGACCGCCTACGGCGCGCCCAGGCCGGTGCGGTCTCTGCGTCGAGTCGGGGATGCCGAGGGCACGCTGGCTGGGCGTGGACCTCGCCGCCGGGCCGCGACGTTCCCGTTCGCCGTCGTGCCGCGCTCGCCGGGACCCGTGATGTTCGCTGCGGGGTTCGTCGGCCGCGACGTCTCCCGGGGATGGCCGGTGCCGCTGCGGTCAGGTGCGGTTGAGCAGGGGCATGAAGCCGTAGTTCCTGTGCAGCTGCTGGTGGCAGTGCAGCGAGAGACCGGGCTGGCTGGCGACGAAGCCGAGGTCGAGATTTCTGGTAGTCGCCGAGCACGACGGCGGTGAGCGCGTGCGCGAACGGGATTCTGGCAGGCACCAGCGCGCATTCAAGGATGGACGATCCCGAACCGCGGGACCGCCGCATGGACACGTCCATCTACGGCAACGACGTCTACCCATGACCCGGCAGCACCCTAGACCGGACCTGGAACCGGACTCCTTCCGGGGCTTCGAGGGAGAACTCGTTCCCCCGGCCGGGCACGACGTCGACAGTCAGGTCGTTGTGCCGCCAGTGTTCGTACTGGTCGGCGCTCATCCAGTACGGCGTGCCGCCCGCCAGTTCGCCGATCAGGACGTCCGAGCGGCCCAGTCGGAATTCGCTGTGCGGGTGGCACATCGGCTCGCTTCCGTCGCCGCGGCCGCCGGTCTGCTGGACCATCAGCGGGCCGTGCCGGAGGCGCAGGCGGAGGATCAGGTCCTCGGCGGCGCGGGTGATCCGCACCCGGACGAAAGGCCCGCTCGCCGTCCCGGATTGTCCTTCCACCTTGTCCCCTTCCTCGCCGGTCGCCGTGACGGGGCTCACGATGCGCGGGGAAGGTTGGCACGGGGTTGGCGTCCGGCGTCACTCCTGCCGGGCGACGGCGAGCCGGCCGGCGGCGATGGCTCGGCGGGCGTCGTCGCGGGGGAGCGAACCGAGGGCGTGTTCGTGGATTTCCGCGTCGTACCAAGCACGTTCGCCGTAGGCCAGTGCGGGTTCCGGTGCCTCGCTGGCCAGCACCGCTTCGCGCATGGTCACTTCGAGGTGGTCTCGCCAGCGCACGATGCCGGGTGCTTCCGACTGCGGCAGCAACGGACCGCGGTACAACCGCACGGCTGTGGCCAAATCCCGGCGCTCCAACGCTTTCAGCACGTCCACCGCGTCGCATTCGATCGGCACCGTCGAGGCGTAGCGGCGGGCGGTGAGGACGCCGCCGAGCGCGTTGCGCAGGTGTGACGCCTCCGCGCGCACCGTTGTCGTGCTCACCATCCGGTCGCCGTACAGCGCTTCGCGCAGCGCGTCGAGCGAGTATCCCTCCGGCTGCAGCGCCAGCAGCGTCAGGATTTCCAGTTGCCGTGGGCGCAGGTTCAACCGGACCCCGTCGCGGACCGCGGCGGACACTCCCAGCGCTGACACCCGCAGCCCGGCGGGGGACACCGCGGGCAGCCCGGACTCGATGGCCGAGACCAGCGATCGCACCGTCGACATCGCCAGCGGATGCGAACGGTCCCAGGTACTCGACAGGTCGAGGACGCCGAGCACCTGGCCCCGCGCGTCCCGGATGGGGGCGCAGTAGCAGACCCAGCCGTGCAGCGCGGCCACCAAATGCTCGGCCGAGAACACGGCGCTCGGCCGTCCGGTGCGCAGGGCGAGCGACAGCGCGTTGGTGCCCATCGCCGTTTCGTCCCACCGTCCGCCGGGAGCGAAGTTGACCTGCTCGGCCCGCCTGCGCATGACCCGGCCGCCGCAGGTCCACAGGATCGTGCCGGTCTCGTCGGTGACCGCGGCGATGAAGCCCGCGTCGTCGGCGACGGTCCGCAGTTCGTCCTCGACGCGCCGCACCGGCTCGCGCAGCGGAGACCCGGCCCAGCGCGGCCGGACCACGCCGCCGTCGGCGACCGGTGCGCTGCCCGTCGCGGGGTCGACGGTGGGCAGCGACCTGATCCACGATTCGGTGACCTCGTGGCGGAGCATCAGGTCGCCGGAATCGGCACGGGGCGCCTGCCGCAGCCGGGGCACCACCTCCGCCCACCGCTGTTCGAGATCGATCCTGCGCCGCCGAAGCGCATCGAGTTCGTGCATGGACATCCCGACGTCGTCGTCTTGCGTGCCGGCCATCCATCCTCGCAAGCGCCCCCGCCGTGCGCACCTGTCCGATCGGACAGGTGCGCACGGCCGCGAAGGAGGGGGTGCCGCCGCCGGCGGGGGCTTACCCTGGAGAGCCCTCCGCCGGGCGGCGGAGGGGTTACCCTCGTGCAGGCATCACGCTCCTCAGCAGGTCGGGAGGTCCCGATGCTCCGACTCGCGGAAGGCGCTGCGATCACCATGGACCACGGGGCGGGCGAGGGCGGGCCGGCGGAGCTGTCCGGCCCGCAGGCCGTCGGCGCGCACCCCGCGCGAGAACCGGCGGGGCTGGCGAAGTTCCACGCCCCGGAGATCGTCTTCGGACCCGGTTCCCTGGCCGAGCTGGGCCACTGCACGCTGCGCGTCGGCGCGCGCCGCCCGTTCCTGGTCACCGACCCCGGGCTGATCGAGGCGGGCTGGGTCGACGAGGCCGTCGGGCACCTGCGGCTGGCCGGGCTGGCCCCGGTCGTCTGGCACGGCGTCACGCCCAACCCCAAGGACCACGAGATCCAGAGCGCCTTCGAGCAGTACTGCGAAAGCGGCAGCGACGTGATCGTCGGCCTCGGCGGCGGATCGTGCATCGACGCGGCGAAAGGCGTCGCGATCCTGTCCGGCAACGGCGGGCGCATCCTCGGCTACGAGGGCGTGGACAAGGTCGTGCACCCGATCCCGCCCACCGTCATGGTGCCCTCCACCTCCGGCACCGGCGCGGACGTGTCGCAGTTCGCCGTCGTCACCGACACCAGCCAGCACGTCAAGATCACCATCATCAGCCGGACGCTGGTGCCGGAGATCTCGGTGATCGACCCGCGGCTGCTGACCACGATGCCGGACCTGCTCAACGCGGCCACCGGCCTCGACGCGCTGACCCACGGCATCGAGGCGTTCGTCTCCAAGGCGCACAACCCGCTCACCGACAACCACGCGCTGCAGGCCGTCGGCCTGATCACCCGCAACCTGCTGCGCACCCAGCTCAAACCGCGCGAAGCCGAGGCGCGCACGGCGATGGCGCAGGGTGCGCTGGAGGCCGGGATGGCCTTCACCAACGCGATCCTCGGCGCCACGCACGCGATGAGCCACCAGGTGGGCGGTCTGCTCGACGCGCCGCACGGCGTGGTCAACGGAGTGCTGCTGCCGCACGTGATCCGGTTCAACGCCGCGCGCGAGCCGGAGCGGTTCGTCCCGCTCGCCGCGGCCGCCGGCATCGACACCGCGGGCCTGCCCGGGCTCGAAGCCGCGCACCTGCTCGCCGACCGCGCCCGCCGGCTCGCCGACGAGGTCGGCGTGCCGCGCGGACTGGCCGGGCTGGGCGTCACCGAGGACAAGATCCCGACGCTGGCCCGCACCACGATGAAGGACGCGTGCCTGGCGACCAACCCGCGCCAGGCCCGGGTGGAGGACATCGAGGCGCTGTTCCGGGCGGCGCTGTGAACGATCCCGAACGAACCACGGCCGACCTGGGCGTCCTGACCGGGGTGCGGTCCGGCAAACGGTCGTTCTATCCGGAGTACATCCGCTCGACCGAACGGGTTTCGCGGGCGGTCGAAGCGCTCGACGGCATCTCCCGCGCGCTCGTGCGCACCGCGGAGGGGCCGCGGGCGCTGGTCGAAGCGGTGCTCCGGGCGGCATCGGAGCACCTGCAGGCGGACTGGCTGCTGCTCGCGGTCGCGGACGGCGCGTTGCGCGCGGCGCGGCCGAGGTTCGTGCTGAACGTCGGCGGGACGATCGTCGACGACCGGGCGGACGTTCCCGAGGAGGTCCTCGAACATCTCGACGTGCTGCGGACCCGGCCGTGGGAGCTCGACGGGTGGCCGCACCGGGACGGCCTGGTCCGCGCGACGATGACGCTGGACGACGAGCCGGTCGGCGGGATCGTCGCCCGGCCCGCGCCGGGTCTGGAGATCGCCGCCACCGACGTCGCCATCCTGCGCGTGCTGGGCAACCAGGCCGCGGTCGCGCTGCACAACTCGTTCCTCTTCCACGCCGCCGCTCAGCTGCGCGGCCGCACCGAACGGCTGTCCGAGGCCGCCGAACGCCAGGCCCGCGACCTCGCCGCGCGCAGCGCCGAGCTGGCCCAGACGCAGGAACGCCTGGTCGAGGTCATGCAGCGGCAGGTGCTCGACGACGAACGGCACCGGATCGCCCGCGAACTGCACGACAGCGTGGCGCAGTCCGTGCTGGGCGCGGGCATGACGATCGAGGTCTGCCGGGCCGAACTGGCCGCGCTGGGCGGCCGGGCCGCGGAGATCGCCGGGCAGCTCGCGCCCGCCAAGGAGCTGACGAGGCAGGCGGTCGAGCGGCTGCGCGCGTCGATTTACGCGCTGCACCACACTTCCGGCGAAACGCCCGGGCCGTTGCCGGTGCTGCTGGAACGACTGTCCACTGTGCACGGACTGACCGAATTGTCGGTCCAGGTGCGGGTCGCGGGCAGTCCGGTGGCGCTGCCGCCGCGGGCGGAACAGTCGCTCGTGCGGATGGCCGGCGAGGCGTTGTTCAACGCGGCCGCGCACGGCAAGGCGGAGCGCGCGCTGGTGCGCCTGCAGTACCGGCCGGACGGCTCGGCCGTGGTGCTCAGCGTGTCCGACGACGGCGACGGCGATCCCGCGCAGATCCGCCGGGCGCTGCGGCTGACGAAGGCGGCGGACCTTTCCGGGCGGCACCGCGGCCTGGCGAACATGCTGGCCAGAGCAGAGGAACTGGGCGGGGAGCTGACGATCCGCCGCTCCCGGATGGGCGGGATCCGCCTGCAGGTCCGGGTGCCGCTGCCGGTGCCCGCGGAATGGGAGGCGCCCGATGACGGCTGAGCAGACTGTGCCCGCGGAGGCCGCCGGGCCCGTGCGGATCGTGCTCGTGGACGACCACGCGATCGTCCGGCAGGGCCTGCGCTCGCTGCTGGAGCGCGAAACCGACCTGCAGGTCGTCGGCGAGGCCGGGGCCGCGGACGAGGCGCTGGCGGTGATCGAGTCCGCCCGGCCGTCGATCGTGCTGCTGGACCTCAAGCTGTCCACCGGCGCGGACACCGAAGGGCTGGACCTGTGCGCCCGGCTCACGCGGCGCTATCCGGACCTGGGAGTGCTCGTGCTGACGACGTTCCTCGACGACGCACTGGTGGTCGACGTGGTCCACCACGGCGCGCGCGGTTACGTGGTCAAGGACGTGGACACCACCGAGCTGCTGCGTTCGATCCGCGCGGTGGCGCGCAACGAAAGCGCGTTCGATTCGCGGTCCGCGGCGGCGATGGCGCGTTCGATGCGGGTGGCCCGGGAACGCCCGTCGTTCACCGACCGGGAGCTGAACGTGCTGCGGCTGCTGGCGAACGGCCTGAGCAACCGCGTCATCGGCGGCAAGCTGTACATCTCCGAGACCACGGTGAAGTTCCACGTCCGCAACATCATGCGCAAACTCGACGCCAGCAGCCGGGCCGAAGCGGTCTACGAGGCCAGCAAAGCGGGCGTGATCTGAGACGGCCGGCCCGCCGCGGACGACACCACGCGACGGACCGGCCGGACCGGGTTCAGCCGACCAGCGGGCGGCCGAGCGGGAGCCCCTTTCCGCCGGTGGCCAGCGAGGCGACGTGGAAGAACAGGTAGACGCCGACCGCGACGAACGCGAACACGCCGATGCCGCCTGCGGTCTGCAGCGTGGCGGAGCCCTGGGCCGTGGCCGTCAGCACCAGCGCGAGCGCCACGTCGACGAGCACGAACAGCAGCGTGAACGCGAGCGGCAACCGGAGCGTGGCGAGGGTGAGCAGCACGATGGTCACCAGCCACGAGATCAGGAACAGCTCCTGCGTCGCGGTGACGTTCGCGGCCGGGACCGCGAACCAGCTGTGCAGCAGGCCGAACACCAGCACCGCGTAGCTCAGCCAGAAGCCGGAGAAGACCCCGAAGATGCCGGCGACCGCGTTCTGTCCGAGAGCGGCCGCCCACACCGCGGACACGAACTGGCCGATCCCGGTGGCGACGAGGATGATCGCCAGCGGCGCGCCGACCGCGGCGGCCGGGACGAAGCCGACCAGCGTGAGCCCGAGCGCGATCGAGCCGACGAGGAAGGTCGGCACGCCGATGAGGGCCGGATCGCCGCCGAGCGGCGAGGGCGCCGGGTCCGGTTCGGCGGCCGCGTGGGAAACGGGGACGTCGATTTCCGCTGCAGTCATCACTTCCTCCTTAGGTCGCCGCGCACCGTTGCGCGGCAGTCAGCGGGGATGCAGGATCAGCCAGCCGCCGTGGTGCTCGTGCACGCTGAACCGGCGGCCCGAGCGGACCCCGAGCCGGCGCAGCGCGGGCAGGTCGAAGACGCGGACGTGCCCGTACTCCTCGGCGGGCTCGTCCTCGAACGGCACGGCGAGCACCACCGGCCCGCGCGCCAGCCGCGTCGCCTCGCGCACGACTTCCTCGCCGACGTCCGGGTCCAGGTGCTCCAGCAGGTGCAGCAAGGTCACGGTGTCCGCGGACGCGTCCGGCAGCGGCAGCCGGGCCGCGTCGCACACGAGCGTTTCCACCGGGAGATCCCGCCGCGTCGCGTAGGCCTCGAGCAGTTGCATGGCGCCGGCCGACACGTCCGAGGCGACCACCTCGTTGCGGCCGCGTCCGGCGAGCAGCAGGGCGAAAAAACCGAAGCACGAGCCGAGGTCCAGGACGCGGCCGGGCGGCGTGAGGCGCAGCGCGTGCTCGTACACCGGCGCGAATCCGGCGATCACCGAGCGGCCGGGCAGGCGCGGCGGCTCCCGCAGGCACGCGCGGATCCGGTGGAGAGTGTTGTCGTAGAACCGCAGCCACGCTCGCATCGGATCGTCCACAGTGGACTTGACGACGCCGGTGAACGCGTGCTCGAAAACCTCGGCCCCGGACAGCCAGCCGGGTGCGAAGAGTTCGTCGGCCAGCAGCCCGGCCAGGTCGTTGTCGAGGTCCTCCGGGCGCAGCCGGTGCCGCAGTTCCACCCGGCGGCCGTCCTTGTGCAGGCTGAAGTGCTCGGTCCGGACCAGCGGCGCGGGGCCGCCCTGCCCGGCGGTTTCCCGGACCACGGCGAGCGGCCGCGCGAAGTACGCCCCGGCGAGGACGGGGGCGAGCGGGTCGAGGAAGCGGCCGGCGGTGCTCGGCGCGGTCGTCGTCATCCCAGCACGTCCTCGGCCAGCCGGAACGCCGCCCGGTCGAGTCCGGCCAGATCCGCGGCGACCTGCACGTGGTCGCAGAACTCCGCGTACGCGGGCAGATCGCATCCGCCGAGCCGCCACGAATACCGCGGTTCCGGGGTCAGCCACAGGGTTTGCCGCACGCGCCGGGTGATTTCCTCGAACACTTCGAGCTTCGGATCGTTGCCGTTGCCGCGGCCGTCCCCGAGCACCAGCAGCGTCGTGCGCCGGTTCAGCGCGGCGCTGTGGTCCTCCATCAGCTGCTCGAACGCCCGTCCGTAATCGGAATTCGCGTCGACGTCCAGCAGCCCGCCCGCGGGCAGTCCGTCGAAAACCAGGCCCAGCGCGCGTTCGAGCGGGTGCTCGGCGAACAGTTCGGTGATCTCGGCCGGTTCGTCGACGAACGCGAACGTGCGCACCTGTCCGAAAAGCGACTGCAGGCCGTGCACCAGGTGCAGGGTGAACCGGGCGGTGGCGCGCACCGACAGCGAAACGTCGGCGAGCACGAGCAGCCGGGGCTTGTCCTCGGCCCGCGTGACTGTCACCGGACGGAACGGCACGCCGTCGTAGCGCATGTTCCGCCGCATCGTGCGGGCCGGATGCACCCGGCCGCGCAACGTGTTGCGCTTGCGGCTGGTCAGCGCGCCGCGCAGGGTGTGCGCCAAGCGCCGCAACGATTCTTCCAGCTGCGCGCGCTCGCGTTCGTCGACCCGCTCGGCCCGCGCCGCCTCGACGACCCGCGTCTCCACCGCGGTTTCGGCGAGTTCGGCCAGCTTCTCCAGATGCCGCCGCAGCAGTTCCGGGAGGTCTTCCAGCACCCCGGCCAGCCCGGGCGGCAGCTGCGCGAGGTCTTCTTCCGCGTCGTTCAGCCAGCCGAGCAAGGCGTTCTCCTGGGCGACGGTCAGCTCGACGTCGAGCCGGCGCCCGGTGGCGGGCGCGAGTTTGCCCGGCACCCCGGCGTTGTGCAGCGACGAGGTTTCCAGCTGCACGCTCGGCGCGGCCGTGCCGCCGGACGCGCTGTCCTTCGAAAGCACGATCTCGTCGGTCATCGCGGCCAGGTCGATCTTGTTCGCTTCCTGGTGCAGGTTGTACTGCTGGGCCAGGTCCTGCTGGTCGAAGTAGTCCCGGATGTCGGCGGGCTTGCCGTGGCTGTGCCCCTGCTCGGGGGTTTCGGACGGCTCCGGCGAGACGGTGAACGTTTCGAGTTCGCCGGTGTCGGACAGGTCGTCGTGGCCGTGCCCGTGCCCGGTTTCTTCGCGCAGCCGCTCGATTTCCCGCAGCGAGAAGTAGGCGTCGAACGCTTCCTCGAACAGTTCGTCGTCCCGCTGGTCCTTGACCAGCGTCATCCGCAACGCCTCGCGCAGGGTGGCGCGCTCGGCGAGAACCCCGGCCTGGGCGGCCGCGCGCATCGCGTCGGTCGCCTCGGAAACCGACATGCGCAAACCGAACAGGCGCAGCAGGCGCACGAACCGGTGCAGGCTGCTCTCCACGGCCGCCGCCTCAGACCGGACGCCGTCGGGTGAACGCCTCGAACGCCCGTCCGCCCTGACCGCCGCTCGACCGCTGCGCCGGGCCGGAGCCTGGAGAGCCGTAGTAGTTCTCGTCGTGGCGGCCGGGCTGGTCCTTGGCCAGCCGCGCCGCCCGGCCTCCGTCGTCCTCGTGGTGCGAATGGCCGTCGTGGTGGCCATGCCCGTGGCCATGTCCGTGCCCGTGGCTGTGCGGCAGTTCGGCGGGCAGCTCGCGGTTCGGGTCGACCAGATCCGGCAGCACCTGCAACGCGCGCCCCAGGTCGCGTTCGTACTTCAGCACCACATTCGCCGTCTCGGCCAGGACTTCCGGCGAGAGCTCCTCGACGCCGAGCACGGCGAGCGTGCGGGCCCAGTCGATGGTTTCGGAGATGCTCGGGCTCTTGCGCAGCCGCAGCCCGCGCAGCTTCCGCACCACCTCGACGAGCGTGCGCGCGGCCGCGTCGGGCAGCCCGGTTTTCTTGGAACGCAGGATCTCCAGTTCGCGTTCAGTGTCCGGGTAGTCCAGGAACAGGTGGAGGCAACGCCGTTTCAGCGCGGCGGAAAGGTCGCGCGTGTTGTTGGACGTGAGCACCACCAGCGGCGGGACCTTCGCGACGTAGGTGCCGACCTCCGGCACCGAAACCTGGTACTCCGCAAGGCATTCGAGCAGCACCGCCTCCAGCGCCTCGTCCGCGCGGTCGACCTCGTCGATCAGCAGCACCGCCGGTTCCTCGCCGCGCACCGCGTCCAGCAGCGGCCGCGCGGCGAGGAAGTGGTCGGAGAAGAACACGCTGTCCTGCGCGTCGATCCGGGCGACCGCACTGGCCAGGTCCGGCGCGTCGGCGATCACGTCGCCGATTTTCTCGCGCAGCATCTGGATGTAGAGCAACTGCTTGCCGTAGTCCCATTCGTAGAGGGCTTTCGTCTCGTCCTGGCCCTCGTAGCACTGCAGCCGCAGCAGCCTGCGGCCGGTGACCGCGGCGAGGGTCTTGGCCAGTTCGGTCTTGCCGACGCCGGCCGGGCCCTCCAGCAGCACCGGTTTGTCCAATGCGGACATCAGGTAGACGGTGGCGGCCAGCCGGCGGTCCGCGATGTAGCCGGCGCCGGCGAACCGGTCGGCCACCTCTTCGATCGAGCCGAACCGGGCGTGGTCGGGGATTGCGGTGGGCACGTCGCCTCCGGTGCGTCGAAGTCGGGAGGAAGCGCGGCGGGGCCGGAGCGAGCCCCGCCGCGCGGGATCAGCCGAGCAGGTCGTCGAGATCGCCGTTGAGGCAGTGGTCGACGACCGGGCGGACCGTGTCGAAGGTGCACTCCTTGGCGTTGCCCGGGGTGCACGCGTCGCCGAGGACGTGGTTGGTGATGCGGTCCACGTCGGCGTCGTCGCCCTTGATCACCTTCGCCCGCTCGTAGTACTTGGTCGGACCCTGGCCCAGCCGGTTCTTCGAGTAGGAGTCCGCGGTGACGTCGGTGAACTTCTCCGGGATGCCCACGTCGCGCAGCAACCGGATGGCCGCGGCGAGCGCGGCGTCGGCGGCCTGCACGTCGGTCTTGCCGTAGGTGTCGACGCCGAGCGCCTCGGCGATGTCAGCGAACCGCTTGTACGCGGCCGGCATGTTGAACGCCCACACCCGCGGCAGCGCGATCGCGTTGTTCAGGCCGTGATGGGTGTCGTAGAACGCGCTCACCGCGTGCGAGATCGAGTGGATGATCCCGAGTCCGCCGGAGTTGAACGCCTGCGCGGCGATGTACTGGGCGTACATCATGCCCTCGCGGCCGGCCAGGTCCTGGCCGTTCCACACCGCGGCCCGCAGATTCTGGCCGGTCAGCTTGATCGCGTGCAGCGCGTTTCCCAGCGACGGCTCGAAATTCAGCCGGGACACGTACGGTTCGGAGGCGTGCGCCAGCACGTCGAAACCGCACTGTGCGGTGTAGTCGATCGGGCAGTCGTAGTAGAGAACGGGGTCGTCGATCGCCAGCGTCGTCACCGACGCGTCGTCGAACGCCACGTACTTGTGCGGATTCTCCGGATCGGTCGTGGTGTCGGTGATGACGTAGGCCCACGACGTCTCGGAACCGGTGCCCGCGGTGGTGGACACCGCGATGTGCGGCGGGTTCTTCGGGTTCTCGGATTTGTTGAAGCCCTCGAACTCGTTGACGTTGCGGCCGTCGTGCGCGACCGAGATGCGCGCGCCCTTGCAGGCGTCGTGCGAGGAACCGCCGCCGATCGAGACGAACGAATCGCACTTGTTCTCCTGGTACAGCGTCACGGCGTCCATGACGTTGTAGTCCTTGGGATTCGACTCCACCTGGTCGTACACGACGACCTCGAGACCGTGGTACTTCATCGACTCCACGATCTTGTGCACGATGTCCGTCCCGCGCAGGCCGGACGTCATGACGAGCACCTTCTTGAACCCCATCTTGAGGGCTTCCGGCCCGATCAGCTCGTGCGAGCCGGGACCGAGCAGCGCCCGCGGGAACGGGTGGAACTCCTTGATGGGAAACGGTTTCAACAGCTCATCGACCTGCATGATCGCACTGGTCCTCTCGGCACGTCCGGGCGACGTGCGTGCGGCGGGCGGCTGCTCTGGCAAGAGCACGGACAACCGGAAAGCTAGGCGCGCCATCGCGGTCCGGGAACCCGGCGCGGGCCGATCCCGGCCGACCGGAGACCCCGCTCGGCACGATCGGACGGGCCCCGCCTGCCCGATCGGCCAGGTGCGCGGTCGCGGACCCCGAGCGAGTCCGCGGTACCTGCCCGCCCGGACAGGTGCGGCGCGCCCGATCGCACGGCGAGAACCGGGCCCGCGCCGACCTATCGTCGGTCGGCGGACCAGCCCGCGCCCGAAACCCGAGGTGATGCCCGATGACGTCGATCGCGAGTACCCGCCCCGCCGCGCGCCGCCGGCTGTCGCGCCGGGAACGGGCGCACGTCGGCGGGATGGCCGCGTTCATCGCCCTGCTGCACGTCGTGGGCTGGGGCGTGCTGCTCCTGCTCGTCGTCCCCGGCCACTACCGGATCGGCGCGGGGGTGTTCGGCGTGGGAACCGGGCTGACCGCCTATCTGCTCGGGCTGCGGCACGCGTTCGACGCCGACCACATCGCCGCGATCGACAACACCACGCGCAAGCTGATCGCCGAGGGCAAACGCCCGCTCTCGGTGGGATTCTGGTTCTCGCTCGGGCATTCCACCGTGGTGGTCGTGCTGACGCTGCTGCTCGCGTCCGGGATCCGGACGCTGGGCATCGAACTGACCGACGACGGGTCGCCGCTGCGCACGTTCGGCGGCCTGATCGGCACGGTCGTGTCCGGCGGGTTCCTGTGGCTGCTCGGCATCGTCAACCTGGTCGTGCTCGCCGGGATCGTGCGCGTCTTCCGCCGGATGCGCCGGGGCGACTGCGACGAGGCGGCATTGGACACGCACCTGGAGAACCGCGGTTTCCTCGCCCGGATCCTGCGCCGGACGATGCGCGCGATCTCCGCGCCGTGGCAGATCTACCCGGTTGGCATCCTGTTCGGGCTCGGCTTCGACACGGTCAGCGAAATCGCCCTGCTTGTGCTGGCGGGCACGAGCGTGGGCGCCGGACTCCCTTGGTACGCCGTGATGTGCCTGCCGGTGCTCTTCGCGGCGGGCATGTCGCTGCTCGACACCATCGACGGCTCGTTCATGAACTACGCCTACGGCTGGGCGCTGTCGCAGCCGCTGCGCAAGGTCTACTACAACCTGACGCTCACCGGCCTGTCCGTCGCGGTCGCGCTGCTCATCGGCACCGTCGAACTGCTGTCGGTACTGGCGGAGAAGCTCGGGCTGACCGGCGGGCTCTGGGACTGGGTCGCCGGACTCGACGTGAACCGGATGGGATTCGGGATCGTCGGAGTGTTCGTCCTCGGCTGGGCGATCGCGATCGGAGTGTGGAAACTGGGGCGGCTCGAAGAGCGATGGCCGGTCCCGGCCGGTGCGGAGGCCGCTGGCGGAGAGGGATCGGATCGCCCGGGCTGAGCCGCTGGGGAAAGACGCGGGAGCCCCTGCTCGGCAAGGGCTCCCGCGTTCCGGATCAGCAGGCGTTGAGCTTCCAGTAGTCGGCGTTGTCGTTGGCGCCGGGGATGTTGGCCAGGTTCGGCACGTCCCCGTACGGCGGGACCTTGATGAGCAGCTTGTCGGGCGCGAGCACGACGTCGTTGTAGACGCAGATGGTGCGGTTGCCGTTGTTGATGATCGACGACAGCTGGTTGCGCTTGTTGCCGCTGGACGCGGGCGGGTTGTTGAAGTCCCCGGACTGCGTGCTGTTGTAGTTGAGATGCCAGCCGGTGGTGCCGCGGTTGTAGTTGGCGTCCTGGTAGAAGCAGTAGTAGCCGGCCGGGCACGGCGCGGTGGCCGCGGAGGCCGGGGCCGCGGCAAGGACGGTGCCGGCGGCGGCGCCGGCCACGGCGGCCGCGAGAGCCACTGCGGAGCGGATCGTGGGCATGTGGGTTTCTCCCCTCGAAGCGGTCGCCACCGGAGCGGGCGACCGGACGAGCACTACGCTGCCGGGATCCGTCCCCGTCTCGTCCTCGCGCTGTCCTCCCGCAGGTCAGCCCGATGAAGATCACGTCTCCGCGGAGGAGGTCCGGACCGAGCGGTGTCGGTTGGCGAGGCCGTTGCTGGCTACGCGCGCGGTCGTGCCGGTCTGGGCGAGCCACCAGTGGCCGCGATCACGGACAACCGGGTCCGGGTCGAAGGCGGCCGGACGGTCGTCGACTGGACGCCGAACAACGTCGCGCCGCACCGAGAACTCGTCGCCCGGATGCGGCGGCTGGTGCGCAAAGCGGGATACCCGTTGCTGTTCACCCAGCGCATGGGGATCGAGACCAACTCCCACATGTGCGGCACCGCGGTCGCCGGCCCCGACCCGGCGACGAGCGTCCTGGACGCCTCGTGCCGCAGCCACGACGTGGAGAACCTGTGGCTCGCCGATTCGTCGTTCTTCCCGTCCTCGGCGGCGGTCAACCCGGCACTGACGATCGCGGCGAACGCGCTCCGGATCGCGAAGTCGGTCGCCGGGACGCCCCAGGGCTTGCCCGGCCTCCTCTAGCGCGGCGGCGCGGGGAACCGCTCACGCCCGTCAGGCGCTGATCATCGTCACCACGCCGGACGTCACGATCAGCCCCACGATCGCCCGGTCGAACACCAGGCGCGGGACCCGGCCGATGAGGCGGCCGCCGAGGATGTTGCCCGCCAGGGCGGCCAGGACCAGGACCGGCAGGCGGGTGCCCAGGTCCGTGGTGTCGAACTGGCCCGCGGTGACCAGGAGGAGCAGGGACAGGCAGTTGGTCACCACGAAGTAGCCCGCCAGGTCGCCGACGAAGGTTCTCGGGGGGACTTTCGCCGAGGCCAGCAGGACGGCTGGGGGCGCGCCGTTCAGCGAAGTCGTCGTGGAGAGGTAGCCGCCCAGCAGGCCGGCGATCGTCTGCTTCGCGGGGGTTGCCGGGTGGGCGTCGCGGGTTGGGCGCAGGAGCAGGCGCAGGCCGGAGAGCACGACCACGGTGCCGGCCAGGATGCGGAGAGCGTGCGGCTGCAGCAGGTGCAGCGTGAGGGCGCCCGCGGCGGCACCGGGGAGGCTTGCGGCACCTAGGACGGCTACGCGGCGCCAGGCGATGTGGTCGCGTTCGCGGTGGAGCACGGCGAGCCGGGTGATCATCGTGGTGATCAGGTTGATCACGACCACCTGCGGCAGCGGGAGTCCGATGAGCAGCAGCAGTGGCGTGCCGACCAGGGAAGCGCCGAATCCGGTCAGGCCGCCGATGAAGCCGGCGAAGGCGACGGCTAGTGCGCCGAGGATCATGGGGCCGCCTGGTGGGGGAGCGAGCAGTCGGGGGAATGGGTCATGTGACCACCGCTTGGCCTACCAGGGCAAGGGAAAGCACCGCGAGGAGTCCCAGCACGATCCGGCGGGCGTCGCCGCGGGCGTGGCGGTACAGCCAGCTTCCGGCGGCGACTCCGGCCAGAGCCAGGGGGAGGAAGAGCGCGGTCTGCAGGAGGACGTCGCTGGTGAGGAGGCCGCCGGTGCCCGCGGTGGCGACTGTCATGGTGTCCGCGGCCAGGAAGAAGACGACCAGGCTCGCGCGGTTGACCGTCATCGGCAGCGGGGACGCCAGGTACATCAGGACGACTGGCGGGCCGCCCATGCCGCAGGCGCCGTTCAGGACCCCGAAGGCGGTGCCCATGCTCGCGCACGCGCCGCGGCCGGGCAGGCGGCGGGTTCGGCGGCTCAGGGCCAGTGCCAGTGCGGAGAGCCCGACGACCAGGCCGACGGTCAGTCTCGTGGCGCGTTCGGGCAGCGCGGCGAGGAACCAGATGCCGATGGGGAGCCCGAGGAGCGCGCCGGCCAGGAGCCAGCGGACGGAGGGGCGGTGGGCGTCGGACCAGGCCTTGGGCAGCAGGGTCACGCTGGACGCTATTTCGAGCAGGAGCGTGCTCGGGACGACGGCCGGAGGCGGCAGGACCAGGCAGAGGCAGCTGACCCACACCAGGGACGCACCGAACCCGGAGTAGCCGCGGATCAGGCCCCCGGCGAACAGAGCGGCGACGGCGAACGCCATCGCAGCTGGGGACAGTTGCCAGAAGGTCATCGGCGGCCCGGGGGAGCGAAGACCCTGGACGGGTGCGGCATCAGACCTCC
This sequence comes from Amycolatopsis sp. La24, assembly GCF_029087445.1. Taxonomy (NCBI): domain Bacteria; kingdom Bacillati; phylum Actinomycetota; class Actinomycetes; order Pseudonocardiales; family Pseudonocardiaceae; genus Amycolatopsis; species Amycolatopsis sp. La24. The sequence continues at coordinate 74,409 of NZ_JARACH010000008.1, forward strand.
ACGGCGCGGGCGGATCGCTCCACTGTGCGGGACGTCTGGTCGTGGCGGTAGGTCCAGAATCGCGGCATCGGGGGGTGCCAGCCGGGAAAGCCGGGCGGCCCCGTCGAGGGGCCGCCCGGCTTTCCCGCACAGACTGAGCAGCTCAGGTCGAGGCGACTCCCGCCTCTCCCCGCGATGAGTCCGTCTCCGTCGCCGCCGCGGGAGCGGCCGGACGGCGCTTCCGGAACTGGTACGCGATCAGGATCAGCGCCAGCGTCACCGCGCTGAGCCAGAACTGCGAGCGGGTCGTCGGCAGGAACGCCATGGCCAGGATGACCGCTGCCATCAAGGCGATCGTGGCGTAGCTCAGCCACGGGAACAGCCACATCTTCAGGCTCAGCGCGCCCGGATCGGTGTTCTGCAGCCGCTTCCGCAGCCGGACCTGGGCCAGTGCGATGGCGAGGTACACGAACAGCGCGACCGCGCCGTAGGAGTTCACCAGGAACTGGAAGATCAGGTTCGGCGAGGTGTACGCGGCGATCACCGACACGTACCCGATGACAGTCCCGGCGATGATGGCCCGGCGGGGGACGCCGCTGCGGGACAGTTTGGTGAACATCTTCGGGGCGTCGCCGTTGCGCGTCAGGGCGAACAGCATCCGCGAGGACGTGTACAGCGCCGAGTTCAGGCAGGACAGCACGGCCGTCAGCACGATGGCGTTCATGATCGTCGCCACGGCGGGGATGCCCAGCACGTCCAGGACCGCCGCGTACGGGCTGACGGCGGTGTCGGGGGCGTTCCAGGCCTTGACCGCGACCACCACGAAGACCGAGCCGACGTAGAACAGGACCACGCGGAACACGATGGAGCGCATGGCCTTGGCGATCGCGCGGCGCGGTTCGGCGGACTCGGCCGCGGCGATGGTGACGATCTCGGCGCCGGTGTAGAAGCCGACGCAGGGGACGACCGCGGCCAGCACCGCGCCGATGCCCATGGGGGCGAAACCGCCGTGGGAGACCAGGTTCCCGACGCCTCCGTGCGAGCCGGGCCAGACGCCGAACAGGTACAGGGCGCCGACCACCAGGAACACGAGGATCGCGATGACCTTGATCGAGGAAAACCAGTACTCGAATTCGCCGTAGGAGCGCGCGGAGACCAGGTTGGTGGCGGTGAGCAGCAGGAGGAGGCCGAGGCTCAGCACCCACAGCGGCACGTTCGGCAGCCAGAGCTGCAGGATCCGGCCGCCGGCGACCGCTTCCACGGCCACCACGATCACGAAGAAGTACCAGTACATCCAGCCGACGGTGAAGCCGGCCCGGTTGCCCATCGCCTCCCTGGCGTAGACGTAGAACGAGCCGAGCGCGGGCCGCGCGACGGTCATTTCGGCCAGCATCCGCATGATGAGCACTGTGATCAGCCCGGCGATCAGGAACGAGACCACCGCCGCGGGCCCGGCCGACTGGATGACCACGCCGCTTCCGACGAACAGGCCGGCGCCGATCACGCCGCCGAGTGCGATCAGATTCATGTGGCGTTGCTTGAGGCCCGGTTTGAGACCGCTCTCGGCGGCTGTTTCCGGTGCAGAACCCACGTCTCCTCCTTCCGGCGGCGCCGGGGGACCTCGATGTCCCCGCGCCGGCCGCCGCCGCGATGTCGCTGAGAGCTGCTGTGTGGTTCCCGTCACCGTAGAAAGGAACAGGTCCCTTTGCGAGAGCCAGATACCACCGATGCTCTGGGACCAGAACGAGCCGGCCCCGGACAGCACGACGGGCGCCGGGTGCCCCGTGTCCTACGAGGTACCCAGCGCCCGCCGGCGCTATCCGTCAGGGCTGGATCGCCTTCTCCACGTCGGTGAGCATGCCGTCGACGCCGTGCAGGAGCTCGTCCAGCACGTCCGTGTCGGCCACCAGCGGCGGCGAGATCATGAGCATGGTCGCGCCCCGGTCGTCGCCGCGGAGGATGACCCCGGTGCGGCGGAACGACTCCGGCAGGACCTCCCGCAGGACCTGCAGCGACTCCTGGTCGGTCAGCTCGCGGCCGCCGTCGCGGTCGGCCATCAGCTCGATCGCGTAGAAGAACCCGGTGCCGCGGACGTCCTTGACGCAGCGGTGCGCGTCCTTCAGCGACTCCAGCGCGGCGTGCAGCTTCGGACCCTCGGAGAGGACGTGCTCGGGCACCTTCTCGTCGCGCATCGCGCTGATGTTGGCGACCGCGATGGCCGTCGACACCGGGTGGCCGCCCCACGTCGCGCCGTGGGTGAACACGCCGCCCTTGGGGGAGTCGTACAGCTCGGTGACCAGCTGCTCGCGCACGATCACGCCGCCGAGCGGGGCGTAGCCCGAGGTGGAGCCCTTGGCGAAGGTGATCAGGTCCGGCACCACGCCGGTGAGGCCGTGGCCGAAGAAGTGGCCGAGGCGGCCGAACGAGCAGATCACCTCGTCCGAAACGAGCAGGATGCCGTACTTGTCGCACAGCGCCCGCAGCGCCGGCCAGTAGCCCTCCGGCGGGACCAGCGCGCCCCGGCCGTTCTGGACCGGCTCGGCGAAGACCGCGGCGACCGTCTCCGGGCCTTCCTCGAGGATGACCGCCTCGATCGCGCGGACGCAGTCCAGCTGGTCGGCCGGGCCGCAGTCGCCGGTGAAGCCGAGGGTGTTCGGGACGTGCCGGATGCCCGGCAGCAGCGGGCCGAACGGCTCCTTGATCTTCGGCAGGCCGGTGACCGACAGCGCGCCCATGGTCGTTCCGTGGTAGGCCATTTCGCGGCTGATGATCTTCGTCCGCTCCGGGGCGCCCTGGCTGCGGTGGTACTGCCGGACGAACTTCAGCGCGGTCTCGACCGCCTCCGAACCGGAGTTGACGAAGAACGTGGTGCCGAGGTCGCCGGGGGCGAGGTCGGCGATGATCCGGGCGGCCTCGATCGACGGCGGGTGCGCCGAGCCCCAGTTGCTGGCGTAGGCGAGGGTGCCGACCTGGTCGGCCGCGGCCTTGGCGATGTCCGCGCGGCCGTGGCCCATGTTGACGCAGAACAGCCCGGCGAGACCGTCGAGGTGGCGGCGGCCCTCGGTGTCGATCAGATAGCTGCCCTCGCCGCGGACGAACACCGGGAATTCGCTTTGCCAGGTGTCCTTGCGCGTGAAGTGCGGCCCGAGGTGTCGGCGGGCAGTGGCCCGCAGCTCCGTGACGTTCACCTGGCGACCTCCTGTGTGTGCGAGAACGGGAATGTGTCGACGATCGCAATCTTTCTGGTCCACGCCCAGAGCCAGAAAGAGGCGGATCACTGGGGCCAGATCGGGGCCCGGACGCGAAAAACCGGCCGGGCGCGGGGCCCGGCCGGTTCGTCGGCTCGCTAGCGGGGGATTACACGTAGTCCTGGTACTTCTCCAGGAACCGCACCGGCTTCGACAGCGCGTCGCGGCGGAACGGGTCGCCCAGCTCGCGGGTGCACATGATCTCGATGACCGTGGTGCGGCCTTCGTTCATCTGCGCGTCCACGGCCTTCTTCAGCGCCGGGCCGACGTCCTCGAGCTTGTCCACGACGATGCCGTCCGCGCCCATCGCCTGCGCGATCCCGGCGAAGCTCTCGCTTTCCAGTTCTCCGGCGACGAACCGGCGGTCGTAGAAGTCGACCTGGTTCTTCTTCTCCGCGCCCCACTGGCGGTTGTGGAACACGACGGCGGTGACCGGGATGTCGTGCCGCACCGCGGTCATGATCTCGCCCATGCTCATGCCCCACGCGCCGTCGCCGGCGTACGCGATCGCCGGCCGGTCCATCGCGGCGGCCTTGGCCCCGATGATGGTCGGCAGCGCGTAACCGCAGTTGCCGAAGGACATCGGTGCGAAGAACGACCGCGGCTCCTCGAAGCGCAGGTAGCTGTGCGCCACGGAGTTGATGTTGCCGATGTCGGTGGAGACCATCACCCGCGGCGGCATGGCCTTCTCCAGCTCGCGCAGGACCTGGCGCGGGTGCAGCCAGTTGCCCTCCTCCTGCTCCTGCTCGGCGATCATGTCGAGGGAGTAGGGATCCTTCTCGTGGGTCCACGCGGAGAGTTCTTCCTCCCACGCGTCCTTCTCGGCCTTGGTGCGGTCGGCGCGCTCGCCGCGGGTGGCGTCGCAGGCGAGGGTGCGGTCGGCGAGGCGTTCGGTCAGCGCCGCGGCGGCGGCCTTCGCGTCGCCGCAGATGCCTACGGTGATCTTCTTGACCAGGCCGAGCATCTTGTGGTCCGCGTCGATCTGGATGATCTTCGCGTTCTTCGGCCAGTAGTCCATGCCGTGCTGCGGCAGGGTGCCGAACGGCCCGAGCCGGGTGCCGAGCGCGATCACCACGTCCGCCTGCGAGATGAGCTTCATCGCGGCCTTGGAGCCCTGGTAGCCGAGCGGGCCGCACCACTGCGGGTGGCTGGCCGGGAAGCTGTCGTTGTGCTGGTAGCTGTTGACGACCGGCGCGCCGAGCCGCTCGGCGAGCGCCTTGGCCTCCTCGACGCCGTCGGACATGACGACCCCGCCGCCGGAGATGATCACCGGGAACTCGGCGGTGGCCAGCAGTTCGGCCGCCTGGGCGAGGCTCTTCTCGCCGCCGGGGCCGCGGTCGAGCCGCTGCGGCTCGGGGATCTCGGTCTCGATCTCGCCGTAGAAGAAGTCGCGCGGGATGTTCAGCTGCGTCGGGCCGAGTTCCGCGTGCGCCCGGTCGAAGGCCCGCGCGGTGTACTCGGCCATCCGCTTCGGGTTGTTGACGTGCGCCTGGTACTTGGTGAACTCCTGGAACATCGGCAGCTGGTTGGCCTCCTGGAAGCCGCCGAGCCCGGTGCCCATGGTGCCCGCCTCGGGCGTGATCATCACGACCGGGCTGTGCGCCCAGAACGCCGCCGCGATCGCGGTGACGCAGTTGCTGATGCCGGGGCCGTTCTGCCCGATGACGACGCCGTGGCGCCCGCTGACCCGGGCGTAGCCGTCGGCCATGTGCGCGGCGCCCTGCTCGTGCACGACCGGGACGAGCCGGATGCCTGCCGGCGCGAAGATGTCCATCGCGTCCATGAACGCCGAGCCCATGATGCCGAAGATGTCGGTGACGCCGTTGGCCACCATCGTCTCGACGAAGGCCTCCGACGGGGTCATCTTCGCCGTTCCGCTGACGACGGTGCGGCCGTCGCCCGTCTTCCTCTCCGCCATGGTTGAACTCCTTCGACGCTGAAAGTCTTGGTTTTCGGTACGTGAGGTTCGTAAAAGCTGAACTCGATGGACCATAGGACGCCACGCGCGGGAGGTCAACCGGCAGTTGCTGGAAAACGAGACAGGATGTGCTACTTTTCGGAACGTGAGTGAGTTGCGGAAGACCAGCGCCGTGGAACTCGTGCGCGAGCCGGACGGCGCGGGCCTCGACGGAGACACCCCGACCATGCGGCTGTTCTCGCTGCTCGAGCTGATCGCGGCGAAGGACCAGCTGGTGACGCTGCAGAGCCTGGTCGAGGAGACCGGCCTGCCGAAGCCGACGCTGCACCGGATGCTGCAGCAGCTGGAAGGCGCGGGCCTGCTCGTGCGCCAGGCCGACGGGCGGCATTACGGCACCGGCGACCGGCTGCGCCGCCTCGCGGAGAACCTGCTGCTCAACGCGACGCACCACGGAGCGCGGCGCGCGGTGCTCAACCACCTGGTCGACGAGCTGGGGGAGAGCTGCAACATCACCGCGCTCTCCGGCAGCGAGATCGTCTACCTCGACCGCGTCGAGACGCCCGAGCCGCTGCGGTTCTACCTGCGGCCGGGTTCGCGCGTGCCGATCCACTGCTCGGCCAGCGGCAAGATCATTCTCTCCCAGATGAGCCCGGCGCAGCGGCGCAAGCTGCTCGCGCACGCGCCGCTCAAGCAGTACACCGCCAAGACCGTCACCGACCTCGACGCGCTGGAGGAGGAGTTCGCCCGCATCCGGCGCGACGGATTCGCCCTCGACGACGAGGAATTCCTGCCCGGGCTCGTGTGCGTGGCGGTGCTGGTCCCCAGCCGCAGCGGGCGGTCCAACCTGGCGGTGGCGGTGCAGGCCCCGGTCATGCGGCTCACCGCCGACAAGGCTTTGCAGGCGCTTCCCGCGTTGCAGCGGGCCGCCGAAGCGATCAAGGAGGTCGAGGCCGAGGGTTCGGCCGACGACGCCGACAGCATCCCGTCCTGACGGAGGTCCCCTGATGAACCCGTTGTGCGGCAACGGTCCCGACGCCCGGATCGCCGTGCGCGACGCGTTCGGCATCGATTCGAGCCTGGTCGTCCCGGCCTTTTCCGAGCCCGGCGAGCACGTGCCCGAGATCGATCCGGCCTACCGGTTCAACCCGGACGTGACGCTCGCGTTGCTGGCCGGGTTCGCGCACAACCGGCGCGTGCTCGTGCAGGGTTTGCACGGCACCGGCAAGTCCACGCACGTCGAACAGGTCGCGGCGCGGCTGAACTGGCCGTGCCTGCGGGTGAACCTCGACGGCCACATCAGCAGGCTCGACCTCGTCGGCAAGGACGCGGTGGTGCTGCGCGACGGCAAGCAGGTCACCGAATTCCGCGAAGGCATCCTGCCGTGGGCGCTGCGGCGGCCGACCGCGCTGATCCTCGACGAGTACGACGCGGGACGGCCGGACGTCATGTTCGTCATCCAGCGGCTGCTCGAACGGGACGGCAAGTTCACCCTGATCGACAGCAACACCGTGCTGCGCCCGCATCCGGGATTCCGGCTGTTCGCCACCGCCAACACCGTGGGGCTGGGCAATCTCAACGGGCTCTACCACGGCGTGCAGCGGCTCAACCACGCGCAGATCGACCGGTGGAACATCGTCGCCGCGCTGGATTACCTGGCGCCGGAAGAGGAAGCGGCGATCGTGCGGGCGCGGGTGCCGCGGACGACCGAGCAGTTCGCCGAAGCGATGGTGGCGGTCGCCGGGCTGACCCGCGAGGGGTTCCGGGCCGGTGACCTGTCCGCGCTGATGTCGCCGCGCACGGTCATCACGTGGGCGGAGAACTGCGAGATCTTCGGCGATCCGGCGCTGGCGTTCCGGTTGACCTTCCTCAACAAATGCGACGAGGCCGAACGCCCGGTCGTCGCCGAGTACTTCCAGCGCTGCTTCGACCTGGAGCTGGCCGCGGCGTGAGCACGCCCGAGACCCGGCGGCGCCAGCAAGTCGAAGAGCTGTCCGCGGCGGCGATCCGGGCGGTCAGCGGGTCGCCGGACGCGCATTTCCGGGGCGGGCGCTTGCACCGCGGCACCCGTCCGGTGCCGATGCCCGCACCGCATCTGCGTTCTGAAGACGAGGACGTGCAGTCCTTCCGCGGTGCGGCGGACGGGATGGCGCTGCACCTGAGCCGGTCGGATCGGGAGCTGCACAAGCGGTTGCGGCCCGAGGGCGGTGTCGAGCGGCTGCTGTTCGAGCTGCTGGAGCAGTTTCGGGTCGAGTCGCTGATTCCGGCTGGTTTGCCCGGCGTGACGGCGAATGTGCGGCGGCGGCACGAACGCTGGTCGCTGTCGGCGCACCACAATGGACTGACCGAGACGGCGCGCGGCGTGTTGATTTACACCGTCGCGCAGGTCGCGCGGGCGCGGATCACCGGCGAGCCGGTCGTGGAAGAGACCGAGGATCTGATCGAGGCGACCCGGGCGGCGATCGCGCCGATGCTCGGTGCGCACTTGGCCGGGCTTCGGCGGAACCGGGCCGATCAGGCGGCATTCGCTGAGCACGCGCGGGCGCTGGCCGAGGCGGTCGCCGGGTTGCTGGAGCCGGAGAAGTCCGAGGACGCCGACGACGAGGAAGACGACAGCGCGGCGTACGCGCTGCTGCTGGATTTCGACGACGAAACCGGCAGCGAGGAAGGCGGTACTGCGGGCCTCGGCGACCACAACGGACCGGTGGCGGCCGGGTCGTACCGGGTTTTCACCACCGACTACGACCGCGAGGACCGGGCGGGACCGTTGGTGCGGCCGGAATTGCTGCGCGAGTTGCGCGAACGGCTCGACGCCCGGGTGGCGAAGCAGGGCGTCAACGTGGCTCGGCTCGCGCGGGAACTCACGGCGGTGCTCGCCGAGCCGGAACGGTCCGGCTGGGACGGTGCGCAGGAGGAGGGCCAGATCGACGGCCGGGCTCTCGCGCGGTTGATCGCGACGCCCGGGGACCATCGGGTGTTCCGGGTCGAGCGGACCGAACCGGTCGCCGACGTGCTGGTCACCTTCCTGATCGACTGCTCGGGTTCGATGAAGGCGCACCGGGAAACCGCCGCGGTGCTGGTCGATCTGTTCGCTCGCGCGCTCGATCTCGCCGGGGCCAGTTGCGAAATCCTGGGCTTCACCACCGGTGCCTGGCACGGCGGCCGGGCGCGGCGGGACTGGATGCGCGCCGGGCGGCCGAAGCACCCTGGGCGGCTCAATGAGCGCCGGCACCTGGTGTTCAAGGACGCGGCGACCCCGTGGCGGCGCGCGCGGCGGGATGTCGCGGCGTTGCTCAAAGCCGATCTGTTCCGCGAAGGCATCGACGGCGAGGCGTTGGCGTGGGCGGCTGAACGGGCCCGGGCGTGCGATGTGCGGCGGCGGCTGGTTTTCGTGCTGTCGGACGGAAGCCCGATGGACGGCGCGACCGCGCTGGCCAACGAGGAGCGGTACCTCGATCGGCATCTGGTGCAGGTGGCCGACGGGCTGGAGCGGAGCGAGACGGAGGTGTACGGCATCGGGGTCGGGCTCGATCTCAGCGCGTACTACCGCCGCAGTGTGGCCCTGGACGCCGCGGAAGGCACGGGATTCCGTGCCTTCCGCGAGATCCTCGACCTGATGGCGCGCCGCTAGCCTGCCGGTTGAGCGACCGGCGGGACCGCGGCGGGTTCGTTGCGCTCCAAGGCGATCGGCGATCGCTGCTTGCCCGGAGCGAGCAGGCTCCAGCCGAAGACGATCACCAGGTTGACGCCCATCGACACCAGACCGGTGTTGAGGCCGCCGAGCGTCACGCCGGTGGCGTACAGGACGACCGCGGTCACCACGCCGACCACCATGCCGGTCGCGATCGCGGCCGTGCGCACCCGCCGGGCGAACAGGATCGCCAGCCAGCCCGGCACGACCTGGGCCAGCAGGTTGTAGGTCAGGTTCAGCACGGTGAGCATGAGCGTCGAGGCGGTCAGCGTGAGCACGGCGGCGAGCACCAGGAACACCGCCACCGCCACGACCGTCCAGCGCCGTTGTGCCGCGGGCCGGACGTTCGGGGCCAGATTGCGGCTGACCATGCCGCCGATCGCCAGCGCCGTCGCGGACAGCACCAGCACGCCGGACAACGCGGCACCGGCGGCTACCAGACCCAGAACCGGTTCCGGGAGAAGGCCTTTCGCGGTCACCATGAAGACCGTGTTCGGGTTCTTCAGCCCGGGGTGCTGCTTGAGGCCGTAGTAGGCGGCGAAGACGAGGAACGGGTAGATGAGCATGTACAGCGGCATCCACACCGTCGAACTCTTCACCGCCCGCTCGGAGCGCGCCGGGAAGACGTACGCGCCGCCGAAGCCGAGGTAGAAGACCACGCTCTGGAACAGGATCGTGGTCATCGCGAACCAGAGGTCCTGGCCGCCCATCGTGGTCTGTGCCCTGGCGAGCGCCTCCGGCCCGGTCACCCCGGAGGTCCCGCCGGCGACCAGCACCGCGGCGAGGCCGACGAGCACCACGCCGAGCAGCATGAACGCGTCCTTGAGGATCGACACGAACGCGGGGGAGCGGATGCCGGACACGGCGATGTAGGCGAACGCGATGATCCCGGCCAGGATGACGCACTGCACGGGCGTCAGTTTCAGCCCGAGGTTGCTCAGCACGACTTGCAGGCCGATGAACTGGTACTGGCCCCACGGCACGAGCGCGATCAGCATCGTCACGCAGGTGATCAGCTCCAGCGTCCGGCTGCCGTAGTGGCGGCCGAAGACGTCCGGGACGGTCATCGCGTCGTGTTTGCGCGCCGCGCGCCAGACCAGCGGGGCGAGGAAGTAGCCCAGCGAATAGGCGAGCAGGATGTAGCCGAGGAACCAGATTCCGTAGCTCGCGCCGTGCGCGTAGATGCCGCTCGGGAAGCCGATCATCGTGCCGATGCTGTACACCTCGCCGACGGCCAGGAAGTACAGCAGCCACGGCGGGAACGAACGGCCGCCGACCAGGAACTCGGAGATCCCGCCGCCGCGCGACGAACGGCCCGCCCACAGCGCGAGCAGGATCGACAGCCCCATCACGACGGCGACAATGAGAATCAGCATTACTGGTCCTCCTTCGCCGCGGGCGTGTCCGCCGGGTAGTGCTTGCGGTCGAAGAACCGCCAGCTGATCCACAGGCACAGCGTGGTCAGCGGGAAGCAGAGGAACATCCAGAAGAACACCAGCGGGAACCCGGCTACGGTCGCGGGCGAACCCGCCACCAGCGGGATTCCGCCGAGGACCGCCACCGCGGGGATGCCGAGCCCGATGCACAGGCTGGGCCAGCTCCGGATCATCGCGCACCCCCGGCGGGGACGGGATCGCGTTGCCAGACCAGCCGTCCGCCGATCACGGTGGCGTCGACGGTCAGGTCCCGGATCCGGCTCGGGTCCACTGCGGTCGGATCCTCGGACAGCACGATCAGGTCGGCGAGCTTGCCGACCTCGATGCTGCCCTTGCTCTCTTCCTCTCCGGCCAGGTACGCGGCGTCGATGGTGTACCCGCGCAGGGCGGCTTCGACGTCGATCGCCTGCTCCGGGCCGAGGAGCTGGCCGCTGCTGGTTTGCCGGGCGACGGCGCACCAGATGCCTTCCAGCGGCGGCACCGGCGTGACCGGGGTGTCGGAATGGAGTCCGAAGTGGATTCCGCGGGAGCGGGCCGACGCGAGCGGGCTGATCCGGCGAGCCCGCTCCGGGCCGAGGAAAACGTCCCGGTGCCGGTCGCCCCAGTAGTAGACGTGCTTGATGAAGAACGACGCGGCGATGCCGTTTTCGGCCATCCGGTCGAGCTGGTCCTCGCGGGCGGTCTGGCAGTGTTCGATGCGGTGGCGGCGGCCGGTGCCTTCGGGCGCGCCGAGGCGGGCGTAGCCGTCGATGATGGCGTCGATCGCGGCGTCGCCGTTGCCGTGCACGGCGACCTGCCAGCCCGCTGCGTCGAGGGCGGCGATGCGGCGGGACAGTTCGTCCGGTTCGAGCAGCATCATGCCGTGTTCGTCGGGGTCGCAGGTGTAGCCCTCGGCCAGGCAGCCGGTGCGGCCCTGGATCGAGCCGTCCGCGACGATCTTGATGCCGTTCATGGTGAAGCCGTCCGGATTGGACGGGTCCGGCGATTCCGGGGCGCCTTCGGCGAGGCCGGGCAGGAGGGTGTGGAAGAGGTAGCCGTGGATGCGGGTGCGCAGCTTTCCGGCGCTGGTGAGCATCCGGTACGCGGCGAGTTCCTGTTCGCCGCCGATGAGGCCGATTCCCGTGTCGTGGACCGAAGTCACGCCGTTGCACAGGTACTCGGCGTCGGCGAGCTGGAGCGCCGCGGCCAGTTCGTCGGGGCCTTGCGACGGCATCGCGGAGTTGACCAGGAACGCCGCGGTCTCGATGAGGAGGCCGGTCGGTTCGCCGCGTTCGTCGCGGGCGATGGCGCCGCCGGGCGGGTCGGGCGTGGCCGCGGTGATGCCGACGGCCCGCAGTGCGGCGGAATTGGCCACGCTGAAGTGTCCGGTCACGTGGGTGAGCAGGACTGGGTTCCGCGGCGAAGCCGGGTCCAGGTCGTGCCGGGTGGGGTGCCGGTTGTCGGCGAGAAGCGTGTCGTCGTAACGGAAACCCTTGATCCATTCGCCGGGGCCGAAGTCGCGCGCCGCCTGCCGGACGCGGTCGGCGATGTCGCTGATCCGGTCGTTGGGCGGGCTTCCGGCGTCGACCGGGGCGGCCAGCGCCATGCCGAAGAACGAGGGATGGTTGTGCGACTCCACGAAACCCGGGACGACGGTGCGCCCGGCCAGGTCGAGCACGGTCGTTCCGGGACCGGCGAGAGCGGCGATCGAACGGTCGTCGCCGATCTCGGCGATCCGGCCGTCGCGGGCGGCGAGCGCGGAGGCCCGCGTCCCGCCTCGGTCCAGGGTCAGCACCGTGCCCCCGAGCACCACCAGGTCGGGGGCCGGACGAGCGGATACCGCGGGTTCGCCCACGATGGGACCTCCTTGTCCACGTGTCCTGCCCCAAGACAGTGCCGGGGGAGCTGGCCTGCGAACAGGTCCAGAAAGCTGCGCGCGCATGGTGCCAGCCAGCGCGGCTGCCGGGGGTTGCCTCCCGGCGCGTGAGGAACGCAGGGTCGGTGCCGGGAGCGTGGGGGGCATTTCTGCGAGTACGTGAGGGGCACCCTGAGGGAATCTGATTCCCTCAGGGTGGCCCTCACGTACGACCCACCCCGCTCCCGCCGTCCGCGTCGGCCCCGGGAGAGGCAACCCGTCCCGCCGGTCGCTTCGACATGGGCGAGTCAGCTGTCCAGCAGCTCCCGGCACAGGTCGCCGAGCAGCCGGATGCCCGGGTCGATCGCGGACGGCGGGGTGGCGGAGAAGCCGATGCGGAAGTGGTTGCGGGGCGGGTCGTCGCCGAGGAAGAAGATGTCGCCCGGTTCGATGAGGATGCCCAGTTCCTCCGCGCGCTCCACCAGGACCCGGCAGTCCAGTTCGGACGGCCCGGTCATCCACAGGCTGACGCCGCCGGGCGGGTACGGGCCCTGCGCCCACGGCAGATACTCGGCGACCGCGGCGGTGGTGGCGGTCCACTTGCGCATCAGCTTCGTGCGGTAGCGGCGCAGGGAGCGGTGGTACTCGCCGCTTTCGATGAGCAGCGCCAGCGCCCGTTGCAGCTGGCCCGGCGGGTGGCGCAGGACGTACCGGCGGGCCTCGCGCAGCGCGCGCACCAGTTCGCGCGGCCCGACCAGGTAGCCGAGGCGCAGGCCGGGGGAGAGGAACTTGGAGAAGGTGCCGAGGTAGACGGCGTCGCCGGTGTTGTCGAGCGCCTTCAACGCCGGGGTCGGGCTGCCCTGGTAGCGGAATTCGCTGTCGTAGTCGTCTTCGACCACCACGGTGCCGGACGCGGCGGCCTGGGTGAGCAGCTGGCGGCGGCGGCCGATGCTGAGGGTCGCGTTGGTCGGGTGCTGGTGGCTCGGGGTGAGGTAGAGGAGGTCGACCCCGTCGAGCGATTCGGGCGGTTGCAGGCCGCGCGAGTCGACGTCGATCCCGGTCACGCGGGCGCCGGTGCGGAGGAAGATGTGCCGCGCGTCGAGGTAGCCGGGGTTTTCGATGGCGACGACCTGGTCCGGTCCGAGCAGCACGCGGCCGAGCAGGTCGAGGCCCTGCTGCGAGCCGACGGTGATCAGCACCTCGTCCGGGTCCGCCTCGATGCCGCGGGTGGTGAGCAGCTGGCGGCAGACCATCTCGACCAGCATCGGGTCGTCGGAGCCGACGCTGTCCTGCAGGCTGTGGAAGACGTGCGGACGGTAGAGGGCGTCGCGGAGGCAGCGCGTCCACGACCGGGCCGGGAACGCGGTGATGTCGACCTGCCCGGCGAGGAACGGGTACGGATAGCTCGCCCAGTCGGTGCGTTTCTCGATGTGCGCGACGCCGGCGTCCGGGAACCGGCGCACCCGGGCCGCCCAGTCGATCCGCGATTCGGTGTCCCGTTCCTCCACCGCGCAGTGCGGGCGCATCTCGGTGTTGACGAACAGCCCGCTGCGCTCGCGGCTTTCCACGTAGCCCTCGGCGACCAGCTCCTGGTAGGCGAGGTTGATCGTGTTGCGGGAAACGCCCAGCTCGACGGCCAGTTCCCGCGAGCTGGGCAGCCGGCGGGCCGGGTCGAACGTGCCGATGGCGATGCCGTGCTCGATCGCCCGCCGGACCTGGCGGTACAGCGGTTCGTCCGACGAGCGGTCGATCTCGATCAGCGTGCGTGGCACGTGCGTTCTCCCAAGTGGCCGGCGTGCAGCGGGGTGGGCTGAAACGTAACTCGCAGTGGCCGGTTTTCCCACCCCGCCGCGCTGCGCCGGGCAGGCTCAGGCCAGCGCGTCGGCGACGTCGGTGAACGGCAGGCCGTGCGCGACGGCGACCGGCTCGTAGGTCAGCGCCCCGGCCACGGTGTTCACGCCGCCGCGGAGTTCGGGCGTGTCCTGGACCGCGGTGCGGAGGCCCTTGTTCGCGATTTCGAGCGCGTAGGGGAGCGTGACGTTGGTGAGCGCGTGCGTGGAGGTGTGCGGGACCGCGCCCGGCATGTTGGCCACGCAGTAGAACACCGATTCGTGCACCCGGAAGGTCGGGTCGGCGTGCGTCGTCGGACGCGAGTCCTCGAAGCAGCCGCCCTGGTCGATCGAGATGTCCACGAGCACGCTGCCCGGCTTCATCCGCGAGACCGTCTCGTTGGACACCAGGCTCGGGGCCTTCGCGCCGGGGACGAGGACCGCGCCGATCACCAGGTCGGCCTCGAGCACCGCCTGCTCGATCGCGTACGAGTTCGCCGCGGCGGTGCGGATGCGGCCCTGGTACATCCGGTCGGCGGCGCGCAGCTTGTCGACGTTCTTGTCGAACAGCACGACGTCGCCCCAGGTCCCGGCCGCGACCGCGACCGCGTTCATCCCGGCGACGCCCGCGCCCAGCACGACCACGCGGGCCGGCGGCACCCCCGAGACGCCGCCGATCAGCACGCCGCGCCCGCCGTTGACGCGCATCAGGGTCTGCGCGCCGACCTGCGGGGCCAGCCGTCCGGCCACCTCGCTCATCGGGAACAGCAGCGGGAGGGAGCCGTTGGGCAGCTGGACCGTTTCGTAGGCCACCGAGGTGGTGCCCGCGTCGAGCAGGGCCTTGGTGCAGGGCTCGCTCGCGGCGAGGTGCAGGTAGGTGAACAGCAGCTGGTCCGAACGCAGCCGGTGGTACTCCTCGGCGACCGGTTCCTTGACCTTCAGCACCAGGTCCGCGGTGCCCCACACGTCGTCCGCCTGGTCGAGCAGCTTCGCGCCGGCGGCCGTGTAGTCCTCGTCGCGGATCGACGAGCCTTCGCCCGCCCCGCGTTCCACGAAGACCTCGTGGCCGGCCGAGGTGAACTCGTGTACTCCGGCCGGCGTCGCCGCCACCCGGTATTCGTGGTTCTTGACCTCGCGAGGCACACCGATCTTCATCGCCTGCTCCCATCTGCCGTGTCTGGTGCGGTCGAGAGTGCGGGACGACTGGCCACGGCGAAAGTGCCAGAAACCGCTCGGTCGACGGGTCCAGACGACGGCCCTTCTGGACCTGTCAACGGGCACTGTTCTGGCTCTGTCCCTTGGGGCCAGGGGTCGGGATCCTGCTCGGGGAGCACTGCCGTCCGCGAGGGAGTTTGCGAGATGACCATGGCCCCTCTGGCCGAGACCTGGCGGGACCGCGTCGGCGACGCCCGCCCGCGGATCGCGCTCGCCGACGGCGCCGACCCGCGCGCCGTCACCGCGGCCGCGCACCTGGCCGAGCGCGGCGAGATCGAACCGGTGCTGGTCGGGCCCGCAGACGAGATCGCTACAGCCGCCGCAGAGCTTGGCTTTTCGGTGCCTCCTTTCCTGGACACCGCGGAACTGGCCGCCGACGACGCCGTCCTCGCGCGGCTGGCTACCGCGTTCCCCGACCGGGTGGAGACAGTCCGCACCGATCCGGTCGCCCTTTCCGCCGCGCTACTCGCACTCGGCCGGGTGGACGCGTGCCTGGCAGGCGCGACCCGGCCCACCTCTGATGTCCTCCGGGCCGGCCTGCGAATCGTCGGCCTCGCTCCGGGCGTCCGGACTCTCAGCAGCTGCTTCCTGATGCTGTTGCAGGACGGCCGATCGCTCACTTTCGCCGACTGCGCCGTGGTTCCCGAGCCGGACGCGGAGGCACTGGCGGACATCGCCGTCGGCGCGGCTTCCACGCACCGGGCGCTGACCGGAACCGAGCCCGTCGTGGCGATGCTTTCCTTCAGCACGCAAGGCAGTGCCAAGCATTCCGCGGTGGACAAGGTCCGGCAGGCGACTTCGCTGGTGCGGGAACGACTGCCCGGCGTGGCGGTGGACGGCGAGTTGCAATTCGACGCCGCAGTCGTGGACGCGGTCGGGGTGGCGAAAGCGCCGCGGTCGACCGTCGCCGGGCGGGCGAATGTGCTGGTGTTCCCCAACCTTGACGCGGGGAACATCGCTTACAAGATCGCCGAACGGCTGGGCGGAGCGACCGCGCTGGGACCGATCCTGCAAGGCGTCGCGGCCCCGCTGCACGACCTGTCGCGCGGCTGCAGCGCGGCCGACATCGAGACGATGGCCCTGATCAGCGCGGTGCACGCAGTGACCGGCCGGGAAGTGGAGGGGGTCCGATGACGCGAGCGGTGGAACTGGTCGTGCTGGACATGGCAGGCACGACAGTCCGCGACGACGGCGCGGTCGAGGCAGCGTTCTCGGCGGCCCTGGAAGCAGTCGGGGTGCCCGCGGACTCGCCGGAGCGCGAGGATGTGGATGCCTACGTCCGCGACACCATGGGACAGTCGAAGATCGAGGTCTTCCGGGCGCTGTTCCCTGCGGACGGGGTGGCGGAGAAGGCGAATCAGGTTTTCGAGACTGCTTTTGCTTCGCAGGCTATCGAGGTTGCCGCGCCGCTTCCGGGTGCGGAGGAAGCGATCGACAAGTTGCGCGCGCAGGGCCGCCGGGTGTGCCTGAGCACGGGCTTCTCGGCAGCGACCCGCGATGCACTGCTGGAGCGGCTCGGGTGGACGGACCTGGCGGACCTGGTGGTGTGCCCAGCAGATGCGGGCGGGCGAGGCAGGCCGTTCCCGGACATGGTGCTGACTGCGGTGCTGCGCTTGGGAATCACCGACGTACGCGCGGTCGCGGTCGCGGGGGACACCGGCTTCGACATGCTGACCGGCCGACGAGCGGGTGCATCGGTGGCGGCAGGGGTGCTGACCGGGGCGCACGACGAGGCGACGTTGCGGGCACACGGGGCGACGCATGTGCTGGGGTCGGTGGCTGAGTTGCCTGCGGTGCTTGAACTCTAGCGAGGCGTCGCCGTATCAGGCGGGCGGCGCGACCGCAGTAGCGATCAACGCCCGTGCCGCGATCTCGATCCGTTCTTCGTCCCCGGTCACGATGCGGTCCAGGCACAGCCCTCGCAAGCCCGAGATCAGCAGGCTCGCCCGGGCCGCCGCGTCGGGTTCGGCGTAGCCCAGTTTTCGATACACCGGCACCAGCGGGTCCACCATCGCGGTGATCGCTTCTCTCGCGACGGTCAGGTAGCGCTCCGGCTGGGTCGGGGCCAGTGCGAGGACCTGGAAGAGGATGTGGATCGGCCGTTGCTGGCGGCCCCGGGTGATCGCGTGCCACAAAGCGTGCGCCGCGGCGGCGAGGGATTCCTCATCGTGCACGGAGCGGAAGAGTTCGGTGACGTCCGGGCGGCTCGCGGCGATCGCTTCGGTGATCAGGTTTTCCCTGCTGCCGAAGTAGTACAGCAGCATCCGCTTGCTCGTCCCCAGCGCTTCGCCCATCGGCGCGAGCGACAGGTCCGCCAGGCCGTGCGTCGCCAGGTAACCCACGGCCTGCTCGAGCAGTTCGGCGCGACGGCCGGTTCCGGAATCCACCCCTTGACTGTACCGATCGGTACGCCGTACCGTCCATTCGTGTACCGATCGGTACATGGGCGAGGAGGGCTGATGGCGGGCAAAGCACTCTCGGTGGCGATCGTCGGCGGCGGGATCGGCGGGCTGACGCTCGCACTCGCGTTGCGGCAGCGCGGGATCGGGGCGGAGGTCTACGAACGGTCGGCCGAACTGCGCGAGGTCGGGGCGGCGGTGGCGCTGGCCGCCAACGGGTCCCGGATCCTCGGGCGGCTGGGGTTGCGGGACGAGCTGGCCGCGTGTTCCGCGGTGCCGACGGAGCTGGTCTACCGGCATTGGCGGAGCGGGCAGCGGGTGATGGCGTATCCGGTCGGGGACAGCTACGAGGAGCGATTCGCCGGACCCTATTTCGGGGTGCACCGGGCGGACTTGCAGCGGATCCTGGCGGACGCGTGCGGGAAGGTCCATCTTGGACGGCAGGTGACCGGCGTCGGTGCGGACGGATCGCGGTATCGGCTCGAATTCGCCGACGGGACAAGCGAAACCGCCGATGTCGTGGTGGGCGCGGACGGGGTGCACTCGACGGTGCGCGAGTGGGTGGACGACGCGCCGTTCGCCCGGTACTCGGGTTCGAGCGGTTTTCGCGGGCTGGTGCCGGTGGAGCGGCTGCCGTCGTTGCCGGACGCGGGGGCGATCCAGTTCTGGATGGGGCCGGGCGGGCATCTGCTGCACTACGCGATCGGCGACGGGTCGGTGGTGAATTTCCTTGCGGTGCTGGACGAACCGGACGTGTGGCCGGGGGAGTCGTGGACCGAGGACATTCCCCGGGAGCGCATCGAGGCGGCGTTCGAGGGCTGGCATCCGGCGGTGCGCGAGATGGTCGGCGCGACGACGCTGTATCAGCGGTGGGGGTTGTTCGGCCAGCATCCGCTCAACCGCTGGCACCGCGGCGGCGTGGTCCTCCTCGGCGACGCGGCGCACGCGATGCTGCCGCACCACGGGCAGGGCGCGAACCAGACGATCGAGGACGCGGTGACGCTCGCCGAATGCCTGGCACGGGACTCACGCGACGCGGCACTCGCCCGGTACGAGAAGCTGCGGCGGCCGCGGACCCGGGCGGTGCAGCGGAGCTCGTGGGTGGCGAATGCCTTGCTGCACCTGCCGGACGGTCCGGCGGCGGAGGCTCGGGACGCCGCATTGGGGCGGATCGGGGAGACGGTGGAGTGGATCCACGCGCACGACGCGCTGGCTGCGGCGGGGCGCGGCTAAGCGGCTCCGCGAATTCCGGGGTTGGGCGGGCCGCTGCTCCGGCGGGCGGGCGCATTCATGCGGTCCCTTCGCAAGGGGCTAGGCGGCTCCCCGGATTCCGAACCGGCCGGGGGGCTAAGCGGCTCCCTTTTCCGCCAGCGCCTTGAACTCCGCGCTCGTCAGCACGTCCGCAGTGGACTGGGCGAGAACAACCAGCGTCGCCGCGTGCACTTCCGCGGCGGACATCGGGCCGTGGCCCAGGTCGGGGTGGTCGTAGGTGGCGCACGCGTCGGACAGCACTCCGGTGCGGAAGTCGCGGAACATCGCGTCGCGGATGGTGGCGTGGACGCAGTCCTCGGTGGTCACTCCGGTGGCGATCAGGGTGTCCACGCCGCGTCCGCGCAGCTGCATTTCGAAATCCGTGCCGTAGAAGGCGCTGTAACGGTGCTTGGGGATCAGCGGTTCGTCCGGGCGGCGGTCAACTTCGGAGTACAGCGCGGCGCCAGGCGTGCCCTCGATGAGCGCGGTGCCGGCGGCGATCGGCGGGTACAGGTCGGCGAACCGGCCCATGTCGGTGCCGTCGGGGCGGTGGACGTGCGCGGTGAAGAACACTGGGATGCCCGCGTCGCGGCAGAACCGGATTGTGTCGTTGAGGGCCGGGATCATCGCGCGGCCTGCCGGGGATTCCAGCGGGGCGCCGGGTGCCAGGAAGTCGTGCTGCATGTCGATGACGACCAGCGCGGTGCGGGCCGGATCGACGGTGGACAAGCGGTAACCCATGGAACGCTCCTTCCGCGGAGGTCCATGAAGTATCACGGGTTGTCGTCGGTCGTCAAGAAAGCGACAGAGCGCGTCAGGCGTCTTCGATCTGCGCGGCGACGGTGTGCAGGGACTCGATCAGCGCCTGGGTGGCCGGGTTCAGCCGCCGGCCGGCGGCGAGGGTCAGGCCGACGCTGTGGCCGATGTTCTCCAGCGGCGTCGGCAGCGTGACCAGCCGCGGGTCGTCCATGCCGAGCAGGCCGGGGAGCGCGGCGACCATGGCGGTTTCGGTGAGCAGCTGCCGCACAGTCAGGAACGACGTCGCTTCGACGCGGTTGGCGGGCAGGTCCAGGCCGTGCTGGGCGAAGAGGCTTTCCAGCTCCTGGCGCAGCATCGTCTCGGTGCCGGGCACGATCCACGGGAACCCCGCCAGATCCTCCAGCGAGACGCTCCCGCGCGCGGCGAGCGGGTGGTGCGCCCCGGCGACGACGCGGATCGACTCCTGGTACAGCGCCCGCCGCCGGGTGTCTTCGGTGCCGGGGCCGCTCAGCCTGCCGACGATGACGTCCACCCGGCCCGCGGTCAGCTCCACCAGCAGCGACTCCGGCGTTCCCTCCCGGACGACGACCGTGACCAGCGGATGGTCTTCCTTCAGATGCGCGATGGCCCGCGGCAGCAACAGGTTCGAACCCGCGAGATGGATGCCCGCGACGACCCGGCCGCGGGTCGCGTCGGCGATCTCCACGACGTGCCGCGCCGCGTGGGTGAGCTGGGCGAGCACGGCGCGCGCGTGTTCGGTGAACGCGGTCCCGAACTCGGTCGGCGTGATCCCGCGCGGCCCGCGTTCGTAGAGCGGCACGCCGAGGATCGCTTCGAGATCGTGCAGGCCGCGCGTGACGACCGGCTGCGTGACGTGCAGCGCGGCCGCCGCGCCGACGACGCTGCCCTGCTCGGTCAGGGTGTCCACCAGCACGAGGTGCCTGAGCTTGAGGCGGCCGTCGAGCAGGCGGGGCATCTCCATTCCGGCGACATTACTGTCCGGCTCGGCTTCCGGCGTCACGAGAGGGCGAGCCGGATCAGGGCCTGGCCGAGCGCCGAGGCGGGGTCGGCCAGGTCGAGGAAGACGTCGAAGTGGTTCCGGCCGGGCACGACGGTCAACGAACCGGCGGCAGGCCAGTGTGCGTGGAAAGCCTTGCTCTGCCGATGGAATCCCGCGGCTTCGTGTTCCGCGACCGCCACGTGCAACGGCACGGGGCCTGGCGGCGCGAGGATCGGGCTGAGCGCCTCTGCACGGGTCGGGTCGAGGGACAGCCACGCGTTGGCGAACGAATCGACCAACGGGCGGAGGTCGAAGAGCCCGCTGATCGCCATCGCGCCTTTGACGACGTCCTCCGGCAGCCCGGCGGCGCGCTGCCATCCGGCGACGGCGGTCATCGCCGCCAGATGCCCGCCGGCCGAGCTGCCCACGACGTGGATGCGGTCCGGGTCGAGGCCGTGCGCGGCGCCGTGGTGGTGCACCCACGCGACCGCGGCGCGGACCTGGCGCACGATCTCCTCCAGTGGCGCCGCGGGAGCGAGCGTGTAGTCCGGCACGACAGTGGCGACTCCGGCGTCAGCCAGCATTCGCGCTGGGAACGCGGTGTCGTGGCGCGAGAGCATCCGCCAGTAGCCGCCGTGGATGGCGAGAACGACGGGGCGCAGCTGCCCGGGGGAGATGCCCCAGACGTCGAGCCGTTCGGCGCTGAGCGGGTCGAAAGCCAGGTCGCGAACGCCTGCCAGACCGGCGGTCGCGGATTCGGAGGCGGAGCGGTAGCGGGCCATCACGGCGTCGAACTCGGCCTCGGTCACCGTGCCCTGCGCGCTGTAGTCCCGATCGACGTTCGGATGGTTCACGGGACCCATCCTTCGCCGCCGCTGTCATGCCTGACCAATGCCCATTCCGACGAAAGCCATGCCGCTACAGGCATGGGCGAGACATGTCCGGACAGCTATGGCAGCGGCGGCAAAGAGCATTGGCGAGGCATTCCGGACGTCCCTACGGTCAGCTTCATGGCTGCGGAACTCCACAACGTCGTCGGCGGGACCCGGGTCGCCGGGCGGCGCACCTTCGAGAAGATCGACCCGGTCGACGGGTCGCTGGTCGCGCACGTCCACGAGGCCGGTCCGGACGTGGTCGACGCGGCGGTCGCGGCTGCGCGCGCCGCGGCGGACGGGCCGTGGGGACGTGCCTCGGTCGCTGAGCGCACCGCCTTGCTGCGCCGGATCGCCGACCGGATCGAGGAGCGGTTCGAGGATTTCGTCGCCGCCGAGGTTCGCGACACCGGAAAACCGGAGCACCTGGCGCGCGACCTGGACGTGGCGCGGGCGGCGATGAACTTCCGTTCGTTCGCCGACACGATCGCGGCGGCCGGTCTCGATTCCTTTCTGACGGATCTGCCGAACGGCCGGAAGGCGCTGAACTACGCGGTGCCCAAGCCGCTGGGCGTGGTCGCGGTGATCGTGCCGTGGAACCTGCCGTTGCTGCTGCTGACCTGGAAGGTCGCGCCCGCGCTCGCGTGCGGCAACGCGGTGGTGGTCAAGCCGTCCGAAGAGACGCCGTCGACGGCGACCTTGCTCGCCGAGGTGATCGCGGAGGCGGGCGCGCCGGCCGGGGTGTATAACGTCGTGCACGGCTTCGGGCCGGACTCCGCCGGGGAGTACCTCACCGCTCACCGCGGCATCGACGGCGTCACGTTCACCGGCGAATCCCGGACCGGCTCGGCGATCATGCGCGCGGTCGCTCCGTCGGTCCGGCCGGTTTCCTTTGAACTGGGCGGAAAGAACGCCGCGGTGGTGTTCGCGGACTGCGATCTCGAGAAGACCCTCGACGGCCTCGCCCGGTCGGTTTTCCTGAACACCGGGCAGGTGTGCCTGTGCACGGAGCGGGTTTACGTCGAGCGGTCCGTCTTCGACGCGGTCGCGAACGGGCTCGCCGAGCGGGCGAAGGCGTTGCGCCTGGGCCGGCCGGGCGACCCGGACACCACGACCGGGCCGTTGATATCCCAGCAGCACCGGAAGAAAGTCCAGTCCTATTTGGACCTCGCGGTCGCCGAAGGCGCGACGGTGCTCACCGGCGGCGCGGTTCCGGAACTGGGGCCGGACCTGGCGGGCGGGTCGTGGATCGAACCGACGTTGTGGACCGGGCTCGACAACTCGGCGCGGGTCGTGCGGGAGGAGGTCTTCGGGCCGGTTGCGGCGCTGATCCCGTTCGACACCGAGGACGAAGCCGTCCGGCTCGCGAACGACACCGACTACGGGCTCGCCGCCGCCGTGTGGACGACGAACCTGGAGCGCGGCCACCGCGTCGCGCAGCAGATGCGGGTCGGGATGGCCTGGGTCAACACCTGGTACCTGCGCGACCTCCGGTCGCCGTTCGGCGGCATCGGGCTTTCCGGGATCGGCCGCGAGGGCGGCCTGCACTCAATGCACTTCTACACCCAGCCGACGAATGTGTGCGTGCAGCTATGACGATCGAGGACCATGCCGCGCGGCTTGACCGGGCGACCGCCACCGGGCAGGCGATCCCGCAGCTCACCAGCGCCGGGCCGATGAGCCTGGAAACCGCGTACGCCGTGCAGCACAAGGGGATCGCGCTGCGCGAGGGGCGCGGGGAGCGGCTGGCCGGGGTCAAACTGGGCTTCACGAGCAAGGCTAAGGCCGAGCAGATGGGCGTCTCGGACGTGATCATCGGCTCGCTGACCGACCGCATGCGGATCGAGGACGGCGGGACGTTCGACGTCGGGCGCGGGGTGCATCCGCGCGTCGAGCCCGAGGTCGCGTTCCGGCTCGGCCCGGACGCCGAGATCGTCGCCGTGGCGCCCGCGCTGGAAATCATCGACAGCCGGTACCGCGACTTCAAGTTCAGCCTGGCCGACGTCGTCGCCGACAACACCTCGGCGTCCGCGTTCGTGCTCGGCCAGTGGACCCAGCTCGACCGGGTGGATGCCCTGGCCGTGGACCTGCTGTTCGACGGCGAGGTCGTCGCCACCGGCTCGACCGCCGACATCCTCGGCGACCCGCTGCGGGCGCTCCCCGCCGCACAGCGGATGGCCGCCGCGTACGGGCATCGCCTGCTCGACGGGTCGGTGCTGCTGGCCGGTGCAGCGACGGCGGCGGTCGCGCTGCAGCCGGGGACGCACGTCGAGGCGCGGGTCGCCGGGCTGGGTTCGGTTTCCGTTCACACGATGGAGGGATGAGCGTGGCGCAAGCCCATGTCGTCGCCGGGAAGGCGACGCCGCGCGGGCGGTTCCCGCACGTGAAAGTGGTCGGGGACCTGGTGTTCGTCTCCGGCACCAGCAGCAGGCGGCCCGACAACACATTCGCCGGCGCGGAGGCCGACGAGTTCGGCGTGACCACGTTGGACATCCGGGCGCAGACGCGCGCGGTGATCGAGAACATCCGCGACATCCTGGCCGCGGCCGGCGCGGGGCTCGAGGACCTCGCGCAGCTGACCGTGTTCCTGGTCACCATGAACGATTTCGGCGGCTACAACGAGGTCTACGGCGAGTTCTTCGACGAGAACGGCCCGGCCCGGACCACCGTCGCGGTGCACCAGCTGCCGCATCCGCATCTGCTCATCGAGATCCAGGCGATCGCCCGGATCCCCGGCAAGGAGGAACGATGACCGCCATCCCGCCCGTGTTCGACTTCGCGAAGTGGATCAAAGAGCACGAGGACGAGCTGAAGCCGCCGGTCAACAACAAGCAGATGTGGGCCCCGATGGGCGATTTCATCGTGCAGGTCGTCGGCGGGCCGAACCAGCGCACCGACTTCCACCTCGACCCGTACGAGGAGTGGTTCTACCAGTACAAGGGCGACATGCACGTCAACCTGATGACCGACGACGGCCCGCAGCGCGTCGACATCCGCGAGGGCGAGATGTGGATGCTGCCGCGGAACGTGCACCACTCGCCGCAGCGTCCGCAGGAGGGCTCGATCGGGATCGTGATCGAGCGCATCCGGGAGGAGGGGACGCTCGAGAAGTTCGTGTGGTTCTGCCTGGAGTGCGACGCGAAGGTGCACGAGGTCGAGCTGCAGGTGCGGGACATCGTCGACGACCTGCCGCCGGTGTTCGAGCAGTTCTACGCGTCCGAGGAAGCCCGGACCTGCGGGGCGTGCGGCACGCTGCACCCGGGGAAGGGCTGAGCGTGCGCGCGATCGACGTCCACAGCCATTTCGTCCCGCACGGCTGGCCCGACCTCGGCGAGGGAATGCCGTGGCTGCGCGCGGAAACCGAACGCGAGGCCATGATCATGGTCGGTTCGGAGGAGTTCCGCCGGATCCGGTCCGACTGCTGGGACGCCTCGGTCCGGCTGCGCGACATGGACGCCGACGGCATCGAGGCGCAGGTCGTCTCGCCGACGCCGGTGTTCTTCGGCTACGACACCAGCCCGGGCCAGGGCGAGAAAATCGCCCGGGTGTTCAACGACCTGGCGCTGGAAATCTGCGCGCCCGCGCCGGACCGGCTGGTCCCGTTCTGCCAGGTTCCGTTGCAGGACACCGACGCCGCCTGCCGCGAACTGGACCGTGCCGTAGCGGCCGGGCACCGCGGCGTGGAGATCGGCAACCACGTCGGCGACCGAGACCTCGACGACGCGGGCGTGGTGACGTTCCTCCAGCACGCGGCTTCGCTCGGCGTCCCGGTTTTCGTGCACCCGTGGGACATGCCGGACGCGCCGCGGCTGGACCGCTGGATGGCGCGGTGGCTGACCGGAATGCCCGCGGAGACGCATCTGTCGATCATCGCGATGATCCTCGGCGGGGTGTTCGACCGGGTGCCGCCGAGCCTGCGCATTTGTTTCGCCCACGGCGGCGGATCGTTCGCGTTCTGGCTGGGGCGGCTGGAGAACGCTTGGCATCAGCGGGCGGACATTATCGCCACGTCGGAGAAGCCGCCGTCGGAGTATGTCGGACGGTTCAGTGTCGATTCGGTGGTGTTCACCGAGCCGGCGCTGCGGAACCTGGTCGACACGCTGGGGGCGGAGCAGGTGATGGTGGGGAGCGATTACCCGTACCCGCTGGGGGAGCGCCCGGCCGGCGGGGTGGTGCGCCGGGCGGAGTTCCTCGACGAGGCCTCGCGGGAGTTGCTGTTGCGGGGCAACGCGAAGCGGTTCCTGAGCTAGTTCAACCCGAGGTGGTCCCGCAGAGTAGGCCCGCTGTAGTCCTCCCGGAACACCCCCCGTTCCTGCAGCCGCGGCACCACCTGGTCGGCGAACTGGTCCAGTCCGCCCGGCGTGACGTGCGGGACCAGGATGAAGCCGTCCGACGCGTCGGCCTGGACGAGGTCGTTCATGGTCGACGCGACGGTCTCGGGGGAGCCGATGAAGTTCTGCCGTCCGGTGACCTCGATGATCAGTTCCCGGCTCGACAGGTGCTTCGCTTCCGCCAGCTGGCGCCATTCGTTGGCGGTCGCGACCGGGTCGCGGTGCATGCGGACGCTCGCGCGGCCCTTCGAGATCAGGTCGCCGACCACCGGGTCGAACGACGGCAGCGGGCCGTTCGGGTCGTGGCCGCTGAGGTCGGTGTTCCAGAGCTGTTCGAGGAACTTGATCGCGGTCTGGTCGCTGACCTGCTGCAACCGGACCTCGTGGGCGAGTTCGTGCGCTTCGGCGTCGGTGTCGCCCAGGACGAACGTCGCGGCGGGGAGGATGACCAGTTCGTGCGGGGCGCGGCCGTATTTCGCCAGGCGGCCCTTGACGTCCGAGTAGAACGCTTGGCCTGCTTCGAGGGTGCCGTGCCGGGTGAAGATGGCGTCGGCGGTCGCGGCGGCGAATTCGCGGCCTTCTTCGGAGTCTCCGGCTTGGATGGTCACTGGGCGGCCTTGTGGGCTGCGCGGGACCGGGAAGCGGCCGGAGATGTCGAAATGGGCGTCGTGGTGGGCGAAGTCGCCGCCGTCGGCCAGGAAGCGGCCGGATTCCTTGTCCGCGAGGAGTTCGCCGCCGCGCCAGGAGTCGAAGAGTTCCCACGCCGTGCGCAGGAAGGTTTCGGCGCGCGAGTAGCGCTGGTCTTGCGGCAGGAAGCCGCCGCGGCGGAAGTTTTCGCCGGTGAAAGCGTCCCAGGACGTCACGACGTTCCACGCGGCCCGGCCGGCGGAAAGGTGGTCCAGGGAGGCGAACTGGCGGGCCACCTCGAACGGTTCGTTGAAGGTGGAGTTGATGGTGCCGGCCAGGCCGAGCCGGTCGGTGACGGCGGCGAGCGCGGACAGCACGGCGAAGGTGTCCGGGCGGCCGACGACATCGAGGTCGTAGATTTCGCCGTTCTGTTCCCGCAGGCGCAGGCCTTCGGCGAGGAAGAAGAAGTCGAACTTCGCGCGTTCGGCGGTCTGGGCCAGCTTGACGAACGAGCTGAACTCGATGTGGCTGCCCGCTTCGGGATCGCTCCACACGGTGGTGTTGTTGACCCCGGGGAAGTGCGCGGCGAGGTGGATTTGCTTGGCAGTCATGGAAATCTCCCGGGACTCAGGCGGCGTAGCGGTTGGCCGGGCGCGGCAGGCCGAGCAGCCCGCGCAGGGTCGAGGCCTCGTATCCGGAGCGGAACGCGCCCCGGTCGCGCAGTTCGGGGACCAGCGCGCGGGTGATGGCGGTCAGGTCGTGCGGCAGCGCGCCGGGGCGGAGCCGGAAACCGGTCAGGCCGGCGGCGTGCCAGTCGAGCAGGAGGTCGGCCAGCTGGGCCGGGGTGCCGGTGAAGACATGCGCGTCCGAGCTGAACTCGGCACGGTCGTCCAGGCGGGCTTTGCGCTCGGCCGCGGCCTGCGAGGTTTCGTCGAGGAAGACCACGAGGTCGGCGAAAACCTGAAGGGGCGCACCGATTTCGTCGATGATCGACGCGGCGTGCGCGCGGTCGTCCGGGGTCACGTACACGACGTCGGCCTGCCGGGCGGCGAGGCGATAAGCGTCGGGACCGTGCGCGAGTGCGGCGACGATCGGCTGGCCCTGCGGCGGGCGCGGCGTGATGGACGGGCCTTTGACGGAGAACCAGCGGCCCTCGAAGTCGATGTAATGCAGTTTGTCGCGGTCGATGAACCGGCCGGTGGCGACGTCGCGGATTTCGGCGTCGTCCTCCCAGCTGTCCCACAGCCGGCGCAGCACCTCGACGTAATCGGCGGCTTCCTCGAACAGTTCGGGCACTTCGGGCGGCGTGCGGCGGCCGAAGTGCCGGAACTCCTCCGGACTCCCGGACACCTGCACGCGGACCCCGGCGCGGCCGGTGCTCACGTAGTCGAGCGTCGCGATCGCCTTCGACAGGTGGAACGGCTCCGTGTGGGTGACGACGGCGGTCGGGATCAGGCCGATATGCGACGTCAGCGGCGCGATCCGCGAGGCGAGCAACACGGCGTCCAGGCGGGTTTGCGCGCGGTCGGCGCGGGCCGTCGGCTCGGCGGGATCGCGCAGGGAGAGGAAGTCCTCGAAGGTGACGAAGTCCAGGTGCGCGGCTTCGGCTTCCTGGACCAGTTCGGTCCAGTATGCGGCGGTGAGCAGGTCGGCCGGGCGGGCGTCCGCTTCGCGCCACGCGGCCGGGTGCCAGCCCGCGCCTTCCAGCGCGACGGCGAGCCGTGGTCCGGTAAGCCCTGTCATGCTGCGTCCTTTCCCCGTGGATGCCAGCAGTGTGGCTCGGGAGCCGGGGCGGACGCGACGGCAACCAGTTTCTGGGACAGGCGGCCGGAGCGGGAATAAACCGGTTGCTCGCTATCACGCCGACGCGGTTTGCTGGACGCCGATGAATCGGATGCACGCGGATGAAGCGGAAATCGACGACGACCTGGTCCGACGCCTCGTCGCGGCCCAATTCCCGCAGTGGGCCGGGCTGGCGGTCTCGCGGGTCGCCTCGTCGGGGACGGAAAACGCGATGTTCCGGCTCGGCGACGAACTCGTCGCCCGGCTGCCGCGGCTGGAACGCGGGGCCGCCGAGATCGGCCACGAACAGCGCTGGCTGCGGTGGCTGGCGCCGCGGCTGCCGGTCGCGGTGCCGGAAGTGCTCGCCGAAGGACGGCCGGGCGAGGGCTTCGAGTGGGACTGGTCGGTGCTGCGCTGGCTGCCCGGCGTCAACCCGGATTTCGGCGACGCACAGGTGGCGCGGGACTTGGGCGCGTTCGTGAAAGCGTTGCGCGGCCTCGATACTTCGGGAGCACCGGAGGTCAGCCGGGGCCGTCCGCTGCGCACGCGGGACGCGCCGACCCGGGAGGCGATCGCGCAACTCGGCGGCGATCCGGCATATGTCGCGGCGTGGGAGAAGGCACTCGCGGCACCGGAGTGGGCCGAGGCGCCGGTGTGGCTGCACGCGGACCTGTCGCCAGGAAATGTGCTGGTCGACGACGGCGGGCTGAGCGCGGTGCTGGACTTCGCGGGGGTCGGGATCGGCGATCCCGCGGTGGACCTGATCCCGGGGTGGAACACGTTCGCCGCGGCTGAGCGGGAGGTGTTCCGCGAGGCGGTGGAGGCAGACGACGCGACGTGGGAGCGCGGGCGGGGCTGGGCGTTGTCGATCGCGCTGATCCAGCTGCCGTATTACCGGGAGACGAATCCGGTGCTGGCGGCGAATGCGCGGCGCACGATCGAGGCCGTGGTGTCGGACGGTTAGTCGAGGTCGATCCGGATCGTCAGCAGGTCGGTTCCGAATGCCTGGACCGCCGTGCTGTTCCAGCGTGGCAACGACTTCAGCCGCGCGCGGGCGTCGTCGTCCGGGAGCAAGTGGGCGACTCCGCGCAGCCAGCGGCCGTGCAGTCGCAGCCGGACGCGCGGGTTGGCCTGGATGTTGCGCACGTACTGCGATCGTTCGCCGAACTCCGACACCAGCCAGAATTCCTGACCCACGCGGCGGCCGCCGATCGGGGTCTGGCGAGGGAGACCCGAGCCGCGGCCCGTCGTTTCGAGCAGCGTTTGGCCGGGGAGCCGCGACAGGACCGGGTTGCCGAGCCGGCGCTGGAACGTCGTGACGATCCGGTGCTGGAGGTCGCCAGGCCGAACTCGACCGGCGGCGGCGCGCAGCCGGGCGGGGATGACCCGTTCGTGGATCGGCACGGCCAGGGCCCACAGTTGGCGCGCCGGGAACCGGTTGTAGGTGACTTCCGTGGTCCAGTACACCCGGTCCGCGTCGAGGTGGACGATGTTGCGGGTGGTCATCAGCGGCGAGGGCGCTTCGAGCACGACCCGGTCCGGCGTTGCCGAAGCGATGGTCCAGCCGAGTACCCGGTCGGGCGACAGACGAGTGGTCAGGCCGAGGCCGAGCCACCCGGTGCGCAGGAAGGCCCGCAGCGGCGGGGGAGCGCCTTCCCAGACCGCCCGGGCCCACGCCAGGGCGTCGCGATGGTCTCCGGCGGGACGCGAAATGTCCACTGTGGACCTGAAATCCGGCACTCCGTCACGCTAGCATTTACCACCGTCAGGACGCCGGTTTCCAGCCCAGCTCCGGACCCAGCCGGGTGGCCAAGTCGGTGAGAATCTGCACGTAATCCTCGTGTTCGAAGGTGAACGGCAGCGCGAAGGCGACCTCGTCGATCTCCCGGAAGGCGGCGTGCCGGTAGAGCTGTTCGGCAATCTGGGCGAACGTGCCGACGTAATCGCGCGAGAACAGCAGACCGCCCGGACCCTGCGGAGTTTTCGTGCGCGGCAGGCGTTTTGCCGCATAATCCTCGTACTTCGCGCGCTGCTCGGACGTGGCGCTGTCGGTCGGAATCACGACCAGGCCTTGCGAAACCCGAGCCCGCGCGCCGTCCGGATGGTGCGACCGGAACGCGCGTACGTGCGAGAGCTGGATCTGCTCGAAGTCCGTCGAGCCCTCCTCGGCGCGGACGACGCTGCTGGTCAGGTAGTTCATCCCGGCTTGTCCGGTCCAGATCGCCGACCGGGTGCTCGCGCCGCCGTACCACAGGCGGCTGGCGAGGCCGGGCGAATGCGGCTGCACACGCTCGGAGAACGTCTCGATGCCTTCGACGCCGCTGAACGTCGAAGCGGGCTCGCCGCGGACCAGCGACAACAGCCGCGACACCCGGTCGTAGCCGAAGTCTTCGCGGTCGCCGGTGTCCGGGTACAGCGCGCCCCGGACGTCCTCGTAATGCATCGGCGGGCTGACGCTCACGCCCGGGTTGAGGCGTCCGCCGGACAGGACGTCGACGGTCGCCAGGTCTTCGGCCAATCGCAGCGGGTTTTCCCAGCCGAGCGGGATGACCGCGGTGCCCAGTTCGATCCGGCTGGTGCGCTGGGTGGCGGCGGCGAGCACCGCGACCGGCGACGAGATGCCGTACTGCAGGTGCCGGTGGCGGACCCAGGCGCTGTCGAACCCGAGCTGCTCGCCGAGTTCGAGCACGCGCAGCGTGGATTCGTGGCCGGGCCGCGGGTCGTCGCCGTCGAACAGGCCGATCGTCAGGAAACCCAGTTTGCGCAGCGGGTGCGTTTCGCTCGGCACGGCGGATCTTTCCTGTGGGCTAAGCCGGAATAACCGCGGACCGGACCAGGTTGTTCCGGCTCGCTGACACTGAACACTGGGGAGTACGCACGATGCGCGCTTTGTCCATCACCCGCTACGGCGGTCCCGAAGTCCTCGAAGAGATCGAGGTGCCCGAGCCCGTTCCGGGGCCGGGCGAAGTGACCATCACGGTCTCGCACGCGTCCGTGGGGCTGATCGACGCGCTGATCCGCCGCGGGACGCTCGCGGAGTACGACTACGCGCCGAAGCCGCCGCTGGTGCCGGGGCTCGAGGTCGCGGGCACGATTCGCGCGGCCGGACCGGGGAGCGGCTTCTCGGTCGGGGACGAGGTCGTCACGCTCACGCTGCCCGGAATGGGCGGATACGCAGACGTCAAGCTCGCGCCCGCCGCGCTCGTCGTGCCGCTGGCGGGCACCGGCGTGGAGCGCGCGCAGGCGGTGGCCGGTCTGGCGAACACCGTGACGGCCTACCTGTCGCTCACCGAGGCAGTGCGGTTGCCGAAGGACGCGCAGGTGCTCGTGCACGGCGCGCTCGGCGGCCTCGCCTCGGTATACCCCGAGGTGGCGCGGCTGCTCGGCGCTCGCGAGGTGGTCGGCACGGTCCGGCGGCCCGAGCAGGTCGAGGCGGCGAAACAACTCGGTTTCGACCGGGTCGTGCTGTCCGGGGAGCTCGGCGAGCTGAGCGACGAGCGGTTCGAGATCATCGTCGACCCAGTGGGCGGCGACCTGCGGATCGCCTCGCTGGACCTGCTGGCGCCGATGGGCCGGATGCTGGTCGTCGGCAGCGCGGGCAGCGAGACCGCGCCGCTGGTGGACTCGAACGCCGTGTGGGGCAAGAACATCGGCGTGGTCGGCTTCAACGTGGGCGGTTTCCTGGCCGCCGACCCCGCGCCCGCTCGCCCCGCCGCGGACGCGGTGCTGCCGCTGTACACCGACGGCCGGATCCGGCTGCCGGTCACCGTCCTGCCGATGGCGGAGGCGCGCGAGGCACACCGGCGGATGGACACGGGCGAGGCTGTGGGGCGGCTGGTGCTCGCCAACCCCCACTGACCGCGTCTTGACGGTCGTGAAGGGACCCCTGAGGGAATCAGATTCCTTCAGGGGGTCCCTCACGGACCGCAATCTCGGGCGCGCAGCCGGTGCGGGCAGCGGCGCTCCTGACGTCACGCGGTCACCTGCTCCCCGCCGGGGATCGCGGCCAGCAGGTCGCGGGTGTACTGCTCGCGCGGCCGCCGGAGGACGTCGTCGGCCGGGCCGGATTCGAGCAGTTTGCCCCGGCGCATGACTCCGATCTGGTCGGCGATTTCGCGCACCACGGCCAGGTCGTGGGTGATGGACAGGGATGTCGGGCGGCTGGTGCTCGCCAACTGACGTCACGCGCGCACCTGCTCCCCGCCGGGAATCGCGGCCAGCAGGTCGCGGGTGTACTGCTCGCGCGGCCGCAGCAGGACGTCGTCGGCCGGGCCGGCTTCGAGCAGCTTGCCCTGGCGCATCACCCCGACCTGGTCGGCGATCTCCCGCACCACGGCCAGGTCGTGGGTGATGAACAGGTACGTCAGCCCCAATCCATCCTGCAGTTCCACCAGCAGGTTCAGGATCTGCGCCTGCACCGAAACGTCCAAAGCGGACACCGGCTCGTCCAGCACGACGAGATCCGGTCGCAGCGCCAGCGCACGGGCGATCGCCGCGCGCTGGCGCTGGCCGCCGGACAGTTCGGCTGGTTTCCGGCGCAGCACTGACGACGGCAGCGCGACCTGGTCCGCCAGTTCGGCGACCCGTTCCGCCCGGCCGTCGACTCGGAACGCGCGCAGCGGTTCGCCGATCACGTCGGCGATGGAAAAGCGCGGGTTCAGCGAGGCGTACGGGTTCTGGTAGACGAGCTGAAACCGGCGGCGCAGCCTGCGCAGTTCGGCGGGGGACAGCCGGGTGACGTCCTGGCCGTCGAAGCTGATCGTGCCCGCGGTCGGGGTTTCCAGGCCGACCGCGATGCGGGCGGTCGTCGTCTTGCCGGAGCCGGATTCGCCGACCAGCGCCAGCGTCCGGCCGCGCGTGAGCTGGAACGACACGTCGTCCACGGCTTGCACGGAACCGGCGCGCGAAGCGAAGGTCTTCGAGACCGACTCCACGGACAGCAGGACTTCCGGGCCTTCGGCGCGGCGGGGCCGGAGGGGTTCGCGGCTTAGGCTCGGGGCGGAGGCGAGAAGCCGTTGCGTGTAGTCCTGCGTCGGCGCGGCGAGGAGTTCGCGGGCCGGTCCTTCCTCGACCAGGCGTCCCTCGGACAGCACGGCGATCCGTCCGGCCCGGTCGGCGGCGACGCCCAGGTCGTGCGTGATCAGCAGGATCGCGGTGCCGTCGTCGGCGGCCAGTTCCGCCAGATGGTCGAGGATTTCCTTCTGCACGGTCACGTCCAGCGCACTGGTCGGCTCGTCGGCGATGATCAGCCGCGGTTTGCCTGCCAAAGCGATGGCGATCAGCACCCGTTGCCGGAGCCCGCCGGACAGCTCGTGCGGATACTGCCGCGCGCGAAGCTCCGGCCGGTCGACTCCGGCCCGGCGCAGCAGGTCCACTGCGCGGGCGGCGGCCTCGTTCCGCGCGGCCAGGCGGTGGATGAGCAGCACCTCGGCCACCTGTTCGCCGATCCGCCGGACCGGGTTGAGCGACACCGTCGGATCCTGCGGCACCAGCGCGATCCCAGTGCCGCGCACCTGCCGCCAGTCCTTTTCGGACAGTGTGGTCAGGTCGCGTCCGTCGAAGGCGATCCGGCCCCTGCGGACCAGGCCGCCGCGCGGGAGCAGCCCGATCGCGGCGTGTGCGGTGGTGCTCTTCCCGGACCCGGATTCGCCGACCACCGCGACGATCTCGCCCGCTCCGACCCGCAGGCTCACGTCGCGCACGGCGGGCACCACGCCGCCCGAGGTGCGGTACGAGACCGCCAGTTCGCTGATCTCCAGCACTTGTCAGCTCCGTTCGCCGTCGAGAGCCCGGGACACGCGGTTCGCCGCCAGCACGACGGCCGCGACGGTCAAGCCCGGGAACGTGGTCATCCACCAAGCGGTGGCGAGGAAATTGCGGCCGCCTGCCACGAGCGCGCCCCATTCCGGCGTCGGCGGGCTCGCGCCGAACCCGAGAAAACTGAGCGCGGACACTTCGAGCACCGCGGTCCCGACCGTCACCGTGGCCAGCACCAGCACCGGCCCCAGCGCGTTGGGCAGCACGTGCCGCCCGAGCACCCCGGCCCAGCGCACCCCGGACGCCCGGGCCGCCTCGACGAACACGCCGGAACGCACCCGCAGCACCTCGGCGCGCATCAGCCGGGCGAACGCGGCGAGGTTCGCGACGCCGACCGCGATCGCGACGTTCGTGGTGCCGAACCCGAGCGCGGTCACCAGCGCCAGCGACAGCAGGATCGCCGGAACCGCCTGGAGGACGTCGACGATCCGCATCACGACCGCGTCGAGCCACCCGCCGCGGAACCCGGCGAGCAGCCCCAGCGCGGACCCGGCGGCGAACGCGACGAGGACTGCGAGCACAGTCGCGCGCAGGGAAAGCCCGGCTCCGTGGACGACGCGGGCGAACACGTCGCGGCCGGTTTCGTCGGTGCCGAAGAGGTGGCTGAGCGACGGGCCTTGGAGCCGTTCGGAGGGGACGCCGGTGATGGGATCCTGGCCGGTGAACAGGGTCGGCGCGAAGGCCGCGATCAGCACCGCGGCGAGCACGAGCCCGGACAGCAGCAGACCGGGTCGGCGGACGAGGAACCGTTGGGACAGCACGGCTTCAGACACGCGCGGGCACCTCCTTGCGCACGGAGACCCGCGGATCCAGCAACGGGTACACGAGATCGACGACCAGGTTGAGCACCACGAAGAAGAACGCGGCGAGCACGATCACCGCCTGTACCACCGGCACGTCCTGCGCGGTCACCGCCGACGCCGTGACGCGGCCGAGCCCGTCGCGCGAGAACACGGTTTCGGTCACCACCGAACCGGCCAGGAGATTGCCCGCGACCACGCCCACCAGGGTGAGCGCGGGCAGTCCGGCGTTGCGCAGCGCGTGTCCGAAGTGGACTCGACGGCGGCTCGCGCCCTTTGCCCGCACCACTTCGATATACGGCTCGGCGAGCTGCGTTTGCAGGCTCTTCGCCAGCACCTGCGCGATGATCGCCCCGGTCGGCAGCGCGAGCGTGACCGCCGGGAGGACGAGCGACGCGAAACCGGTCGACCCGAGTGCCGGGAACAACCGCAGCTGGAACGAGAACAGCTGGATCAGCAGCAGCCCGACCCAGAACGTCGGCAGCGAGGTGCCCAGCGGCGGCAGGGAAAGCAGCAGCTGGCTCACCCAGCGGGTGCGGGTGAAGGTGCCGAGCACGGCGATGCCGCCGCCGAAGACGATCGCGAGCACCAGCGCCAAGCCGGAGACGGCGAGCGTCGGCGGCAACGCGGCGAGGACCTGGTGGGTGGCGTCGTCGCCGGTGGCGATCGAGGTGCCGAAGTCGCCGTGCAGAGCGGCGAGGAGGTGCTTGCCGTACTGCACGAGGACCGGGTCGTCCAGCCCGTACTCGGCGCGCAGGGCGGCGATCTGCTCCGGCGACGCGCTGGGTCCGCCCTCGGCCGAGCCGAGTTTGGTGAGCACCGCGTCGCCGGGCAGCAGGTACAGGATGACGAACGACAGCGTGAACGCCGCCCACAGCACCACTACGGCCTGCAGAACGCGGCGAAGCAGCGGGAACCCTTTCACGAGCCCGAAACCCAGGCGTCGAACAGCTGCAGCCGCGAGGAAGCCTCGAAGCCCACGTCATGCGCGGTCGGTCCGACGCCGAGCACCTGCGTCAGCTCGAACACCGGGATCGAGTAGGCCTGCTCCACGATGGTCCGCTGCGCCTTTTCCGCTGCTGGCTTGCGCTTCGCGGGATCGACGGTGGCGGACTGTTCGGTCAGCGACGCGTCGAGCGGGTTGTCGGCGGGCAGCTTGCTGCGGTTGTTCGTCTTCGTGGAGAACTGCTGGCGCAGGATGTCCGGGTCGGCGCGGGTGACGTTGTACCAGAGGAAATCGTAGTCGCCGGCCTGCTGCAGGCGGGTGACCTCGGCGTTGGTGTGCAGCTCGATCTTGAGGTCGAAGCCGATCTTGCGCAGCTGCTGCTGGATCAGCTCCAGCACGCTCTGGTTCTGGTTGAACACCGGCGAGAACAGCACCGACGCGCCGAGCCGCTGCCCGTTCTTGGTCCGGATCCCGTCCGGACCGGGGAGCCAGCCGTCGGACTGCAGCAACGCCTGCGCGCCCGCCGGGTCGTAGGCGAGTTCTTTGGACAGATCCGTGTACAGCGGCGTCGCGGAGCCGAGGATGCTCGTGGCGGGCTTGTAGTTCGGGGTGAGCACGGTGCTGGTGACTTCGGGCCGGTTCACGCCCTTCGACACCGCCTGGCGCACCTTCTGGTCGGCGAGGACGCCGCGGGTCACGTTCGCGTGCAGGTTGAACACGATGCCCGGGTTCGGCCGGACTGGTTCGGCGAACCCGTTGCCGGAGAACTGCGGTTCGTCCACCGGCTGGACGTCGGTGATCGCGTCGAGCTGGCCGGACGTCAGGCTGCCCGACCGCACGCCCGGCTCCGGCACCACGCGGAAGTCGATCTTGTCGACGTACGCCTCGCCCTGGTGCCGCCACAACGGCGAACCCCAGTGGTAGCCGGTGCGCTTGCTGAGCACGATGTTCTGGTTCGGCTTGAGGCTGGTGAACACGAACGGACCGGAGCCGATCAGTCCGGTGCCCTGGCAGCGCTGCTCGGCGGTGTGCCGGAACGCCGCGGGCGCGAGCACGCCGAGCGACATCGTCGAGCTGGCCTGCAGGAACTGTGCGCTGGGCTGGGTGAAATCGAGCCGGACCGTCGCCGGGTCGAGCACCGTCGCGCCGCGGTAGGAGGCGAGGTAGCTGGACCCGAGCAGAGCCTTCGCGCCGAGCGCCTTGATGCCGTCGAAGCTGGTCTTCACCGCGGCGGCGTCCACGGGGGAGCCGTCGGAGAAGGTCGCGCCGGGGCGGAGGTGGAAGGTGAAGCTCGTGGAATCGGGGCTGACCGTCCAGCGGTCGGCGAGCCAGGGCGTGATCGCGCCGGTTTTCGGGTCCTGGTCGGTGAGCGAATCGACCAGCTGACGGCCGACGTTCACCGAGGCGTTGGTGCTGACCTGCTGCGGGTCGATGCAGTCCGGATTGGACGAGATGCCCAGCCGGAGCGTGCCGCCCGGGCGCGGGGGACCGGCGTCCTGCGAGCCGGCCCCGCCCGCCGTGCCGCACGCGGCGAGCAGCAGCGGAAGGGCCAGCACGAAGGCGGAACGGGACCGCGCGCGGGCGGCACGGCCGGGTCGGGGCGGGGTGTGGCGGGGCACGGAATTCCTCCAGCGGGGAC
This sequence comes from Amycolatopsis sp. La24, assembly GCF_029087445.1. Lineage (NCBI taxonomy): Bacteria > Bacillati > Actinomycetota > Actinomycetes > Pseudonocardiales > Pseudonocardiaceae > Amycolatopsis > Amycolatopsis sp. La24. The sequence goes on from NZ_JARACH010000008.1 coordinate 111,779, forward strand.
GGAACGGATGCGTCCAGCTCACCCGTTCGCGGCGGTGCGCTGAAGCCTGTCCCAGCAGGTGAGCCGGTGTCCCGCGATCCGGCCGGGCGCGCCGGTTCCGGTTGACGGACAAGGAAAGGCGTGGCCCGCGCCCGCGTGATAACCGGAGGGGTTTTGTTCGGCGAGAAGGTCCGGGGAACGGGAGCATCCGGCGGTGTGCTGCGGAAAACCGGTTGCGGCGCGGGGGAGACTGGCGGACATGGCGGGGCGGGGTGGGAGCGGGCCGGCTTGGGTCCGGCTGCAAGCGGTGGCGGTGTCGGGTTCGACCTGTGAAGGGCTTTTGCTCGCGGCACTGCCCTTGCTGGCCGTCTCGATCACCACCGACCCGCGTGCGGTGTCGCTGGTGAACGTCGCCGGACAGGCGCCGTGGCTGCTGCTTTCGCTGTTCGCCGGGGTGGTGATCGACCGGGTCCGGCGGACGGCCGTGCTCGCTTCCGCGTACGCGGTGCAGATCGTCGCCGCGCTCACCTTGGCGCTGCTCGGTTCCACCGGTTCGCTGAGCCTGCCCGCGCTGCTGGTGGTGGCGTTCGTGCTCACGACGGCGCAGGTGTTCGGCGACGGGGCGGCGGGCTCGGTGGTCCCCGAGGTCGTCACGCCGGATCAGCTCAACATGGCCAATTCCCGGCTGCAGGTGATCGACCGCGGCATGGTCCAGTTCGTGGTGCCTCCGGCGACCGGGTTGCTGATCGGCATCAGCGCGGGGCTGCCCGCGTGGCTGGCGGCCGTCGCTGCCCTGGTCGCGTTGCTGCTCGCGCGCGGGATCCCGTCGGCGAAACCGGTGCGGACGCCCGCGCATCCGCTGAAGGACCTCACGGCCGGGCTGCGCTATCTAGTCGGCACGCCGTTGCTGCGCTCGATCACCATCACGGTCGCGCTCGGGTCGTTCGCTGCAGCGGCGGGCAACTCGATGCTCGTCCTGTACGCCACGCAGGAACTGCATCTCGCGCCGTTCGGGTACGGCGTGCTGCTGGCCTGCCTGGCGGTCGGCTGGGTGGCGTCGTCGTTCTTCGTGGACCGGTTCGTGCGCCGGTTCGGCTACTCGACGGCGATGCGGATCGCGCAGGTGTGCGCGGTGCTGAGCCAGCTCCTGATCGCGATCGTGCCGCCGTGGCCGGTGCTGGTCGGCGCGGTGCTGATCTTCCTGACCTCGACGACGTTGATCTGGAACGTGTGCTCGCAGTCCAGCAGGCAGCGGTTCACGCCGTCGGAGCTGCTCGGGCGCGTGCTGACCAGCCACCGGGCGCTCGCCTGGGGCCTGACGCCGCTGGGCGCGCTCGCGGGCGGGTTCGTGGCCGTGCACTGGAGCTTGCGCGGGGTGTGGGTGATGGCGGCGGCGGTCCAGCTGCTCGGCACGACGCTCGTGTGGCGGCAGCTGACCCCTGCGGCGTTCCGGGACGCAGAGGCCGCGATGGCGCGCTGAGTCAGGCGCGCTTAGGCAGCTTCCAGCCGGGGCGCGGGAAGTGGCAGGTGTAGCCGTTGGGGTAGTGCTGCAGGTAGTCCTGGTGCTCCGGTTCGGCTTCCCAGAAGTCCCCGGCGGGGGTCACCTCGGTGACTACCTTGCCGGGCCAGAGTCCGGAGGCGTCGACGTCGGCGATGGTGTCTTCGGCGATCTGCTTCTGCTCGTCGGTGGTGTAGAAGATGGCGGAGCGGTAGCTGGCGCCGATGTCGTTGCCCTGGCGGTTCTTGGTGCTGGGGTCGTGGACCTGGAAGAAGAACTCGAGCAGGGCGCGGAAGTCGGTCTGGTCCGGGTCGTAGGTGACCTCGATGGTTTCCGCGTGCGTGCCGTGGTTGCGGTAGGTCGCGTTCGGCACGTCGCCGCCGCTGTAGCCGACGCGGGTCGCGGTCACGCCGGGCTGGTGGCGGAACAGCTCCTCCATGCCCCAGAAACACCCGCCGGCCAGAATCGCCTTCTCCGTGGCCATTTCGCCTCCTCCGTGCTCGAACCGCTTCCGCCGCCATGCTAGTCGCCAGGCAGGAGCCCGAGGACGAGGGCGAGCGGCGGCCACGCGTCGCGCCCGTGGCGGGTGCAGGCGAAGGCCCGCAGCCGGACGTCCGGCCCGGTCAGCGCCACGACGGCGACGTCGGGCCGGGTCGGCCAGGACTCGGGCAGCAGGCCGACCCCGCCGCCCGCGGCGATCAGGTCCTGGACGAGGTCGAGGTTGTCCGCGCGGTGGGTGAACCGCGGCGCGAACCCGGCCATCGACGCCAGCGTCCCGACGACCGTCTCGTCCGCGCCGTTGCGGGAGTTGCCGATCCAGTCGCGGTCGCGGAACGCGGCGAAGACCTCCAGGGTTCCGTTGCCCCGCAGCCGTTTCGCGTCCGCGCGCGGCACCGCGAGACCCCACGGCGCCGTCCACAGCGGACGGACGGCGAGCGACGGATCGGCGGGTGCCGGCGCGAGGTTGTAGTCGTAGGTGAGGGCGAGGTCGACGTCGTCGGTCCGGAGCTGAGCGAGCGCTTCGGCGGGCTCGTGTTCGCTGATCACGACGCGGACCCGCGGATGCCGTTGCGCGAGGAGATCCGCGACCGGGAGCACCGCGTGCCGCACGCCGGTCCCGAACCCCGCGACCCGCACGGTCCCGGCGGGTTCGGCTTCCGGATCGAGGTCCACCCGGGCGGCCTCGACCGCGCCCAGGATGGTCACGGCGTGCTCGGCGAGCCGTCGCCCGGCCGGAGTGAGCCGCACGCGGCGGCCGTCCGGTTCGAGCAGTGCGACGCCGGTTTCCTTGGCCAGCACCGAGATCTGCTGGGAGACGGTCGACGTTGTGGTTTCGAGCACGTCCGCGACCGCGCGCATCGAGCCGAGCCGCGACAACTCGAGAAGGAACTGCAGCCTGCGGGTGTCCATCGCCCGATTGTCCAGGATATCCGGACGGTACGTCCAGGATTGGCACGTGGACACGAACGGTCCGGATGGGTTCTCCTGGACAGCGTGCTTCCCTCCACTCCCCGGACCGGTGTCGTCCTCGCCGTCGGCGCCATGCTGTCCGTCCAGCTCGGACTGGCGGTTTCGGTCAGCCTCGCGAACCAGATCGGGCCGACCGGCGTCGCGTGGCTGCGGCTCGCGTGGGCCGGCGTGCTGCTCCTCGTGCTCGTGCGGCCGCGGCCGTCGGCGTTCCGCCGTCCGGTGCTGCTGACGTGCGTGGTGCTCGGGTTCGCGACCGCTGGGATGACGATCCTGTTCATGGTCGCCGCGACCCGGTTGCCGCTGGGCACGGCGAGCGCGCTGGAGTTTCTCGGCCCGCTCACCGTCGCGATCGTGCGCGGCCGCGGCGGAACCCGGGTGTGGCCGGTGCTGGCGGCGGCCGGAGTGGTGCTGCTGACCCAGCCGTGGCAGGGCGGCACCGACCTGATCGGCGTGGGCTGCGCGCTCGCGGCGGCGGTGTGCTGGGGCGCGTACATCGTGCTGACGCAACGGGTCGGCGACGAGGTGTCGGGCCTGCGCGGGCTGGCGGTGTCGATGCCGGTGGCTGGTCTGGTCGCCACTGTCGTGCACGCTCCGGCGGTGGTCGGCGACTTGACGTGGCCGCTGGTGCTCGCCGGGCTCGGGCTCGCGGTGCTCGTGCCGGTGGTGCCGTTCAGCCTGGAGATGATGGCGCTGCGCCGATTGACGGCCTCGGCGTTCGGGACGCTGATGAGCCTGGAACCGGCGATCGCCCTCGTGCTCGGCTTGATCGTGCTGCACCAGGTGCCGAACGTCGCCGCCGCGGCCGGGATCGCGTTCGTGGTGGCCGCGGGCATCGGCGCGGAACGGACCGGGGCGCGGGAACCGGTGAAGACCGCGGTCTAGGGCGGGTCCGAGAACCTCCGGGCCAAGGGCGAAGCCCCGCGCTGTCCGGCGGAGAATCGCGTGGTCCCCGAGGGGTTTTCGGGCCTATTCTTGGCCGATGCGACTGGGCGGGGGGCGGGGCTGTGCGGGGGACGTCGCGGTGGTGGCTCGTTGCTGCGGTGCTGGGCGTGCTGGTGTTCGCGGTCTTCACCGCCGGGACAGCCTGGTCGCTGCTGTACCCCCGCTACGTGCTGGAAGACGGTGAGCTGGCGGCCGACTTCGCCGTTCTCGCCGGGTCGTTGTCCTTGGCGGTGTTCGGCGTCTTCCGTGCCGGCCGGCCGGACCGCCGGGTCTCGGCGCGGGCGGACAGGCGGTGGCTGCCGCCGCGCGGCAAGCACGACGGGCAGGCGGCGATCGACCTGGACGCCGAGATCCCGCGGCTGCGGGGCACCGGCGTCAGGGCGTGGGGGTTCGCGGGGTGCTGGTTCGTCGTTCTCGTCGGATGCGTCGTGGGAATGGTCCGCATGGAGGCGTCGGCGGAGACCCTGCTGGCCACGGGAGCCCGGACCGCGGGGAAGGTGCTGAGCGTCGACGACCCCGTGAGCGGGCGCGGGGCTTCGTCGATGCGGGTGCGCTACGCGGCAGGCGGCACGAGCTGGACTGCCGAGATCGTGCGGAACTCCGGCCGGAGCTACTCGCCGGGCGAAAGCGTGACGGTGGTCTACGACCCGGCGGACCCCGACGACGTGCGGACCACCGAGGAGCAAAACGACAACCAGGCTCTCGTCGGGTTTTCTGTGGTGCCGGGGATTCTGGCTGTGGTCTGCTTGCCTTTCGCGCTGGTGGCGGCCGTGCGGTGGCGCCGGCGGCACCGGGAAGTGCGCCGTACCGGTTGGCGCGCGGCGGAGGTGACGGTCGTGCCCGACCCCGCGCGCAGGTCCCGGCGCGGACCGGTCGTCCTGGTGCGGTACCGCGACGGCTCCGGAATCCGCTTGCGCCAAGCCATGTCGACTCACGGGTGTGGCCTCGTGCGGGAGGCGCCGGCCTGGGTGGGCGGAACGGGACGGGACATGGTCGTGCTGTTCCCGCACGGCCGGTGGAGGCAACGGCCGAACGCCATGCCCGCCGTCGCCGAGTCCGAGCGAGTCCGGCGCTGGTCCGACCTGGTGCGGTGATCCGACCTCGCCTCCCGGTGCGCGGCGGAAGACGTTCTACGCTGGCGGCATGCAGGTGGAGATCTGGAGCGATGTCGTGTGCCCGTGGTGCTACCTCGGGAAGGCGCGGTTCGAGAAGGCGCTGGCCGGATTCGAGCACCGGGACGAGGTGACCGTGACGTACCGGTCGTTCGAACTGGACCCCGGGAAGACCGGGACCGAGCCGTTGCTGGACATGCTCACCGCGAAGTACGGGCCGCAGGCCGCCGAGATGGAACAGCGGGTCGCCGGGCTCGCGGCGGCGGAAGGGCTCGGCTACCGGACGGACCGGGAGATCGGCAACACCTTCGACGCGCACCGCCTGCTGCACCTGGCCCGCGAAAAAGGGCTGGAGAACGAGATGGTGTCGGCGTTGTTCCGCGCGAATTTCGCCGAGGCTCGGCCGGTGTTCACTTCGGACGTGCTGGCCGATGTAGCCGAGGAGGCCGGATTGCCGCGCAGCGAGGCCGAAGCGGTGCTGGCGGACCCGTCCCGCTACGCGGAGGCGGTGCGGGCCGAGGAACGCGAAGCCACGGAACTGGGCGCGGGCGGGGTGCCGTTTTTCGTGCTGGGACGACGGTTCGGGGTGTCCGGCGGGCAGTCGGTGGAGGTTTTCGCGCAGGCGTTGGAGAAGGCCTGGGCGGCGTCTGCCGGGAGCTGAGCCCGGCTGCCGGGGAGCAGCCGGGCGTCGGTTCCGGTGCGGTTATTCGGACCAGGTGCTGAGCCGGTTGAGGAGGCGTTCGAGCACCTGCGGGTCCGCGGTGACGGGTTCGCCGGACACGGGTTCGTCGACCAGCGTGCGGCGGTCGCCTCGGCGCGGGAGGCGGACCTGTCCGGCGGAAATCCCGTCGGGCAGCGCCAGTTCGCACCACGTGGTGCGGCCGCCGCGTTCGCCGGGGCGTACGCCGATCCGTTCGTCGCGCGGCGGGGTCGGGGCGACGAGGTCGTCGTCGACCTCGATGACGAGCCGGTCCCCGCGCAGCTGCAGCCGGACGGTCACGAAGGCGGGCGCGGACGGGCTGCTCTGGTCGACGACGTCGCCCACGAGCCGGACCGCGGCGTTCGTGACCTGGTCCAGCATCGGCATCAGGGACCAGTCGGTCAGGATCAGGCGGACGAACAGCTCGGTGCACGGGACCGCGCTCGGCTGCGCCACCAGCCGGAGGTCGTCCACCTGGGTAGTGCGCGTGCTCAAGCGTCACCTTCCTCCTCGGCGAGCGGTCCGATCGGCCGGGACCGTGCGGGCATCATGCCACCGTCGCCGCACCGCGCTGCGGCGGGAGGGCGGTGTCCGGGAGAACCGCAGGTCACACGCCTCCGCCGCGGAACTCCTATGCTGGCCCGATGTCGGCAGAGTCGGCCCGGTGGGCGATCCAGGACTTGATCATGACCTACGCCGCGCGCATCGACGCGGGCGATCTGGCCGGAGTGGGCGAACTGTTCCGCGACGGCACCCTGCACAGCGGCGGCGGCCGGACCGGGCGGGAGGCCGTGGAGAACTGGTTCCGCGCCATCCTGGTCATCCATCCCGACGGCACGCCGAGGACCCGCCACGTGACGACGAACGTCCGGATCACGGCGGGGGAGGACACGGCTTCCGCGCACAGCTACTTCACCGTTTTCCAAGCCGCGGAAGGCTTTCCGCTGCAACCCATCGCCGCCGGGCATTACGACGACCGGTTCGTCCGGCGCGGGGACGAGTGGCTGTTCGCGGAGCGGACGCCGGTGCTGCAGATGACCGGCGACCTGACGCGGCATCTGCGGATGGACGTCGTGCGGGCGGCCAGCTCCGCCGGGTAACGGGTGGTCCAGACCTCGCTCGCGGCAGTACGTGAGGGGAACCCTGAGGGAATCTGATTCCGTCAGGGGAACCCTCACGCACGCCCGTGAGGGTTCAGTCCTGTTTGCTCAGCTTCCGGCGCAGGCCGCGCCCAGCGGCGAGGGTCGGGAACGCCAGCAGCGCCCCGGCCCCGAGCGGGATTCCCTGCTGCCACGCGGGGGCCCCGAGCGCGGCGGGCGCGGCTTGCGGGTCGTGGTCGCTGACGCCGCCCCAGCGCGACGGCGGCAGGACGATCACCCGCGCCTTGCCGATGACGTTGTCCACCGGGACGGTGCCGTTCACCCCGCCGCCGCCCTGGCAGCGGGAGTCGCACGAGTTCTCGCGGTTGTCGCCCATCACCCAGAGGCTGCCCTTCGGGACGGTGACCGGGGCGAAGGTCTGCCGTGCCGTCGGCGGCTGGTCGAGCCAGTGCACGTACGGCTCGTCGAGCGGTTTGCCGTCGACCAGGACGCGGCCCTGCGGATCGCAGCACTGGACGGTCTGGCCGCCGACGGCGATCACGCGTTTCACGAAGTCGCGCTCGTCCGGCGGCGCGAAGCCGACGAGGGAACCGAGGCCGCGCAACGTCTTCGTGAAGAAGTTGCCCGACTCCTGCGGCGCGATCTCGTTCGCGGTCCACGGCTGCGGGCCGCGGAACACGATGACGTCGCCGGGTGCGGGGTCGGTGAAGTCGTAGGTGACGCGGTCGACGACGACCCGGTCGCCGAAGCAGCCGTCGCAGCCGTGCAGCGTCGTCTCCATCGACGCCGACGGGATCAGGAACACCTTCGCGACGAACTGCTGGATCAGGATCGTCAGCACCAGCGCGATCCCGATCAGGATCGGCAGCTCCTGCCAGAACGGGCGCTTGCGCCGCCCCTTCCTGGGCGGCTCGTCGGTGCCGGGACGGTCGGATCCGGACTCGCCGGGGGCGGGGACTGGGGGGATCGGGTCGGCCACGCCGTCAGGCTACCCAGATCCGCGCGCCCGGCGGCGGACCGCGCGCGGCCACGATCGGGGGGTCGTGCCGGTGAGCGGGACGGCAACCGGAGAATTCGCCCGCGGGGAAGGAAAACGGGCCGGAACCGGGGACGGATTCCGGAATCCGGCGCCAGCCGGAGCGCCGGGGCACGGTTTGCGTCACGGCGAGACCGGAGTGGGGCGCCGGTCGAGTGGGGTCAGCTGCTCGACGAATTCCGCGACCCGATGGCGCCACGTGTACCGGCTCATCAGCCAGCCGCCGATCAGCACCGCCGCTCTGTGCTCGCCTGGGGAAGGAACATGGCGGCCGGTCCTGCCTCGACGCAGGTATGCACCTTGCGATGCAACGGTAATCGGACGCGACTACTTCTCGAACGACCCGTGCCTGCCCGCGCCCGCGGCGAACCGGGCAGCACCCGCGAGCGTGTCCGATTTCAAGGACCGGATCCCGTGCCGGAATTCGTTCTCCAGTGCGGATTCCTCGCTCAAGGATTCGCTTTCCAGCAATGCAGCCCGGTCCTCGCGCAAGCAGGTCTGCGGAAACGCGGCGATGTCCCGGGCGAGGGCGATCGCAGCGGGCAGGGACTGCCCGGCAGGCACGACGCGGTTCGCCAAACCGATCCGGTGGGCTTCCGCCGCGTCGACCGGGCGTCCGGTGAGCACCAGGTCGAGCGCGTGGCTCCGGCCGATCAGCCGCGGCAGCCGCACCGTGCCGCCGTCGATCAGCGGGACTCCCCAGCGGCGGCAGAACACGCCGAACACCGCCGTTTCTTCGACGATCCGGAGGTCGGCCCAGATCGCCAGTTCCAGCCCGCCCGCGACGGCATGGCCGGACACCGCCGCGAGCACCGGCTTGCGCAGCCGCAGGCGCGTCGGTCCCATCGGGCCGTCGCCGTCCGGCTCGGTGCGGTTGCCGTGCCCTTCGCTGACCGCCTTGAGGTCCGCGCCCGCGCAGAAGGTCCCGCCGACGCCGTACAGCACCGCGACCGAGGCGTCCGAGGCGTCGAATTCCCGGAAGGCGTCGGCCAGCGCCTCGGCGGTGGCGCGGTCGACGGCGTTGCGCCGCTCCGGCCGGTTGATGCCGATGGTGGTGACCGGACCGTCGTGCTCGACCAGCACAGTGCTCACGCGGGCCTCCGGGGGAAGAAGCGGCTGTCCGGGCAGCATGCCACGCCCCGTAGGCTCCGGCACTGGTGTCGGCACGGGAAGGGGAGTGCGGAATGGACGGCTTGGCCGCGTTCGGGTTCGAGCTGGGGGTGCTCAAGCGGGTCCGCCGCGCGGGCTGGTGGCAGGCGGGCGTCCGCGACCCGGAGTCGGTCGCCGAGCACAGCCTCCGCGCGGCGCAGCTGGCCGCGCTGCTCGCCGCCGAGGAAGGCGCGAACCCCGAGCGCGCGGCGTTTCTCGCGCTGTGGCACGACACCCAGGAGACCCGCACCGGCGACCTGCCGCACACCGCCGCGCCGTACCTGACGAAGCCGGAACCGAGGGCGATCACGGCGGACCAGACCGCGGGCCTCCCGCGTGCGTCGGCGGAAACCGTGCAGTCGGCGGTAGACGAGTACGAAACGCGCGAGTCGCCCGAAGCGCGATGCGCTAAGGACGCGGACAAACTCGAGATGCTTTTCCAGGCCCTCGAATACCGCGCGACCGGAGTCTCCACAGTGGACGAATGGCTCGCGTCGGCGCAGGCAGGGCTCTTCACCGAAACCGCCCGGCGCGTCGCCGAAGCAGCCTTGGCGACGTCGCCGCTGTCGTGGCGCTCCCGTTAGAGCTCACCCACATGGGCGCACTTTTGGTTTAAGACTGACCTCTCTGGGAAAGATCTAAAGTACGACCATCTCGGGGAGGCACAGGATGAACCGGAAACTCACGGCAACACTGGCCAGTATCGCGGCGATGGCGGCAACGATCGGATTCTCCGCGACCGCGGAGGCGGCGGGCCCGCCGTGCGGCCCCCAGGCGAAGGCGTGCCTGAAGCTCTCGGCGAACACGGCGTGGCTGATGGACAACGGCAAGGTCACCCGCGGCGGCGTGCCGGTCACGGTCGGCAAGCCCAAGTACCCGACCCCGGTCGGCACGTTCCGCGTGCAGTACAAGGACATCGACCACTACAGCAAGCAGTTCCACGGTCCGATGCCGTACTCGGTCTTCTTTACCAACACCGGGGTCGCGTTCCACCAGGGCAGCCTGAAGGTCCAGTCGCACGGCTGCGTCCACCTCTCGCACGCTGACGCGGTGGCGTTCTTCAACACGCTGCAGCCGGGCGACGTGGTGCAGGTCGTGCGGTGATCACCCGACGGGCATCGGCCGCCGCAGCGCTTGCCGGCGCAGGCGGCCGAACCCCCTCGGATTGTTGAGCCCGAACACCGCCACGGTCTGCCCGCCGCGGTGATAGGTCGCGAGGAAGGACTCGTCGTCCGGACTGCCGTCGGCGAAGCGCACCTCGTCCTCCGGCGCGGGATGTCCGGCGAGCTGGATGGTCCCGGCGTACTGATCGGACCAGACGTAGCCGCTCGGCTCGTACTCCCGGACCACTTGCCCGGCCAGCAGATTGGCGACCGCGACCGAAGCCTGTTCGGTCGCGTTTGTCCAGTGCTCGTGCCGCGTGCCCGCCGGCCCGTACGACGCGACGTCGCCCGCCGCGACCACGTTCGGCAGAGACGTGACCAGACCGGCATTGGTGCGGACGCCGTTGCTCACCGCCAGCCCGGAGCCGTCGAGCCACTCGACCGCCGGCACCATGCCGATCCCGGCGACGACCACGTCAGCGGGCAGATTCTCGCCGGTTTCCAGCTGTACCCCGGTGACCCGGCCGGAGAGCGTGGAAAGCCCGGCCACCGAAGCGCCGCAGCGCAGAGTGACGCCGTTCCGGTCGTGCAGGCGCGCGCAGATCGAGCCGAGTTCCGGACCCAGCACGCGGGCCATCGGCGTCGGCAGCGCCTCCAGCACGGTGACCTCCAAGCCCAGGCTGTTGGCCGTCGACGCCACTTCGGCCCCGATGAACCCGCCGCCCACGATCACCACGCGCGCACCGGGAACCAGCTCGTCGCGCAGGGCGAGCGCGTCGTCCAAGGTGCGCAGAACATGAACTCCGGCAACGGATTCCGTCCCCGGCAAGGCCCGCGCACGGCCACCGGTCGCCAGGACCACGCCGTCCGCTTCCAGCTCCCCGTCCGACAGCACGAGGCGGCCGGTCGCCGGGTCGAGCCGTTCCGCGCGGGTGCCGAGCCGGACGTCCAGCGAAGCCAGATCGTCGGCGTCGAGCAGGTCCAGCGACTCGCGCGACGCGGACCCGGCCAGGAACGCCTTCGACAGCGGCGGCCGGTCGTAGGGGAGATGCGGCTCTTCGCCGACGAGCACCACCCGGCCGTCGAACCCCTGGGCGCGCAGCTCCTGCGCGGCGCGGGCGCCGGCGAGCGAGGCGCCGACGATCGCGACCGTTTTCACGCGGCGTCCTCGGCGGCGTCGGCGAGCACGTAGATCACGCCCTCGTCGACGTGCACCTGGTACGTGCGCACCGGCTGCTTGGCGGGCAGGCAGGACGGCATCCCGGTGCGCAGGTCGAAGAGCGCCGCGTGCAGCGGGCACTCCACGAAGCAGCCTTCGAGCCAGCCGTCGGCCAGTGACGCGTCCTGGTGGGTGCAGGTGTCCCCGATCGCGTACAGCTCGCCGTCGGCGTTGAAGACGGCGATGGGCTCGGGCCCCGCGATCCGGACGGACTCGCCCGGGGGCAGCTCGTCCACAGTGCACGCGCGCAGCATTGATTCCTCCGAAGCCAGTGATTGTTGCGTATTGAGGAACACCCGACGTGATACGCAACAGAGTCTGGGCGTGCCGGAGGGGCGCCGTCAAGGGGTTCCGGGGTGGAGTTTTTCGGAGCGCAGTTCCGGATGAAAGCCCTGGTCGAGGGCGGTTCCCGCGAACGGGTGCGGCACCGCCGCGGGTGCTTGACAGCGCCCCCGCTGAGCCTCATCTTGTTCCGGAGAGGGCAACAAGACGCGTAATACGCAACTTCGATCGTGTGTGAGAGGAGCCCTGCCGGTGACCGCTGTCGACCTCCCGCAGAGCCTGCTGCCGACCCTTCCCGGGCCGCACTACACCGACCCGGCGATCTTCGCCCGGGAGCAGGAGCGGATCTTCGAAGCGGGGTGGTTCTGCGCGGTGCGCAGCGCCGACCTGCCGTCGCCCGGCTCGTTCGAGACCGTGCAGGTCGGTCGCGAAAGCGTGCTGATCGCGCGCGGCCGCGACGGGGCGTTGCGCGCGTTCCTGAACGTGTGCCGCCATCGTGGCGCGCGACTGTGCACCGACGAGAAGGGTTCGGTGAAGCGCGCTTTCCAATGCATGTACCACGCCTGGACCTACGGTCTCGACGGAAAGCTTGTCGCCGCCCCGAATCTGACCGGGATGCCGGACGTCGACCGCGTCGAATACGGCCTGACCGCGGTGCATCTGCGCGAATGGCTCGGCTACGCCTGGGTTTGCCTCGCCGAAGAAGCACCGTCCTTTGCGGACACTGTGCAGGCGGACGTGAGCGCACGGCTCGGCGGCCCGGGCGAGATCGAGGCGTACGGGATCGAGAATCTGGCGCTGGGCCGGCGCATCGAGTACGACGTGCGCGCGAACTGGAAGCAGATCATCGAGAATTTCATGGAGTGCTACCACTGCGCGACGATCCATCCGGAACTCACCGAGGTGCTCCCGGAGTTCGCCGACGGGTACGCCGCGCAGTATTTCGTCGGCCACGGCGCGGAATTCGGCTCGGACGTCACCGGGTTCACTGTGGACGGCGGCGACGGTTTGCAGCGCCTCCCGGGCGTCGGCGAGCACCAGGACCGCCGGTACTACGCGATCACGATCCGGCCGCAGGTGTTCGTGAACCTGGTGCCGGACCACGTGATCGTGCACCGGATGTTCCCGCTCGCCCCAGACCGCACGCTCGTCCGCTGCGACTGGCTGTACCTGCCGGAGGTCGTGGAATCGGGCGCGGACCTCGACCGTTCGGTGGAGCTGTTCCACCGCGTGAACCAGCAGGATTTCGAGGCGTGCGAACGGTGCCAGCAGGCGATGGGCTCGCGCGCCTACGCCCGCGGCGGCGTGCTGGTGCCGAGCGAACACCACATCGGCGAGTTCCATGCCTGGGTGCGCGCCCAGGTCGGGGACTAGGGCGCTAGATCAGCGCTCGGATCGCCTTCTCGAAACCGGTCACGTGCTCGAGCGTCAGCGCCGAAGCCTTCTTCGCGTCCCCCTCGGCGATCGCCGTCAGCAGCGGCGAGTGCTCGTCCACGTGCCCGGCCATGCCGCGCAGCCGGGGGAGGAACACGCACCAGATCCGGGTCGCGAGGTTGTCGTAATGAACGAGCGTGTCCTCGAAGAACGGATTGTGCACGCAGCGGTAGATCGCACGGTGGAGCTCAAGATCGGTGCGCAGGAGTTCGGCGTTTTCCCTCGGCGTGGCCGAATCCAGCTGGTCGCGGAGCCGGACCAGATGGGCGCGGTCCTCGTCGGTCGCGCGCGTGGCGGCGGACGCGGCGGCGGTCGGTTCGAGGGTGCGCCGGACCTCGGAGATGTGGGCGAGGTCGGAGATGTTGACGTCCGTGGCGAACGTGCCGCGACGCGGGTACGCGACCACGAGCCGTTCGGTTTCGAGGCGCTTCAGCGCTTCGCGGATCGGCGTGCGGCCCATGTCGAGGACGCTGCCCGCCCACTCCTCGTTGATCGGGTCGCCCGGCTTGATGTCGAGCATGACGAGGCGGTCGCGCAGGAACTCGTAGGCGCGTTCGGCCAGCGACGGTGCGGCGGCCGGGATGACGTGGTTGACCGGGGTGCTCACCCGGCCTACTCTACAGCGAAGATTGATATATCAGTAGTCGACCAGTTGTCCGATACAGGAGGCCAGCCGGAATGACCACGACGGACCAGCCCCGGCCGCCGGGCGCGGACCTTCCGGACCATCCGGATTTCCTCTGGCGGGACCCGGAGCCGCGGCGCGCGTACGACGTCCTCGTGGTGGGCGGCGGCGGGCACGGCCTCGCCACCGCCTACTACCTCGCCAAGGTGCACGGCATCACGAACGTCGCCGTGCTGGAGAAGGGCTGGCTCGCCGGCGGGAACATGGCCCGCAACACGACGATCATCCGCTCCAACTACCTGTGGGACGAAAGCTCCGGCATCTACGAGCACTCGCTCAAGCTGTGGGAGGGCCTCGAGGAAGACCTCGGCTACCCGATCCTGTTCAGCCAGCGCGGCGTGCTGAACCTCGCGCACAGCCTGCAGGACGTCCGCGACAGCGTGCGCCGGGTGAACGCCAACCGGCTCAACGGGATCGACGCGGAATGGGTCGACGCGGACGGGGTCAAGGAGCTCTGCCCGATCGTCAACACCTCGCCGCACGTCCGGTACCCGGTGCTCGGCGCGACCTACCAGCCGCGCGCCGGGATCGCCAAACACGATTACGTGGCTTGGGGTTTCGCCCGCGCGGCGGCCGCGATGGGCGTCGACCTGATCCAGAACTGCGAGGTCACCGGCATCGACACGCGGGACGGCAAGGTCGTCGCGGTCGAGACGAGCCGGGGCCGGATCGCTGCCGGGAAGGTCGCGCTGTGCGCGGCCGGGCACAGTTCGGTGCTGGCGCGGATGGCCGGGATCGACCTGCCGCTGGTGTCGCATCCGCTGCAGGCGCTCGTGTCCGAACTGCTCGAACCGGTGCACCCGACGGTGGTGATGTCGAACGCCGTGCACGTCTACGTTTCCCAGGCGCACAAGGGAGAACTCGTGATGGGCGCGGGCATCGACTCCTACGCCGGCTACGGCCAGCGCGGCGCGTTCCACATCATCGAGGACCAGATGGCCGCCGCGCTGGAGCTGTTCCCGGTGTTCGCGCGGGCGCACCTGCTGCGGACCTGGGCGGGCATCGTGGACGTGACCCCGGACGCCTCGCCGATCGTCGGGCTGACCCCGGTGGAGAACCTGTACCTCAACTGCGGCTGGGGGACCGGCGGGTTCAAGGCCACGCCGGGCGTCGGCGACTGCTTCGCGCACACCGTCGCGAAGGGCAAACCGCATCCGTACGCCGAACCGTTCACCCTCGACCGGTTCACCACCGGCGCGCTCGTCGACGAGCACGGCGCCGCCGCCGTCGCGCATTAGGAGCCACTGTGCAGCTGATTCCCTGCCCCTGGTGCGGTCCCCGCGAGGAGACCGAATTCCACTACGGCGGCCAAGCCCACGTCGCGTACCCGCAGGAACCGGCGGCGCTGTCGGACGAGGAGTGGGCGAAGTACGTCTTCTTCCGCGCCAACCCGAGCGGCCCGCTCGCCGAGCGCTGGACGCACAGCGCCGGCTGCCGCCGCTGGTTCAACGCCGTCCGCGACACCCGCACCCACGAACTCGCGGCGGTCTACCGCCTCGACGAACCCCGGCCGGTGATCCCATGACCTTCCGCCTCCCCAGCGGCGGCCACGTCGACCGCGACACCCTGCTCCAGTTCACCTTCGACGGCCGCGTCCTCAATGGACACCCCGGCGACACTCTCGCGTCCGCGCTGCTCGCCAACGGCGTGCACCAGGTCGCGCGGAGCGTCAAACTCGGCCGCCCGCGCGGCATCATGGCGGCCGGCGTCGAAGAGCCGAACGCGGTGGTGCAGCTGGAAAAGCCGTTCCCCGAACCGATGCAGACCGCGACCACCGTCGAGCTGTACGACGGCCTGGTCGCGCGCAGCCTTTCCGGCCAGGGCCGGTTGGCGACCGAACCGGACCCTGCGCGGTACGACGCGAAGCACCTGCACTGCGACGTGCTCGTGGTCGGCGCCGGTCCGGCCGGGCTCGTCGCGGCCCGCACGGCGGCACGGGCCGGAGCGCGGGTCGTGCTGGTGGACGACCAGCCCGAACCCGGCGGTTCGCTGCTCGGCTCGAACGAATACCTCGACCTCAAGCCTGCGATCGAGTGGGCCCGCGCGATCGCGGACGAGCTCCGCGCGACCCCGGACGTGGAAGTACTCGACCGGACGACCGCCTTCGGTGCGTACGACGACGGTTTCGTCCTGGCCGTGCAGCATCGGACGTCCGGTGCGGCCCGGCAGCGCGTCTGGCGGATCCGCGCGCAGCAGACCGTCCTGGCGACCGGCGCGCACGAACGCCCGATCGTGTTCCCGGACAACGACCGCCCCGGCATCCTCCTCGCCAACTCCGCACGGACGTACCTCCACCGGTACGGCGTCGTCCCCGGTCGCCGCGCCGTCGTGTTCACCATGGACGATTCCGCCTACGCCGCCGCGATCGACCTCGCCGACGCTGGCGTGGAAATCCCGCTGGTGGCCGACGTCCGCCCGGCCGCCCCGGAAAACTGGGCCGCCGCCTGCGCGGAACGGGGGATCGAAGTCCGGGCCGGGGCCGCGGTGACCGGGACGGAAGGGACCGAACGCGTCACCGGCGTGCGCGTCGCCGACGAACTGATCCCGTGCGACACGCTCCTGGTCTCGGGCGGCTGGACCCCTGCGGTCCACCTGTTCAGCCAGCAGCGCGGCCCCCTCCGCTACGAACCCGCGCTCGGCGCGTATCTCCCCGACGGCGACCTCCCGACCGCGCGCGTGGCAGGCAGCGCCAACGGAACCTTCGACTTCGCCGGGTGCGTGCGAGAAGGCCGGGAGGCTGTAGCCGGGGCACCGGAGGAGAACCCGCTCCCGGTCTCGGACGCGCGTCCCCGCGAACTGGCCCCGGCCGTCGAATGGCAGATCCCCGGCGCGGAGTCCGATGTGGACACCCGCTTCGTGGACCTGCAGCGCGACGCCACGGTCTCCGACGTGCTCCGCGCGACCGGCGCAGGCCTCACCTCGCTGGAGCACGTCAAGCGCTACACCACCATCGGCACGGCGCACGACCAGGGCAAAACCTCCGGCATGCTCGCCGCCGGGATCACCGCCGAAGCCCTCGGCGTCGACCTCGCGGACCGCCGCCCGACCACCTACCGCCCGCCGTACACGCCCGTCGCCTTCGCGGCGCTGGCCGGGCGGAACCGCGGCGAGCTGCACGACCCCGTCCGCGTCACCGCGCTGCATTCGTGGCACGTCGAGCACGGCGCGGAATTCGAGAACGTCGGCCAGTGGAAGCGCCCGTGGTACTACCCGCAGCCGGGGGAGGACATGGATGCCGCGGTCCGGCGCGAATGCCTTTCCGCCCGCACCGACGTGGCCATGATGGACGGTTCCACCCTCGGCAAGATCGACGTCCAGGGCCCGGACGCCGCCGAGTTCCTCGACATGCTCTACACGAACCTCATGAGCACGCTCAAGGTCGGCCGGATCCGGTACGGCGTGATGTGCGGCGTCGACGGGATGGTGATCGACGACGGCACCGTCATCCGCGTGGCCGAGGACCGTTTCCTCGTCACCACGACCACCGGCAACGCCGCGATGGTGCTGGACTGGATGGAGGAGTGGCTGCAGACCGAATGGCCGCACCTGCGCGTGTTCGCCACCTCGGTCACCGAGCACTGGGCCACGGTCGCGCTCGTCGGCCCGCGTTCGCGCGAGATCCTGGCGGGCCTCGCACCGGAGTTGGACGTCAGCAACAACGCCTTCGGCTTCATGGCCTGGCGCGACGCCGAGGTGGCCGGGATCGCCGCGCGGGTGTGCCGGATCAGCTTCTCCGGCGAGCTCGCTTACGAGATCAATGTGCCGTCCTGGTACGGCCTCGCGCTCTGGGAAGCGCTGGCGGCGCAAGGAATCACGCCGTACGGCACCGAAACCATGCACGTCCTGCGCGCGGAGAAGGGCTACCCGATCATCGGCCAGGACACGGACGGCACGGTCACCCCGCAGGACCTCGGCATGAGCTGGGCAGTGTCCAAGAAGAAGGCCGACTTCCTCGGCAAACGGTCCTTCTCCCGGTCGGAAAACCTGCGCCCGGACCGCAAGCAGTTCGTCGGCCTGCTCCCGGCCGATCCGACGGTGCTGCTGCCGGAGGGCGCGCAGATCATCGAAACCGCGCACGTCCCGAAGCCGCCGGTCCGCATGCTCGGCCACGTCACCTCCAGCTACCCGAGCGCCGCGCTGGGCCGCACCTTCGCGCTCGCCCTCGTCCGCTCCGGCCGAGAACGGATCGGGGAGACGCTGTACGTCCCGGTCGGCGACGAGGTGGTGCCGGTGACGGTGACCGAATCCGTGCTCTACGACAAGGAGGGGACCCGCCGTGACGGCTAAGACCCTGTCTCCGCTCGCGGAGCACGCGAGCCTGCTCGCCGGCTGCGCGCCGGCCGTGCTCGCCGAGGAACGTCCGTTCGTCTCGCAGCTCAACGTCCGCATCCGCGAAGGCCACGACGCCGCAGCGGCCGTGCTCGGCACCGCGCTGCCGGACGTCTGCCGGTTCACCAGCGGCATCGGCGACGTCCTGTGGCTCGGCCCCGACGAGTACCTCGTGCTCGACGCACCCGAAGGCACCGAAGAAGCACTGCGGGAAGCGATCGCCGTCGGCGCGGTGACCGACGTGTCCGCGCAGCGCACCACGGTGCGGCTGGCCGGACCGGCGGCCCGCGACGTCCTGGCGCACGGCTGCGCCGTCGACCTCCACCCGAAGGCCGCGCCGCCGGGCACCTGCGTCCAGACGCTGTACGCCCGCACCGGAATCGTCCTGCTGGTGCGGGAAGCGGGCGAATTCACCGTGCTCGTGCGCCAGTCGTTCGCCCCCTATTTCGCCGCCTGGCTCGCCGACGCGGCGCTGGAATACCGAGAGGAGGAGTCTTGACCCAGTTCACCTTGACCCTGCACTGCCCCGAGCGCTCCGGGATCGTGCACGCCGTGACGACGTTCCTCGTGAGCAACGGCTGCGACATCGTCGAGCACCAGCAGTTCGACGACGACGTGCACGGGGAACTGTTCCTGCGCACCGAATTCGCCTGCGCCGGACCGGCCACCGTGGACGATCTCACCCGCGAGTTCGACGTCGTCGCCCGCGACTACGCCATGCGGTACCGGTTCTCCGACCGCACCCCGGACCGGCTGCTGGTGATGGTGTCGAAGGCCGGGCACTGCCTCAACGACCTCCTCTTCCGCTGGCGCGCGGGCGCGCTCGGCGCGGAAATCGCGCTCGTCGCGTCCAATCACGAGGACCTGCGCCCGATGGCCGAGGCCGCCGGGCTGCCGTTCGTGCACATCCCGGTCACCCCGGCGACCAAGCCGGACGCCGAACAGCGGCTGCTCGACCTGGTGCGGGACCACGACATCGACCTCGTCGTGCTGGCCCGGTACATGCAGGTCCTCTCCGACGAGCTGTGCCAGAAGCTCCAGGGCCGCGCGATCAACATCCACCACTCGTTCCTGCCCGGGTTCAAGGGCGCGAAACCGTACGCGCAGGCCTACGACCGGGGCGTCAAGTACGTCGGCGCGACCGCGCACTACGTGACCCCCGAACTCGACGAGGGCCCGATCATCGAACAAGAGGTGCAGCGGGTCGACCATTCGCACTCGCCGCGCGCGCTCGCGACCGTCGGCCGCGACGCCGAAGCCCTCGCGCTTTCCCGCGCGGTGCGCTGGCACTGCGAGCGGCGCGTTCTCCTCAACGGCAACCGGACCGTCGTCTTCCGCTGACCTATCCCAGGGAGTTCTCATGACCCGTGTCGTGATCATCGGCGCCGGAATCGTGGGCGCGAACCTCGCCGACGAGCTGACCCTGCGCGGCTGGACCGACGTCACCGTGCTCGACCAGGGCCCGCTGCCGCTGACCGGCGGTTCGACGTCGCACGCGCCCGGGCTGGTGTTCCAGACCAACCCGTCCAAGGCGATGACCGAATTCGCCGGCTACACCGTCGCGAAACTGCTCGACCTCGGCTGTTTCGAGCAGGTCGGCGGCATGGAGGTGGCCAGCACCGCCGCGCGCTGGGAGGACCTGAAACGCAAGCACGGCTGGGCGACGTCGTGGGGCGTCGAGGCGCGGCTGATCGACCCGGACGAGTGCGTCCGCCGCTGGCCGATGCTGGACGAGGACCGGATCTTCGGCGCGCTGTACGTCCCGACCGACGGGCTCGCCGTCGCCTCCCGCGCGGTGGACGAGCTGATCAAACGGGCTTCCGCGCGCGGCGCCCGGTTCGTCGGCTTGACCCGCGTGACCGGCATCGAGCAGGCGCACGGGCACGTCACCGGCGTCAAGACGGCCGACGACGTGGTCCCGGCCGACATCGTGGTGTCCTGCGCCGGATTCTGGGGCCGGGAGATCGGCGAGATGGCCGGCATGACCGTGCCGCTGCTGCCGCTCGCGCACCAGTACGCGAAAACGGGCCAGCTCGCCGAACTGGCCGGAGCGGACCCGGTGCACCCGGCGCTGCCGATCCTGCGGCACCAGGACCAGGACCTGTACTTCCGCCAGCACGGCGACCGGCTCGGCATCGGCTCCTACGCGCACCGCCCGATGCCGGTGGACAAGTTCGCCGAACCGGGCGAGGTCACCGCGTCCGCGATGCCGTCGATGCTGCCGTTCACCGAGGACGATTTCGCGCCGTCGTGGGAGGAAAGCAAGCTCCTGCTGCCCGCGCTCGGCCGGACCAAGGCGGAGGAGGGCTTCAACGGCATCTTCTCCTTCACCCCGGACGGCGGTTCGCTCGTGGGCGAATCGAGCGACGTGCGCGGATTCTGGATCGCCGAGGCCATCTGGGTCACGCATTCCGCGGGCATCGCGAAGGCGGTCGCGGAGTCTATTGTGGACGGAGGTTCCGAAACCGATCTGCACGAACTGGACGTGCACCGGTTCGAGGACGTCCAGCTGGCCCCGGAGTACATCCGCGAAACCGCGCAGCAGAACTTCGTGGAGATCTACGACGTGCTGCACCCGCTGCAGCCCCGGCTTTCCCCGCGCGACCTGCGGGTCAGCCCGTTCCACGCCCGGCAGCGCGAGCTGGGCGCGGTGTTCCTGGAGGCGGGCGGCTGGGAACGGCCGCACTGGTTCGAGGCCAACGCGTCGCTGCTGAAAGACCTGCCGCACGACTTCCTCCCGCCCGCGCGCGACGCTTGGGCCGGGCAGTTCCACTCGCCGATCGTGGCGGCCGAGGCCTGGCACACCCGAAACCGCGTCGCGATGTACGACATGACGCCGCTCAAGCGCGTCGAGGTGAGCGGGCCGGGTTCGCTGGAGTTCCTGCAGGGGCTCACGACGAACCAGCTGGCGAAATCGGTCGGCTCGGTGACCTACACGCTGATGCTGGACGACGCGGGCGGCGTGCGCAGCGACATCACCGTGGCACGGCTGGAACCGGAGCTGTTCCAGGTCGGCATCAACGGGAACATCGACGTCGCCTACCTGCGCAGCCGCGCCCCGGAAGGCGTCCGGGTCGTCGACACCACCGGCGGCACCTGCTGCATCGGCGTATGGGGCCCGCTCGCCCGCGACCTGGTGCAACCGCTGTCGGCGGAAGACCTTTCGCACACCGGGCTCAAGTACTTCCGCGGCCGCCGGGCCCGGATCGCCGGGGTGCCGGTGACGATCCTGCGACTGTCCTATGTGGGCGAACTCGGCTGGGAGATCTACACCTCCGCGGACAACGGCCAGCGCCTGTGGGACGCGCTGTGGCAGGCCGGGCAAGGGTTGGGCGTCATCGCGGCCGGGCGCGGCGCGTTCAACAGCCTCCGGCTGGAGAAGGGCTACCGGCTGTGGGGCACCGACATGACCACCGAGCACGACCCGTACGAGGCCGGGGTCGGGTTCGCGGTGCGCCCGGCGAAGGGCGAGTTCGCCGGGCGGGCCGCCATCGACGGCCGCAGCGAGGAAACCTCGGCGCGGCGGCTGCGCTGCCTCACCGTGGACGACGGCCGGACCGTCGTGCTGGGCAAGGAACCGGTGTTCGTGGACGGCGCCGCCGCGGGTTACGTCACGAGCGCGGCTTACGGCTACACGATCGGCCGCCCCATCGCGTACGCCTGGCTGCCCGGCTCGGCGGCGATCGGCGACCAGGTGGAAATCGAGTATTTCGGACGGCGGGTCGCCGCGACGGTAGCCGCGGAACCGCTGGTCGACCCCGGGATGGAGCGCATCCGGCGCTGAGTGGAAGGAACCCTGCCATGCGGGACCAGATCGTGAGCGACTTCCTGAACACCCTCGCCCGGCCCGCGATCCCGGCTCCGGCCGGGGCGACGGTCGCGGCCCTCGCCCTGGCCCAAGCGGCGGCCCTGCTCAGCCGGGCCGCCGGCGGCGACGCCGAAGCGGACCAGCTGACCCGGCACGCGTTGCGGCTGGCGGAGATCGACGCCCACGCCGTCACGCACGACGTGCCCGACCGCGCCCAGCCCGCCGCGGACGTGGTCGCGGTGGCAGTGGAGGTGGTCCGGGTGGCGGAACGGCTGCTGTCCATTGTGGACCCGGCGGCCCTGCCGGACGTCTCCGCGGCGGCGGAAATGGCGCGTTCGTCCGCGATGACCGCACGAGTCGCCGTCGAAGCCCGGCACGGCGTCCTGCTGGCCGCGGAGCCGGACGAGATCGCCGAGAGAGCCGCCCGGGTCACGGAGGCGGTGCGGGTCCGTGAAGGACTCCTCGAAGGAATCTGATTCCCTCGAGGAGCCCTTCACGGACGTCGGGCGGCGGACCGCGGCGGGGGACGCGAGCGGCGGCGGCCGGACAGTGGCAAGATCTGCGGTGTTCCCCAGGAGACCCGTCCCCGAGAACACCGCAGTGAGGATCGCCGCATGGCTGTGCCGCCCCTGCTCACGCTGAACAACTCGGTCGTCATCCCGCAACTCGGACTCGGCATGTACCAGGTCCGGCCGGACCAGGTAGCGAAGGTCGTCGCGACGGCGTTCGAAGCCGGGTACCGCAGCATCGACACCGCCGCCATGTACGGCAACGAAGCCGAGATCGGCGCGGCGGTGCGGGAGTCCGGGCTGCCGCGCGAGGACGTCTTCGTGACCACGAAGGTCTGGAACACCGACCACGGATACGACAACACCCTGCGCGCGTTCGACCGCAGCGCCGAAGCCCTCGGCCTCGGCCCGGTCGACCTGTACCTGATCCACTGGCCGAAACCGGAGCTGGACCGCTACGTCGAGACCTGGCGCGCGCTGGAACTCCTGCTCAACGAGGGCCGCGTCCGGGCGATCGGCGTGTCGAACTTCGGCGTCGACCACCTGCGCCGCCTGCTCGACGAGACCGACGTCGTGCCGGTGGTCAACCAGGTCGAACTGCACCCGTGGCAGCAGCAGGCCCCGCTGCGCGCGTTCCACGCCGAGCACGGCATCGCGACCGAGGCGTGGAGCCCGCTGGCCCGCGGCCGGAACCTGAACGACCGGGTGATCACGGCGCTGGCGGCGAAGTACGGGAAGACGCCCGCCCAGCTGGTGCTGCGCTGGCACCTGCAGCTGGGCATCATCGCCATCCCGAAGTCGGCGACCCCGTCGCGGATCCGGGAGAACGCGGACGTGTTCGACTTCGAACTCGCCGAGGACGACCTGCTGGCCCTGGCAGAACTCGACTCCTGAACGGCCGGTCGGGAAGCGCGGATGCCCGCCGCGGCTTCGGGAATCAAGGCCTGCCCCGGACGCGCCGCACCGCCTCAGCCCAGGGCGCATGCGCGTCGCAGCGGCAGTCAGCTGCGCGGATGCCGGTCGCTGCGGCTTCGGGAGCCCAAGGCCTGCCCAGGATACGCCCTCACTGCCACAGCCCAGGGCGCATGCGCGTAGCTGCGGAGGCAGCCAGCTGTGCGGGTTTTGGCGACTTCCTCGCGGCCCCGGAAACACCGTACCGCCCCAGCCGTGGGCGGAGGCGGTGCTTGCCGTTCGAGGGGGCGCATGCCCGTCGTTGCGGTGCCAGGCTGCTGCGCGGGTTCTGGCGATGTCCTCGAGGCTTGCCCCAGATACACCGCACCGCCCCAGCCCGGTCGAGGGCGGAGGCGGTGCCAGCGGGTCAGAGAGTCAGGAAGCGCGGATGCCCGCCGCCGCGAAGTCGGCCAGCTGGGCCGGTTCCTTGAGGAACGCGCGGAAGCTCTGCGTGCCGCGCTGCTGGACCTCGTCGATCGTCTTCCCGGACAGGCCGACGAACGGGTAGTCCGCGGGCGGGCCGGAGCCGATCGGCATCGCGGGGGAGCCGATGACGTCCGGCTTGGACTTCGAGAGCTGGGTCACCCAGTACGACGATTCGGGGATCCAGCCGTCGGGCAGTCCGCCGATCGTGTCGAGCGAGGATTTGCCGGTGAGCGCGTTCAGCACCTCGGAGGCGGGCTTGCTCTGCACGGCCACGTGCACGCAGCTGCCGTGGACCTGGGTGAGGTCCTGGTTCCAGCGCGCCGCCGCGGTCTCGACCGGCTTGGCGATCTGCGGGGTCACCACGATCCGGACGTCGGTGCGGCCGCCGTTGCAGCTGGCGGCCTGCGCCTCGGCGCGGTTGTTGAGCACACTGTCGGCCCAGTTCCAGCCGACCACGCCGAGCGTGGCCAGCACCACGAGCCCGACGGCCACGAGAGGCCACTTCGCGATCCGCCTGCGAGGCGCCTTCTTGGCGACGATCCGGTGCGACCCGGTCGTCTCGCTGCGGCCGGCGGGCCGCTTCGGCGGGTCGAGAGGGTGCGGCACCGGCTCCTCGGGCAGGCTGTGACGCCCCATCGTTGTCCTTTCGTGACCTGCACAACACGCTCAGTTATGCAATCGAACCGTTATCACTCTATCAGGCCAGCGACCTGCGGTGAATACCGTTACGCAGAGTTGTCAACTCCACGGCCGGGCGACTCCGGCTCGGGATCCGGCGGCTTGGCCGGGTCGGCGAGAAGGTCGCGGCAGAGGCCGATCAGGCGGGCCCGCAGCGGCGCGGCCCGCTCGGCGAATCCGGCCTGGGCGCGGGCGTAGGAGGCCCGCCCTTCGGCGGTCTCGATCGGCACCGGCCGGTAGCCGTAGTCCGCTAGATCGTACGGGCTGGCCCGCATGTCCAGTTCACGGACGTCCGCGGCGAGCGCGAAACAGTCGCCGACCAGCTCCGCGGGCACGAACGGATCGAGCTTGTAAGCCCACTTGAAAAGATCCATGTTCGCGTGCAGGCAGCCCGGCTGCTCCAGCGCGACCTGCGATTCCCGGGTCGGCTCCAGCGTGTTCCGCGGCCGCGCCGGACCGGTGAAGAACCGGAACGCGTCGTAGTGCCCGCACCGGATGTCCATCGATTCCACGACCCGGTCGGTCCCGGCCGAGCCGAGCCGCAGCGGGACCTGCGCGTGCCGGACGGAGTCCGCGGGCTCGCGGTAGACCATGGCCCATTCGTGCAGCCCGAAGCAGCTCAGCCGCGGCGCTCGCGAAGCCGTGGCCGACAGCAGCTTCAGCACGAACTCCGCGGTGCGCGCCCGGCGGCCGGTGAACGCCGCCGGGTCGAGCATCACCCCGGCCTCGGTCTCGACGTAGGCCGGACGCTCGAGGAACCGCCGCGCGGACGCTCCCGCGAGCACCACACCCGGACCCGGCTGCCAGCGTTCGAGATGTCCCGGCCGGTGCGAGTAGTACGTGAACAGGAAATCCAGCACGGGGTGTTTCTCGCCCCGAGCCCGGCGTTCCTGATGCGGCCCGGTCCACGCGCGCATCCGCTCGGCGTGCGCGCGCTCCCGGGCCTGCCACTCCGCCTCGGCGAGCACGACCACGCTCATGCCGCCACGTGGGTGCCGTCGCGCACGGTCCCCACGTACTCCTCGACGAGGTCCTCCAGCGCCACCACGCCGACGGCCGCGCCGGAAGCGTCGAGCGCCCGCGCGAGGTGGCTGCCTTCCTTGCGCATGGCCGAAAGCGCGACGTCGAGCCGCGCGTCCGACCGCAGTTCGGTGAGCGGCCGCGTCTTGTCGTCCGGCACCACCGTGTCCGGGTCCTGGCCGACGAGGTCGAGCACGTCCTTCACGTGGATGTAGCCGGTGAGCGAACCGTCGTCGGTGCACACCGGGAAGCGCGAGAACCCGGTGGTGGACACCGCTCGCTCGACGTCGCCGAGCGTCGGCCCGCAGGGGAGCGTCGTGAGCTCCGAGGTGGGCACCAGCACGTCCGCGACGGTCTTGGCGACCGACGACAGCGTCTGCGAAAGCCGCCGGTGCTCGGACTGGTCGAGCAGCCCTTCCTGGCGCGATTCGCTGAGCAGTTCGGCGAGTTCGTCGGAGCTGTACGCGGTCTCCAGTTCGTCCTTCGGCTCCACCTTCATCAGGCGCAGCAGCGAGTTCGCGACGAAGTTGAGGAACGCGATGACCGGGTTCGCCACCTTCACCCACGCCACGTGGACCGGCACGAGCCACAGCGCGAGCCGCTCCGGTTCGGCGATCGCGAGGTTCTTCGGCACCATCTCGCCGATCAGCACGTGCAGCATGGTGATGAACGCCAGCGCGATCGCGAACGAAATCGGGTGCAGCAGCTGGTCGGGCAGGCCGAGCAGATCGAAGAACCCGGACAGCCGGTGCGCGACCGCGGGCTCGCCCAAGCGGCCGAGCAGCAGCGAGCAGATGGTGATCCCCAGCTGCGCCCCGGCGAGCATCTGCGAGACGTGCTTGCTCGCGTTGATCACGATCTGCGCGCGGGTCTTTCCCTGTTCCAGCAACGCTTCCAGCCGGTCGCGGCGCGAGGAGATCAGGGTGAATTCCGCGCCGACGAAGAACGCGTTGGCCAGCAGCAGGACCACGACGAGGGCGATGTTCAGCCAGTCGCTCACGCGGTCACCTCGCGTTCGGCCGGGCGCACCTGGACCTCGGCGACGCGGTGCCGGTCCATGCTGGTGACCGCGAGCCGCCAGCCGTCGACCTCGACGGCGTCGCCCTCGGCCGGGATCGCGCCGAGCCGCTCCAGGATCAGCCCGGCGATCGTTTCGTAGTCGCCCTCGGGCATCCGGAACCCGGTGATGTCGCGGACCTCGTCCGCGCGCAGCTGCCCGGACACGAGCCAGCGGTCCGCGCCGAGCTGCTGCGCGGCCGGGGCCTCGCGGTCGTCGTGCTCGTCGCGGACGTCGCCGATGATCTCCTCGACCACGTCCTCCAGCGTGACCAGCCCGGCGGTGCCGCCGTACTCGTCCACCACGATCGCCAGCTGGTAGCGCGAATCGCGCAGCCGGTTGAGCAGATCGTCGCCGGGCAGCGATTCCGGCACCGTCGGCACCGGCCGCATCGCCGACCGGATCCGCGTGGTCGCGCGGTCGGCGGCCGGGACGGCGAACGCCTGCTTGACGTGCACCGCGCCCTGGACGTCGTCGAGATCCTCGGTGTAGACGGGGAACCGCGAGAACCCGGTGCGCCGGGAGATGTCGATGAGGTCTTCGATCGTGTCGTCCACGGTGAGCGATTCGACCTGCACGCGCGGGGTCATCAGCTCGTCCGCGGTGCGGTCGCCGAAGCGCAGGGAGCGGTCCAGCAGCTCCGCGGTGGACGTGTCGAGCTTCCCGCTTTCCGCGCTGGAGCGGACGATCGAGCCCAGCTCCTGCGGCGACCGCGCGGAACGCAGCTCCTCCTGCGGCTCGATGCCGAATTTGCGGACGAGGAAGTTGGCGCTGTTGTTCATCAGCGTGATGAGCCAGCGGAACAGCGCCGAGAACCGGGCGTGGTAGCCGGAAACCGCGCGCGCGGTCGGCAGCGGACGCGCGATCGCGATGTTCTTCGGCACCATCTCGCCGAGGATCATCGACAGGAACGTGGCCAGCACCAGCGCGACCGCCACCGCGACCCCGGACGCCGCCGAAGCGGGCAGGCCGGTCGCGTCGAGCAGCGGGCGGACCAGGTCGCCGATGAGCGGTTCGGCGAGGAAACCGGTGATCAGCGTGGTGAGCGTGATCGCGACCTGCGCGCCGGAGAGCTGGAAGCTCAGCGTGCGGTGCGCCTTCTGGACGGTGCGCGAACGCTTGTCACCGACCTGGCGGACGTCCGCGTCGACCGTGCTGCGCTCGAGCGCGGTCAGCGAGAACTCGGCCGCCACGGCGAGACCGGTGCCGATCGTGAGAAGAAGGAAGAGCAGCACGCCGAGCACGGAAAGCAGGACGTGGATCACAGCGCACCGTCCGGGACGGCGGAACGGACGGCGGGCGGAAAGCCGGGTCGATGCGGACCCGGCCCGGTACTGTCACCGGGCGATGGCGCAGCGCGCACGGATGGAAGTCACTCCTCGGCATAACGGGTTTGTAATGCGACGATGCCGACAATCGTACCGGGTCCGGGCAGCCGTGCGGCGACAGGACGCGAACCTGGCGCCCGTTTTTCCGCCCGCCGCTGCGGGAACCGCGCTCCCGCCTGCGTCATCCCGGGCCGCTGACGTGCCCCAAGCCCTCGTGCCGCGTTGAGGTTTCTGAACAGGTGATGCGCAGCGCTCGCCAGCGATGCGGAACTCCGGCGGACGAGACGCGCCGGACGGCTTCTCTCCCGCTGCGGTCCGTGAAGGGCTCCTTGAGGGAATTTGATTCTGTCGAGGAGCCCTTCACGGACCTCGCCAAACGCGCGCGCCCGCCGCGGCAGGGCGAGAAACCCGCTGGCGCAGTGCGCGAAGCTGCCCGTTGCCGTTGCCGTTGCCGTCGCCGCTGCCCGCCCCTTTGCCGTTGCCCGTCCTGCGGCCGTTGCCCGCCCTGCGGCCGTTGCCCGCCTCGCGGCCGTTGCCCGTCCCGTTGCCGTTGCCCGTCCCGCGGCCGTTGCCCGCCCTGCGGCCGCTGCCTGCCGCTCGGTGCCTCTGCCCTTGCTGCCTGCCCTGTTTCCCCGGGCCCGCCTCTCCGCCTGCTGCCGCTGCTCGCCGCGCCTGCGCCTGGCTGCTCGACGCGGTCGGACTGGCGGGAATGTCCGTGAGGGGTCCCCTCACGACCTCAACGAGACCACGCCACCCGCCCGAACGCTGCCGCGCGTCCGTCCACAGTGGTGCTTCAGCGCGGCCGTCGCCCCAGCAAAGCCACCAGCCGGTCCGGAGCCGCCGCGTTTCGGCCGGCCGCGACTGGCGGGTCGAACAGCCCGAGGCCCTGCCAGTCGTCGATCATCGGGCGCAGCACGTCGAGCAGCCGCCCGGCGAGGACGTCCGGGACCGGATTCGGGCGGCCGAGCGCGGTGGCGAGGTCCCAGCCGTGCACGGCGAGGTCGAGCGTCATCTGCCAGCCGTACTCCTCGGCGGGCACCAGTCCGAACGAGACGTGCACGGTGCGACGCAGCGCGCCGGGGGAGAGCCACGCTTCGCGGGCGGCGGCGGACGCCTTCTCCCACACCGAGAGTGGGTCGTCGCCGAGGACGTCGCCGTCGTAGCGGGTGCCGACCTCGTCGAGGGTCGCTCCGGCGAGCAGGTGGGGTACCCAGAGTTGTTCGACGGCCAGATGATTCACCAGATCGCGTACCGACCAATCGGTGCACGGCGTGCCGCGAGCCCAGTCGCCCGGACCGGCGGCGCGCACGGCGGCGTCGAACACGTCCAGTGCGCTGCCGTGGGCGGCGAGGAGATCCACGGGGCACATTGAACACGATTCAGCTGCGCGCGCCGGGCCGGTGTCGTCGCACGGTCTCTTCGACCAGGTCCAGCACCGGGCCCAGATCGTCGCCCGGGAGGCCCATCGCGAGGTGCGACACGAGCCCTTCCAGCACGAGTTCCAGGAACGCGGTCAGCACGCTGACGTCGACGTCGTCGCGCAGGTTGCCTGCCTTGCGCTGCCATTCGAGGCGGTCGCGGGTCGCCTCGGTCAGCTGCTGCGAGCGTTCCGCCCACCGGCCGCGGAACTCCGGGTCGGTGCGCAGCCGCCGCGACACCTCCAGCCGGGTGCCGAGCCAGTCCGCCGGATGTTCGCTGTTCCCGGCCAGCAGGTCGCGCATGACCTGGACCAGGCCCTGTTCGGCGACGACGTCGGCCATCCGCACCGCGTCGTCCTCGGCGAGGGCGAGGAAGAGCGATTCCTTGTCGCGGAAGTGGTGGAAGATCGCCCCGCGCGACAATCCGGTGGCTTCTTCCAGACGGCGGACCGTGGCACCCTCGTAGCCGTAGCGTGCGAAACACACGCGCGAGCCGTCGAGGATCTGCCGGCGGCGTGCGTCGAGGTGATCCTGGCTGACCCGTGGCATCCTGAAATCCTGACATCGAGGACCGGGTTCTCGCAATCCGTACGTACGTACTGTGACGAGACGGCGGAACGGATGCGCGCCGTCACACTGGCGGGTTCTCGGCTGACACGACCGGGCCGGTTGACTACGCTGTGCACATCACGACGTGAGCACCGGAAAGGGAGCGGCCTTGGTCATCGGCGAGTCGGGCCGTGCGCGCGGCGGTTTCGCCATGGACGCGGCGGAGCTGACCGCGGTCATCCGGCTGTGGGAGGACCAGCTCGCGAAGATCGCCGCCGACGGCCGTGCGATCGACGAGATCCTCGCGCTCTTCGCCGCCCCCGGCTCGGACCCGGCGAGCACGGAGTACGCGGCCGCCGGCGCGGACTCCCTGCACACGCTGCGCGACCAGAACGAGGCGCTGCGCCGGTACGCCGCCGGATACCTCGACAAGCTGCGCGCCGCGCGGGACCGGACGACCGAGGCGGACCAGGCCGGCGCCGACCTCAGTCGCGGCCGGTAAGCGGACGGCCCCGGCCGCGCACGAAGGGAACCAGGTGGACGGCAAGCAGATCTTCGACAACTTCCGCGGCGGCGACACGTCCGGTTTGCGTGCCGCCGCGGCGAAGGTCCAGGAGCTTTCGGCGGCCTACCTGGAGCGCGCGCAGAGCGTGAAAGAGCTTCAGGAGCGGATGGCGCGCTCGTGGACCGGCGACTCCGCCGACGCCGCGAAAGCGGGCGCGGGACCGGTCGAGGCCGGGTTCCGGGAGTCGGTCGACCCGCTCGACCTCACCAGCGCGTCGATGGACACCCAGGCCAGCAGCTTCGAAAGCTCCCGGCACGCGGTCGTCGACGTGCCGCCCCGCCCGGAGCGGCCGCAGCCGTGGGCCGGGCCGTTGCAGGCGGTGCTGCCCGCGTCGGCCGCGCCAGTGTCCTTTCAGGACAGCATCGACCGGTTCCACGGCGCGAACGAGAACAACGTCCGGGTGATGGAGCAGTACCACGGCGTCACCGCGAACACGAAACGCGTGCTGCCGAAGCAATACGGCCCGATCGTCGCCGACGGCGTCGCGGTCCGCCGGACCACTTCGGACAGTACGGCCACGCAGACCGCCGCGAGCCACGACCGGAACGGCCCCGGCGCCGCGGTGCTGCCCGCTCCGGTGAGCGAACCGTCCCAGCGCGGCTCGGGCCCGGCGGTCGGCGGTGCGCCCGTCGCGGCGGGCGGCCCCGGCGACGGCCTGCATTGGCGGCCGGAGTACCTCCTCGAGTCCGATCCGGAGGGCGCGTTCGGGGCGGACGGTTCGGCGACCCAGCCGGTTCTCGGCGACGAGGAGGAGTAGCCGGTGGCCGATCCGGCGGGACGGGTGGACGTCCCGGTCGAAGCGCTCGCGGCGCTGGCCGAACGCGAGCAGGTGGGCCGGTTGCACGTGACGCTGCGGCCGGATCCGGCGTGGCTGTCGGAAACCGAACGCGACGAAGCCGCCAAGCGGGTGGACGACGCGCTGGCGCTGGCCGGCCTGGTCGACTCGCGCGGCCGGGCCACGGTGGACTTCCTGGACTGGCTGCCGCTGCTCGTGCGCCCGGTGGTCGAGTACTACGGCTGGGTCGCGACCGGCGACCGCACGTACGGCGTGCTCGCCGCGGCCAGCGGACTGCAGGCGGTGCTCGCGGTGTCGGACGGCGAACACGTCGGGGTCCAGGAGATCGACCGCGAACGCGTGCTGGAAACGCTGGTGGAGCAACTGCCCGCGGTGGGCCCTGGCGGCGGATACGTGCGCACCGTGCGCGTCGCGGACCTCACCGAAGCCGCCCGCCGCGGCGAGGACGCTTTTCCGTTGGACCCGGTGCTGTCGGACGTGCTAACCCTGGTGCAGCGTCCGGTGCACGGAAGCGGAGAGCTGTACGCGGGACGACGCGACGACGTCGGCCGGTACGTCCGGTTGGAAGAACCCCTGCACTACGCGGACACGGACTGGGGCCGGTACCTGAGCTACACCGTCGGGGCCGGGCCGGACGCGGAAATCCGGATCGGGCCGGCCGGCCCGGCCGAACTGTGCGGTGCGCTGCGGGCTCTGGAGTGCACCCTGAACTGAGGGGACGCTGCGGTGCGCTATCCGGAAATCGAACCGTACGACAGCGGCCTGCTGGACGTCGGCGACGGCCACCGGGTGTACTGGGAAACCTGCGGAAACCCCGAGGGCAAACCGGTCGCAGTCCTCCACGGCGGCCCGGGAACCGGCTGCAGCGAAGGCATGCGGCAGTTTTTCGACCCGGCAAAATATCGAATCGTCCTGCTGGACCAACGCGGCTCCGGCCGCAGCACCCCGCACGCAGGCGACACTGTAGAAGCGCTGAAGGCGAACACCACCAGCCACCTGATCGCAGATCTGGAATTGCTGCGGGAAACCTTGAAAATCGACCGCTGGCAACTCTTCGGCGGCTCCTGGGGCTGCGTACTGGGCCTGGCTTACGCGGAACAGCATCCCGAACGAGTGACGGAAATCGTCATGATGGGCCTGGCCACCGACCGTCAGATCGAAATCGACCAGCTGACCGGCGGCCTCGCAGAAATGTTCCCGGAAGCCTACGCAAGCTTCCGCGACGGCGTACCGGAAACCGAACGAGACGGCGACCTGTCAGCGGCCTACTACCGCCTGCTCACCGACCCGGACCCCGCAGTGCACGAGCCAGCCGCACAACGTTGGTGCGCTTGGGAATCCGCCATGCTCCCCGGCGTCCCGCCGTCCCCGAAATTCGAAGACCCCCGCTTCCGCCTGGCCTTCGCCCGATTGGTCACCCACTACTTCTCCCAAGGCTGCTTCCTGGAAGACGGCGGAATCCTCCGCAACGCAGGCAAACTGGCCGGAATCCCGACAGTCCTGGCACAAGGCATCCTGGACCTGAGCAGCCTGGCAGGCACCCCCTGGCTCCTGGAACAAGCAATCCCGGACGCAGAACTAATCCTGGTAAGCGGCGCAGGCCACACGACAGCAGTCCCCTCGATGGAAAACACCCTAATCGCAGCCACCGACAAATTCGCCACCCGCCGGTGAGGGACCCCTTCACGGTTTTTTCGGTACGTGAGGGGAACCCTGAGGGAATCTGATTCCCTCAGGGTTCCCCTCACGACCCTCGCCCCGCCCACCCCGCGCCCGCTCGGAACGTGCCCCAATGCGGCATTGGGTGCGTCAGACGCACCCAATGCCACTTTGGGGCGCTAGCCCCGCCGCGAACGAAACCGCCACCGATGCACCCACGAGCGCTGCACCCACACCACCCCCGCACCCCGATACGAAGCCAAAATGCGGTCTGAGGGTGCTTGTCAAGGCATCTTTCCAGCCTTGACAAGCACCCTCAGACCGTCATCACAATCAGCTTCGGGGTGCCCCACGCAACCAACAGGCGCAATGTCGCCGCCAGGCGACGAGCCGCCGCCCCCTACGGAATCATCAACGCAGGCACTCCCGTCGGACTCAACGCGTCCGCATTCCGCGCCTCCCGAGCAGCTTCAGCCTGCCGCAACGCAGTAACCCGAGGCGGAACCCGATCCAAATGCCACTCCGCCAGCACCAACGCCACCTTGGCCTGCATCTCCGTCCGCAACCGCAAGAACGAATCAGCCGGATCCGCCCCGACCTCCCCGAGCAGCAACCACCAAGCCCAAGCCGCAGCCCCAGCATTGGCGATAAAGTCCGGAATCACCGCAACCCCACGAGCCGACAACGCCGCCTCAGCCTCCGGAGTAGTAGCAGCGTTAGCCGCCTCCACCACCACCTTGGCCTTGACGAGATTCTCGTTGTCCACCCGCAACGCGTAAGAAATAGCCGCCGGAACAAAGATATCCGCCTCAGCAGCCACCACCGCCTCCCGCGGCAGCGACTGGACCCCTTCCGGCAACCGCCCCCGGTCAACCTCGCCGAACCGGTCCCGCAACTCCAGCAACGCGGGAACGTCCAACCCCTCCGGGTCGTACAACGTCCCAGCGGCATCCGCGACAGCCACGACCTTCATTCCCGCCTCGTGCAGGTACCAAGCCGCGCCGCCGCCCATCGTCCCGATGCCTTGGATAGCGACAGTCGTCTCCGGAACAGCCCACCCCCAGGTGTTGGCCGCCCCGAGACAAGCCTGCGCCACCCCGTACCCGCCGATCACGTCCCCGAGCAACTGCCCGCCGGGAACCGGCGCGTTCAGCCCGGCCTGAACCCGCCGAAGCGTGCGCGCCGGATCAGCCGACCGGCGGATCGCGGCGTGGTACGACTGCTCCAGCCCGAGCGTCGCGAAAACTTCGTCGATGAGATGCTGTGGCACCCCCAGGTCCTCCGCGGTCACCCAGCTGGAGTCCAGCCAGGGACGCAGGAACTCGCAGAACCGGGTGAGCACACCGGTAGCGCGCGGGTCCTTGGGGTCGAAGTCGATGCCGCCCTTCGCGCCGCCGACCGGGAGGTTGAACGCGGCCGTCTTGTTCGCCATGCCGCGCGCGAGGTCGGCCACCTCGTCGACCGTGCAGCCGGCGCGCATTCGCGTGCCGCCCGTGGCGACGCCGGAAACCAGGCTGTGCACGACCAGGTAGCCGCGCGCGCCCGTGACCGGGTCCGTCCACGTGAGCTTCATCAGCGGTTCGGCGATCCGCGTGTCCATCGAGCCACTCACCTCCTCGAGTCCTTGGCAGCGCGCTTCGCCGCCTGCTTCCGAGGGTGCTGCCACTTCGGGGGCCGCGTCCATTTACCGAATGTGCACGAAGTTGTTTAGGGTTCGTACATGGAGCTTTCGTTGCACCGCTTGAGGATGCTCCGCGAACTGCACCGCAGGGGCACGGTCACCGCGGCTGCCGCGGCGTTGCATTACACCGCTTCGGCGGTGTCGCAGCAACTCGCGCAGCTGGAACGCGACGTCGGCGCGAAGCTGTTCGAACGGCTCGGCCGCCGGGTCCAGCTGACCGAACTCGGCATCCTGCTCACCGAGCACGCCGAGGAGATCCTGGGTTCGGTCGAGCGCGCGACGCTCGCGCTGGAGGAAGCGCAGGGCTCGATGTCCGCGCGGCTCACCGCGGGAGTCTGGGCGTCCGTGGCGTCCGGTTTGCTGCCGACCGCGCTCACCGCGCTGGCCGCGGATTACCCGGGAATCCAAGTGCGGACGAAAGAACTGGCCCCGGAGGCGACCGCCGACGCGGTGCGGGACGGCTCGCTGGACCTGTCGTTCGTCATCGACTACTCGGATGCCCCGATGGAGTGGAGCGACGGGCTGGAGCGCGCGGTCGTGGCGGTGGAACGGCTGCACGCGGCGGTCCCGGCGGGCGCGCTGCAGTCGGCCACGGTCCCGCTCGACGCGCTCGCGGAGCACCCGTGGATCCTGGCGAGCCCTAAGTCCCATTTCGGCCGCGCGATCCGGATTGCCTGCCAGCGGCACGGTTTCCAGCCGAAAATCAATCACGAGGTCGAGGAGCAGTCGACCGCGATGGCGATGGTGGGCGCCGGGCTCGGCGTCACCCTGGTGTCCGATCTCGGCCTGCGGCTGCTGCGCCCGCCGGGAATCGACGTCGTCGCATTGGCCCCGCCGCTGCTGCGGACGGTGTCGATCGCTTATCGCCGCACGGAGATCCGGCGGCCGGCGTTGCACCTGGTGGTGGCGGCGGTGCAGAAAGCGGCGGCGGAGCTGGGACTGGGGACCGAGCCCGCTCTGCCGTGAGTCCGGGGTGCCCCGGATGGAGCAGTGCCCGCCAGGTTGATCCATTCGGTGAACTCCCAGGTCAACCAGGATTACGGGTTCCTTATCGATCGTCTCCGGCGCTTCTCGGCCCTGTTTTTGTCGGACCCCGCGTGTAGCGTCGCGAAGCGACGAGGTCCGGCCCCGCGGACCTCCTGACGGGGACGGCGACAGATGACTGCAGTGCACGACTTTCCGGACAGATCGGGGAGTGCGGCGAACCGGACCGCGCGGGTGCTCGCTGACCGCGCGGAGGGGGAGCGGTACGTCGCGTCGGTCTGTTTCAAGCACGGCCCGCCGAGACTGCTCGGGGTGGAACTGGAGTTCACCGTGCACCATTCCGGCGACCCGGTCCGCCCGCTCGACCCCGATGTCCTCGCGACGGCGCTCGGCCCGCACACCCCGCGGACGCTGCGCCCCGACAGTCCCGCGATCCCGCTCCCGGCCGGCGCGCCGGTGAGCCTGGAACCGGGCTGCCAGGTGGAGATCTCCGCTCCGCCGCAGGCCTCGCTGCGTGCCCTGCACGCGGCTGTGGAGGCCGATCTCGCTCATCTCACCGGTCTTCTCGCCCGCCACGGCCTCGAACTCGGGGCCGCGGGCATCGACGAACACCGTCCGCCCCGGCGCGTTCTGCGCACGCCCCGCTACGCCGCCATGGAACGCCGGTTCGCCCCGATCGGGGCGGGCGGCATCACCATGATGTGCAGTACCGCGGGGCTGCAGATCTGCGTCGACGCGGGCGAAGCCCACGAGGTCGCCGCGCGCTGGGCGGCCGCGCACGCGATGGGCCCGCCGCTGCTGGCCCTGTTCGCGAATTCCCGCGTGCACGCCGGAACCGACACCGGATTCGCGTCGGCGCGCTGGCTCGCGGTCATGGAAACCGAACCGGTCCGCACCCAGTCGCCCGAACCCGGGGACGACCCGGCGCGCGAATGGGCCCGCCGGATGATGGACACGCCGCTGATGGTGTTCCCGCGCGGCGAACGGCCGTGGGACGCGCCGGAGGGACTGACCTTCGCCGAGTGGATCGGCGGCCGGGGCGCGGCCACCGTGCTGCGCCGCCCGACGGCCGCGGACCTCGACTACCACCTCACCACGATGTTCACCCCGGTGCGGCCGCAGGGCTACCTCGAGCTGAGGTACCTGGACGGGCAGCCGCCGGGGGAATGGCTGCCGCCGGTCGCGCTGGTCACCGCGCTGCTGGCGAATCAGTCCACTGTGGACAAAGTGCGTGAGGTGTGCGCGCCCGCGGCCGGCCGCTGGGCCGACGCCGCCCGGTGCGGGATGGCCGACGCGCAGCTGGCGGCGGTCGCCAGGGAGCTGGTGGAACTGGGCGTGGCCGAGCTGCCCGCCACCGGGCTTCCGGACGACACCGTCGCCCGGCTGGCCGCCGGGCTGCGGACGCGGGCCGCCGGGGTCCCGCGCCAGGACCGATGAGCAGGACCGAGAACACCGCCGGGCGGGGAGCCCGGCGAACCGGACTCGAGGAGTCAGGAGCCATGAGCACCATCCCCGAACAGAACCCGTTGCTGGAGCTGAGCCCGCAAGACCTGCGGGCGCACGCGGCCGCGGCCCTCACCCGGGCGCGCGAGCGCAGCGTGGCCCTCACCGACGCGGTCGACGACGAGGACCTCGTGCGGCAGCATTCGAAGCTGATGTCGCCGCTCGTGTGGGACCTCGCGCACATCGGCAGCCAGGAAGAACTGTGGCTGGTCCGCGACGTCGGCGGCCGGGAGCCGCTGCGGCCGGACATCGACGACCTGTACGACGCCTTCCAGCACGCCCGCGCGGACCGCCCGGCGCTGCCGCTGCTCGGCCCGGCCGAGGCCCGGGCGTACGTGAAGGAAGTTCGCGAAAAGGCGTTCGACGTCTTGGAAACCGCCCCGCTGGAAGGCAGGCGGCTCACCGAGAGCGCCTTCGCGTTCGGCATGATCACCCAGCACGAACAGCAGCACGACGAGACCATGCTGGCCACCCACCAGCTGCGCAAGGGCGAACCGGTGCTGCACGCCCCGGAGCCGCCGCGCGCGCCCGCCCGGAAGCTGCCCGCCGAGGTGCTCGTGCCCGGCGGCCGGTTCACCATGGGCACCACCGCCGAACCGTGGGCGCTGGACAACGAACGCCCGGCGCACGAGGTCGACGTGCCCGCCTTCGTCCTCGACACCACCCCGGTCACCTGCGGGGCGTACGTCGAGTTCCTGGAATCCGGCGGATACCACGACCAGCGGTTCTGGAGCGAGCCCGGCTGGGCCTGGCGGCAGGAGCACGACATCACCGCGCCCCGGTTCTGGCGCCGCGAACCGGACGGCTGGTGGCGCACCCGTTTCGGCGTGCGCGAGCGCGTCCCGGAGAACGAGCCGGTCGTGCACGTCTCGTATTACGAGGCGGAGGCGTACGCGCGCTGGGCGGGCAAGCGGCTGCCCACCGAGGCGGAGTGGGAGAAGGCCGCCCGGCACGACCCGGAGAGCGGACGGTCGCGGCGATTCCCGTGGGGCGACGAGGAACCGACCGCCGAGCACGCCAACCTCGGGCAGCGCCACCTGCGCGCGGCCGAGGCGGGCGCGTATCCGGCCGGTGCGTCGCCGCTGGGCGTGCACCAGCTGATCGGCGACGTCTGGGAGTGGACGAGCACCGATTTCCACGGCTACCCGGGCTTCGCGGCGTTCCCGTACCGGGAGTACTCGGAGGTGTTCTTCGGACCGGAGTACAAGATCCTGCGCGGCGGGTCGTTCGGCACCGACGCGGCGGCGATCCGGGGCACGTTCCGCAACTGGGACTACCCGATCCGGCGGCAGATCTTCTCCGGTTTCCGGTGCGCGCGCGATCCGCGCCCGGGCGAGGCAGGCTAGCCGGATGTGCCGTCATCTCGCCTATCTCGGCGCGCCGGTGTCCCCGGCGGAGCTGATGTTCGCCGCGCCGCACGCGCTGCTCGTGCAGTCGTACGCGCCGCTCGACATGCGCGGCGGCGGTTCGGTGAACGCCGACGGCTTCGGCCTCGGCTGGTACCCGGAGCCGGGTGCGCCGCCGCAGCGCTACCGCCGCCGCGAACCGCTGTGGACCGACCAGACGCTGCCCGCGCTGGCCGCGTCGGTGCGCACTCGCGCGTTCGTCGCGGCGGTGCGCAACGGCACCACCGGAATGCCGGTCACCGAAGCGGCCGCCGCGCCGTTCGCCGAGGGCCGCTGGCTGTTCAGCCACAACGGCGTGGTGCGCGGCTGGCCCGGTTCGATGCGCGGGCTGGCCGGGCGACTGGACGTCACCGAGTTGTTCACGCTCGAAGCGCCGACGGATTCCGCACTGCTGTGGGCGTTGCTGCGCGCCCGGCTGCGCGCGGGGGAGGAGCCGCTCGAAGCGGTGACCGGCCTCGTGCGGGAGGTCGAGGCGGTCGCCCCGGGCTCCCGGCTGAACCTGCTGCTCACCGACGGCGAACTGCTCGTCGCCACCGCCTGGACGCACGCGTTGTCCGTGCGCCGCACCGAAACCGGCGTGGTGCTGGCGTCCGAGCCGTGCGATCCGGACCCGGCCTGGACCGCCGTGCCCGACCACCACGCCGTGCGCATCACCGCGGCCGGCGTCGACGTCCTTCCCCTGACCCTGGAACGGAGCACCGCCCGATGACCGAAGCGGACCTGGAGAGCCATCGCCGCGACGTGACCGCCGAACTGCGCGCGGACGTGCGCGAGGGGCTCACGGCCGACCAGAAGTGGTTGCCGCCCAAGTGGTTCTATGACGCCGAAGGCAGCAAGCTGTTCGAGAAGATCACCGCGCTGCCGGAGTACTACCCGACCCGCAGCGAGCGCGAGGTGCTCGCGGCACGGGCGGCCGAGATCGCCGAACGCACCGGCGCGCACACGCTCGTCGAACTGGGGTCGGGGTCGAGCGAGAAGACCCGACTGCTGCTGGACGCGCTCACCGCGCACGGCACGCTGGAGGCGTTCGTGCCGATGGACGTGTCGGAAACCGCGCTCGCCGAGGCCGCCGCCGCGATCACGGCGGACTACCCGAAGCTCGAGGTGCGCGGGGTGGTCGGCGACTTCACCCAGCACCTGCAGCTGCTGCCCGGCACCGCGCCGCGGGTCGTCGCGTTCCTCGGCGGCACGATCGGCAACTTCCTGCCCGACGAGCGGGCCGAGTTCCTGCACTCGGTGCGCGACGTGCTCGGCGAGGGGGAGTGGCTGCTGCTCGGCACCGACCTGGTGAAGGACCGGGAAACGCTGGAACGGGCCTACGACGACTCGGCGGGCGTCACCGCGGCGTTCAACCGCAACGTGCTGCGCGTGATCAACGCCGAACTGGGCGCGGACTTCGACCCGGACGAGTTCGACCACGTCGCCCACTGGAACGCCGACCGCGAGTGGATCGAAATGCGGCTGCGCGCCCGGCGGCGGACGGAGGTGCGCATCCCCGGAGCGGACCTGATCGTGCCGTTCGCCGAGGGCGAGCACATCCGCACCGAGGTGTCCGCGAAGTTCCGCCCCGACGGCGTCGAAGCGGAACTGAACGCCGCCGGGTTCGCGCTCGAGCGATGGTGGACAGACTCACAGCAGCGGTTCGGGGTGAGTTTGGCAAGATCAGTGCGTGCGTAACCCTCTCGCGGCACTCGCCCGCAAGCTCGGCACCCAGCGCCGGCTGATGGGCGCCTCGCGCGCCATCATCGCGACCGACCGGCAGCTGCACCGGTGGTTCGGCGGCCGGATCAGCCTGGTCGGACTGGCCGGCCTGCCGTCGCTGCGCCTCACCACCACCGGACGGCGCAGCGGCCTCCCGCGGAGCACGAACTTGCTGTACTACCCCCACGGCAGCGAGTTCGTGCTCACCGGCTCCAACTGGGGCCGTCCGAAGAACCCGGCGTGGACGCACAACCTCCGCGACAACCCGAAGGCGACGGTCGCGCTGCGCGGCCGCGAGATCGAGGTCAAGGCGCGGGAACTGGAAGGCGCGGAGTACGACCGGATGTGGGCGGAACTGCTCGAATTCTGGCCGGGCTACGAAATGGAACGCGCCACGGCGGGGCGGGAGCTGCCAGTATTCGTGCTGACCCGGTCCTGAGCAGCTGGCGTTCGTTCGGTTGCCGGGTCGGGATCCCGCCCCGGTGTCGGGTTTCGCGAGGCCAGCCACGAGCGGTTAATCCGCGTACGCAACATCCGTGCGAGTGAATGAGAAATAACGTGCGCGTGGCTGGCTGCCGGAAATCGTCGCGGAAGGAGATCAGCGCGACGCGTCCATGTGGAGCAATGCGGTCGGGTCTCCCGGCGGCGTGGTGGCGATCCCGACCTGCGTGTCGGCATTCGGGTTGACGTCCACCGTCGTGTTGGCCCCGGCATCGGTGGTCAGCTGGGCCTTGATTTTGTGACCCGGCGCGGTGGACGTGCCATCGCCCCGGATGGCGTAGACGTTCGGGATTTTCACGGTGATGCGCCCGGTGGTCCCGGTGACTTCGAAGCAGAGTTTGCCATTGCCCGCCGAGCCGATCCGGTCGGTGGTGCGGACGATGATCAGGCCAGGAGTTTCCGGGGCGGGGCAGGGGCGGTAGAGGAGGTGGCCGTCGCCGCTGATCAGCTGGACGTGGTCGCTGGCGAAAATCGCGGCCGCGCCCGGGTAGCCGTAGTCCTCCACGATGGGCGGCGGCTCGTCGGCCGCGGAAGCGGTGCCGCTCGCCGGGACGGCGACGGCGGTCAGCACGCCTGCCGCGGCAGCTCCGGCGAGGGAAAATGTCCGATAGGACCGTCTCATGAGTGTTCCTTAAGGGATGAAATCCGACATTTGACCCAATGTGGATGCCGGACCCGAAACTGATCTCGGGCAGTGCGAGGCTAGGCGGACTATTCGGCAAGGCGCACGGTGATGTCGATCACGTCTTATTGGCGGTTGACCTGGTCGCAAGAAGCCCGGTAAATGTTTTTTCCGCGCATTGTGGTCGGGGCCAAGATATGCGCGATGGTCAATTGAGGGGGACCGGATGCGTTCGGAAAGACCCAGGTTTCGTGCTGCCCTGATCACTGCGATGACAATCGCGCTGGCTGCGAATGCGCTAACTCCGCCTGCTGCCTCGGCGGCCGGGATCGAGGGCGGCCCGGCAGCCGCGCAGACTGCCTCGGCCGCCGCCGCGGACCGCGCGAAGGCGGCTCTGCTGTGGCGGGTCGGCGGCCCGGCCACAAAGCGCGACGCCGGGGCCGCGCTGGCCGGCACGGACGCCGACATCGCCCGATTCCTGACGACGCAGAAGGATCCGGACGCGTCGATTGACCGGACTGTGCAGGTCAGCCGCCTGATTTCGGCAGGCGGCGCAGCGACGCGGTCGGCTGGACAGCAAGCGCTCGACGCGGGCACGGACGAAGCGCTGCAGGCGTTCGTCGGCACCGGCTGGGAAGCGCCGCACGACATCGACGTCAGCGTCCGGGTCAGCCAGGTCATGTCGGCCGGCGGTCCGGAAGTGAAGAAAGCCGGGCAGAAGGCGCTCGACGCGGGCACCCAGGACGCGCTGCGGGAGTTCCTCGACTCCGGATGGCAGGGAGCGTTCGAAACCGACCAGTCGGTGAAGGTCAGCCGGGCTGTCTCGGCCGGCGGTCCGGAAGTGAAGAAGGTCGGCCAGCAGGCGCTCGACGCGGGCACCCTTGACGCCCTCAACCAGTTCTTGCAAACGGATCTGCCCGTGGCGCAGGCTCGCGATGCCGAAACGGCCTCCATCGCCGATCTGGTCGCGACGGCCAAGGCCGCGTCGGAACGAGCCGCGAGCGAAACGCAGCAGGCGAAGGAGGAATCAGACCGCGCCGTCACCGCGGCCGCTGCCGCGCAGAAGGCAGCTCAAGAAGCCAAAGACGCGGCCGGCGCGGCGGAGGGGCATGCCAATCAGGCGACCGATGCCGCGACCCGGGCCGCCTACGCCGCGGACCAAGCGTCGGTCACCGCACGTCAGGCGATCGGTGCGGCGAACGCGGCCACTGCTGCGGCGCACACTGCCGCGGTCGCCGCTTCACGGGCGGCGGCGGCGGCTTCGCAGGCCGGGAGGGCGGCTTCGCACGCGTATGACGCGGCGGCAGCAGCGCTTGGCGACCAGACCAAGGCCGGCGACGCGGCCACGGCGGCCCAAACCGCGCGCGACGCGGCGCTCGCCGCGTCGACGGCCGCGGATGCCGCGCGCTCGGCAAGGACTGCTTCGCAGAACGCCCGGACAGCGGGGCAAGCTGCCTCGGACGCCGCGAACCAGTCGCGCACTGCGGCGCAGGCGGCGACTGACGCGGCCAACGCGGCCGCGGCGGCCGGTGCTGACGCGCGGCAGGCCCAGGCCGCGGCGGCGCGGGCGCGATCCCAAGCCGCTCGCGCGGTGGCAGCGGCCCAGGCGAGCCAGTCGTGGGCGGATCAGGCCAGCGCCGCGGCAGGTCAGGCCGCCGATGCCGCCGATGCGGCCGCAGCCAACGCACGCGCGGCCGCGGACGCGGCCGCAGCCGCTGCGGTCTTCAAGGGACAAGCCGACGAGGCGGCCCGAAAAGCCACTGACCACGCGAATGCCGCGACCGCTGCGGCGAACACCGCGGTCACCGCGGCGCAGCAGGCAGCACAGATCGCGCAGGTGGCCCGGAAGGCAGACGACGACCGGATCGCTCTGGCGGGTCAGCAAGCCGACGACGCGGCCCGCGAGGCCGCCGCGGCACAGGCCACCCGTCCGGCGCCACCGCGAACGGACTTGGACCAGGCGAGCATCTGGGACGCCGAGACCAACCGCCTGATCGCCGAAGCCACTGCGCCGGGCACCGCACGCGCCACTGTCGTCAGCGACGCTCGCAAGGTCGCCTTGACGCTGGCCGACCTCGGCGGTACGTGGACCAGAGCTGCGGCGGCCACGGCGATCTCCGCCTCGGACGACGAAGCCGCCGACTTCGTCCTCACCGGATTGGCTGCCGCCGCGGGCCAGGACGATCGTGTCCTCCTCGGCCGGCTCGCGGAGTCGGGCACAGCCGGTTTCAAGACGGCCGCCGCGGCCGCCCAAGCCGGCTCGGATACGGATGTCCGGAATTTCCTGCGCAGCCGCGACTACCCGGGCCGTCTGCAGGACGACACCCTGCAGGTCAGCCAGATCATGTCCGCAGCGAGGGCGGCCGGGCGCACCGTAGTCGTGCAGCACGGGCAGAGCGCGCTGGACGCTGGGACCGACCAGGCGCTGCGCGACTTCCTCGACACCGGCCAATACGTCTCTTTGCAGACAGACGACCAGGTCAAGGCAGAACAGGTGCAGTCCGCCGCCCGGGCTGCCGGGGCGCGCGAGGTCGTCGCCGGGGCGCAGGCCGCATTGGACGGGCCGCCGACCTTGCTGCACGAGTTCCTGACCGTCGGCCAGTTCACCGCGGCCCGGCGCGACCAGAACACCGCTGCCCACAACGCCGCCATCGACAGCTTGCTGGAGCAGGCCGCCAGCGCGGCGGCATCCGCGACCCACGACGCGAACGAAGCCCAGGCTGCCGCGGCCCGTGCCCGCAAGGCGGACGAGGACGCGACGCGCTATCTCAACGAGGCGCAGAAAGCGGCCGCTGACGCCGGAGCCGCAGCCACTCGTGCTCAAGAAGCGGCGAACCGCGCCACCGCTTCCGCGCAGCAGGCCCAGGCTTCGGCGAACATGGCCGCGGCCGCGGCGGCACGGGCGATTTCGGCGGCCGACCAGGCGGGCCGGTCCGCTGCGTGGGCCGCTCATTCGGCCGCGGAAGCCGCCAGCTCAGCGCGTGACGCGGCGGTCTCCGCGCACAACGCCTACCAGTACGCACTCGGCGCGGGCAAGAGCGCCAAGGACGCCGCCGACGCGGCGCGTGCGGCTTGGGACGGCGTCAAAGCCAAGGTCGAGTCCGAGAAGCAAAAGATCGTCGAGCAGCGCAAGCAATCGTGCCAGCCCGCGATGCGCCCCGCGGCGTCGATGGCCGGGTACAGCACCGAAGACTGCATCCTCCTGATCACCGGCACCCAGGCGGACAAAGAGCGGATTCTCCACCATCTGCAGGACCTGTGCCGTCAGCTCAATCCGCAGGGCAGCTACAAGACCAACGCCTGCCTCGACCCGCACAATCTGTTCAACCCGAACTTCGCGGCCC
This sequence comes from Amycolatopsis sp. La24, assembly GCF_029087445.1. Taxonomy (NCBI): domain Bacteria; kingdom Bacillati; phylum Actinomycetota; class Actinomycetes; order Pseudonocardiales; family Pseudonocardiaceae; genus Amycolatopsis; species Amycolatopsis sp. La24. The sequence goes on from NZ_JARACH010000008.1 coordinate 156,323, forward strand.
GATACCCGGACCCGATCATGACCGGCAGCGGGGGCGATCCGGTCGACGACATTTTCATGTTCATCGGCATCGGCCTGCTGACCGCCGCGTGCGAAGGCGTCTGCGACGTCCTCGCGCTCCTGGGCGGAGCCGGGGCCGAAATCGGCGTGGCCGACAGCCTCGAAGGAATCGCCGGGCTGGCCGACACTCTCGGCAGCGGCCGCAGCGCCTTCGACGTGCTCGGCGCCGAGATCAACGCGGAACTGGGCGAAGCTGCCACCCTGGCTCAGGAAGGAGAAGCGGAACTCGCTCAGATAGCCGAAGAGGCGCAAAGCCTCAGCAAAATCCTGTGCCGAGGCAACAGTTTCGTGGCCGGGACCCGGGTATTGATGGCGGACGGCACGACCAAGCCCATCGAGACCGTGCGCGCGGGCGACCGGGTCGCGAATGCCGAACCGGATAGCCCGGTGCTCCAGCAGCACGTCGTCGATGCCGTGCACATCACCGACGACGACACCGATTTCGACGATGTCACGCTGGCCACGCCCGGCGGTTCCGCGCGGGTCACTGCTACCGCGCACCACCTCTTCTGGGACGGCACCGCGCACACGTGGGCGCCAGCCGCGGCGCTCGCGCCGGGGACTCAGCTGGACAGCACTCGCGGCCAGCACGTCAGCGTCGCGGCGAACCGTCGCTATTCCGGCAGCGGACGGACGTACAACCTGACGGTCAACGGCCTCCACACGTACTACATCGAGGCCGCCGGGACGCCGGTCCTGGTGCACAACAACAACGGTGACGAGTGCATCAACGCCGGGCTGGGCGGGCTCAAGAAGTCCAACAAGCCCGATGCCGACGCCGACGCGCTGGCGGAGCGGCTCGGGGGCTACTCCCGGGGGATCTTCGTCAACGACCCGGAGCAGCGGGAGTTCGACGTCATCAGTGATCTCTACATCGCTCAGACCAAATCGGAGCCTTTGCAAAAAGGCAGTAAGTTCCGCGCCCAGGCCAAGAGGACCTTCGAGTTCGCGAAGCTGACCGGCCGGATCCCGTTCTTCCACTTCGGGGTGCCGCCGGATCCCCAGATTCTGGCTAAGATCGCGGAATACGCTCGCAGGTACGGCATCGAGCCGGTCGTCAAAATCGGACCTATCTCGGAGATCTGAATGTACACGTTCCACGGCTGGTTCGAGCTGGACGAATCCCCGTCCGAGGTCGAGTGGGGCGAGGAGAAGTTCGACGAGCTGCTCGAGGAGGTCCGCGAGCGCGTCGCCGCGATCGACTGGTTGTCCGGCGAAGCGAGACTGAAGGTGTTCAACGGCATGCACGTCTTGACGGTGAACGGCATGCCGAACCGCCGCCGCGACGAGGAACAGGAGCTGACCGAACTTCTTGAGTACGTGGCCCGCCTGCTTCCCGGCTCGCACGGCCTCTTGTACGAGCTCGACGACGACGCGAGAGAGATGCCCTGGCCGGACGGGTTCCGGGTCCGAGTCATGGCGCGCGGGGAGATCACCGTCCGGCTCGACCCGTTTCTCTCACCGCTCCGGCCGGTCGTCGAGGATCCCTGAACCGGGCCGCTCGCCCGAATCCGCAGTTCCTCCTTTTGGCCGGTGCCCGGCTTGGCCGGATTGTGCCAGTCTCGGTGACGCCCCGTAATCAGACGGGTGCGCAACCAGGGGAGATTCCACGTGCGCGGAGCGAAAAGAGCACGAGCCGGAGCACTGGTCGCGGCGATCGCGACCGCGCTGACCGGGCTGGCGGGCACTGCCGTCGCGGCGCCCGCCGGTCCGGCGGCGCAGCAGGCCACCCCCGCGGAGATCGCGCGCACCGCGCCGGTCAGGTGGGAGGACTGCACCAAAGACCAGTTGCGCGGGGTCCCGGAAGACCAGGTGAAGCTGTACAGCTGCTCGCGTTACCGCGTGCCGGTCGACCACGACGACGCGTCGCTCGGCAGCATCGACATCGCGCTGATGAAGCGCGCCGCCAGGGTTCCCGGGCAGCGGATCGGGTCGCTGTTCCTCAACCCGGGCGGTCCGGGCGGGTCCGGGCTCCGGATGCCGATCGCGGGCGACCGCTACTTCCGCCCGCAGGTGATGGACCGCTTCGACCTCGTCGGGTTCGACCCGCGCGGCGTCGGGACCAGCAATCCGCTGCGCTGCTTCACCACCGCCGAGGACGCCGCGGACGTGCAGAACGAGATGGTCCCGGTTCCGTTGTCGCGCAAGGAAATCTCCGGCACGCTCGCCGCGTACCGCGACTACGGCCAGTTCTGCCGCCGCAACGCGGGCGCGCTGCTCGACCACATGTCCACCCGCGACGTCGTGCGCGACCTCGACCAGTTGCGCGCCGCCGTCGGCGACAAGCAGCTGACCTACACCGGGTTCTCCTACGGCACGCTCGTCGGCTCCACCTACGCGGCGATGTTCCCGAAGCAGACGCGGGCGATCGTGATCGACGGGAACGTCGACCCGCAGCTGCGCACCAACGACGGTGTCACCTACGACCTCGCGCGGGCGCAGGGCTTCGAGATCGCGCTCGCCGGTTTCCTCGACCGCTGCGCCCAGGCCGGCGACAAATGCGCGTTCAGCGCGGGCGACCCGCGCGCGAAGTTCGACGAGCTGCGCGAGCACGTGCGCACCGACCCGATCACGCTGCCCGACGGCACGAAGATCGACCTCGGCGCGTTGACCGGCGCGGTGTCGAGCTCGCTGTATTCGCCCGCTTCGTTCGGCGAGCTGGCGGAGGGCTTGCAGCAGGCGTACTCAGTGCTGCATCCGTCGTTGCAGGCGCAGTCCGCGCGGAAGGGCACCCTGTCCGCGGGCCGCGGCGGTCTGCTCGACCTCGCCCCGGACAGCCCGTACACCGGCGACGACTCCTACTTCGCGGTGAACTGCGCGGACAAGCCGATGCGGATCCGGCAGGAGCAGGTGCCGGGCATCGCGGCCAACGCGGACCGGGAATCGCCGACTTTCGGCCGCTACCAGGTGTTCTCCGACATCGCCGCGTGCCCGGTGTGGCCCGCCGCGAAGACGTCCGACCCGTACCGCGGGCCGTGGCGCGCGAACACCGCGACGCCGGTGCTGGTGGTGAGCAACTTCTACGACCCGGCCACCCGGTACCGCTTCGGCCAGCGGATGGCCGAGGAACTGGGCAACTCGCGGCTGCTGTCGGTCGACGCGTTCGGCCACTGCATCCTCGGCAAGGCGCGCGGGGTGGACGACGCGACCGCCGCGTACCTGATCGACCTGAAGGTGCCCGCCGCCGGCCAGGTGTTCCAGCCGGACCAGCAGCCGTTCACGACGCCCGCGAAGGGCTGATCGGTTGATCTTCGGCCCGGAATCGGGCATATCGGCACAACCCTCTTGTCAGCGCCCGGCGGATCGGTGAAAGTGTCCGCCAGAAGTTCACCTGAGGGGGGTTGACGTGCGGCGCTGGGCGGGCGGATTCGGCGCGGCCGCGGTCCTTGCCGGGACCGCGGCGCTCGCCGGGTGTTCCGGCTCGCCCGCCCTGCCCGGTCCGGTCGAGGTTTCGCGCTCGGCCTGCGGCGACGGCTGGACCGCGCCGCCGGCCGGGCCGCAGACCCTGCAGGTCCGCAACAACGCCGCCGTCACGATGGAGATCGAACTCGTCGACCCGGCCACCGGCACGGTCTTCGGGGAACTGGAAGGCGTCGGCCCCGGCACGACGCGCGCGTTGCCGGTGAACTTCGGCAACGGCGCGTACGCCCTGCGCTGCGCCCCCGAGGACGGCACGCCCTTCGTCGGCCCGACCGTGCAGGTCACCGGCGGCGCGGACCGTCCGGGCCCAGCGGTGGTGCCGGTGACCAACGCGGATTTGCTCGGCCCGCTCAAGCAGTACCACGCCTACGTCGCCGACGGCCTCAGCACGCTCACCGGCCAGACCGCGGCGCTGGCGCAAGCCGTCCGCTCGGGCAATCGCGGTGCGGCACAACAGGCTTGGCTCACCGCACACCTCACCTACGAACGGCTCGGCGCCGCTTACGACGCCTTCGGAGACTCGGACGGGGTGATCAACGGCACCACCGCCGGGCTGCCGGGCGGTGCCGCCGATCCGGGCTTCACCGGCTTCCATCGCCTCGAGAACGGCTTGTGGCACAACGAGGCGATGCCCGAGCTGAGCCCGATCGCCGATCAGCTCGACCAGGCGGTCCAGAAGCTGCGCACGTCGTTCGCCGACGCCCAGATCGACCAGAACGATCTCGGCCTGCGCGCGCACGAGATCATGGAGAACACCCTCCAATTCGAGCTGACCGGCCGCACCGACTACGGCAGCGGCTCCACCCTGGCGACCGCCCGCGCGAACCTCGCCGGGACCCGTGCGGTGCTCGACGTGCTGCGCCCGCTGCTGACGACGAGGTTCCCCGGCTTGAAGGATCTGGACGCCTGGATCGCCCGCACCGACCACGATCTCCAAACGGTCGCCGGGAAACCGCTCTCCGCTCTCGACCGGAAGCAGCGGCAGCGGATCAACGCCGACGTCTCGGAGCTGACCGAACGCATGGCCCCGGTCGCGGCGATCGCGGAGCCGAGGAGGGTCTCGTGAGCCTGGGACGGCGCGCGTTCCTGTGCGGAGCGGCAGCCGCCGGGGCGGGCGCGGGTCTGGTCGGTCTGTCCGGAAGCGCGACGGCCGCCGGGGGAGCGGTGCCGTTCCACGGTCCACATCAGACAGCCGTGCTGGCGGAACCGGCGAGACATTCGGTCGTCGCCGCGTTCGACGTCGTCGCCGAGAATCGCACCGAACTCACCGCCCTGCTCAAGGAATTGACCGACCGCGCGCGTTTCCTCACCGGTGGCGGTGCGCCCGCGTCCGTCGGGATCACCGGCCCGCCCGCGGATTCCGGCGTGCTCGGTCCGGAAGTCCCGAAAGGACAGCTGTCCGTGCTGGTGGGCGCGGGCGCGTCGCTGTTCGACGACCGGTACGGGCTCGCCGCGCGCAAACCGCCGAAGCTCAAGCAGATGCCGATGTTCCCGGACGACGCGCTCGATCCGCAGTGGTGCCACGGCGATCTGTCCCTGGTGCTCAACGCCGCCGAACCGGACACCGTGCTGCACGCGCTGCGCGACATCGCCCGCGCGACCCGGGGCGGGATGCAGCTGCGCTGGAAGATCGACGGGTTCAGCTCGCCGCCGCGTCCGTCCGGGACCCCGCGCAACCTGCTCGGATTCAAGGACGGCACCGCGAATCCCGGACCGTCCGAAGCGGACAGTCTGGTGTGGACCGACGACGGCGGCAGCTACCAGGTCATCCGGCTGATCCGGATGCTGGTCGAGTTCTGGGACCGGGTGTCGCTGTCGGAGCAGGAGAACATGATCGGCCGCCGCCGCGACACCGGCGCCCCGCTCGACGGCGCGGCCGAGCAGGACGCGCCGCGCTACGCCGACGACCCGATCGGCACGGTCATCCCGCTGACCAGCCACATCCGGCTCGCGAACCCGCGCACGCCGCAGACGGACGGACAGCGGATCCTGCGCCGCGCGGTCAATTACGACCGCGGCGTGGACTCCAACGGCAACCTCGACATGGGCCTCGTCTTCACCTGTTACCAGCGCGATCTCGAGCAGCAGTTCGAGGCCGTGCAGAAGCGGCTCGCCGGCGAGCCGCTCACCGACTACGTCTCGCCGTTCGGGGGCGGGTATTTCCACCTGTTCCCGGGCGTGACGGATCCGGCCGACCACTACGGCCGGGCAGTGCTGGGCTGAGCGGAAGGAGTTCTGCAGTGAAGCGGACCAGGAAGCGGGCCACCGCGGCGGCCGCGCTGGCGGCGACCGCGGCGCTGGCCGCGGCGTGCGCGAGCAGTTCGGCGTCGACCTCGGCCCCGGCGCACGCGATCGCCGCCGAGACGTTCACGACGTCGACGCCGATCAAGCACGTCGTGGTGATCTTCGGCGAGAACATCTCCTTCGACCATTATTTCGGCACCTATCCGAACGCGACGAACGAGAACGGCACTCCGTTCCATGCCGCGCCCGGCACTCCCAAGGTCAACGGCCTGACTCCGGAACTGCTGCAGCACAACCCGAACGCTTACAACCCGAAGCGGTTGAGCCCCGACCAGGCGCTCACCTGTGATCAGGCGCATGACTACAAGAAGGAACAGGCCGCGTTCAACGGCGGCAAGATGGACAAGTTCGTCGAGTACACCGAGAAGGACAAGTGCACTGGGCAGCCTGTGCTGTTCGGCGAGCCCGGTCTGGTGATGAACTACTTCGACGGCAATACTGTTACTGCGATGTGGAATTACGCGCAGCACTACTCGTTGAATGACAACTCGTTCAATACTGTGTTCGGGCCGTCTAGTCCCGGGGCGATCAATCTCGTGTCGGGGCAGACGCATGGGTTGCAGCCGGTGGATTCGGTTACCGGGGAGCCCAAGGTTGATCCGCACACTGCGGCTTCGCCGGATGCTCATGGGGTCGGGACGATGATTACCGATCCGGATCCGGCGTTTGACGACTGTTCGGACAAGAATCACACGGCTAAGGACAATCTCGGGGCGTTTCAGGGGCGGAATGTCGGGGATCTGCTGAATGCTCGCGGGGTTACGTGGGGCTGGTTCGAGGGTGGGTTCCGGCCTACTGGTGAGGCTAACGGGTATGCCGTTTGCGGGACTAAGCATCCGAATGTGGGTGGGCAGGCGTCCGTTGACTACAGTCCGCATCACGAGCCGTTCCAGTACTACCGGTCGACGGCTAATCGGAAGCACCTTCCGCCGTCCTCGTTGCATGCGGTGGGGCAGCAGGATCAGGCTAATCATCAGTATGACGTTCGGGACTTCAATGATGCGCTTGCTGCGGGGACGATGCCTGCGGTGAGTTTTCTGAAGGCTCCGGAGTATCAGGACGGGCATGCTGGGTATTCGGATCCGTTGGACGAGCAGGCCTTTGTGGCTGAGGAGGTCAATCGGATCCAGGCTTCGCCGCAGTGGAAGAATACGGCGATCGTGTTGGCTTATGACGATTCGGACGGGTGGTATGACCATGTTGCGCCGAAGATTCTGAACGGGTCGCATGATTCTGCGCAGGATGCTTCGGTTTGTACTTCGAAGCCGGTGAAGTTGGGTGGGTTCGCGGATCGGTGCGGGTATGGGCCTCGGTTGCCGTTGCTGGTGATTTCGCCTTATAGCAGGGTTAATTATGTTGATCACACTATGACTGATCAGACTTCGGTGCTGCGGTTTATTGAGGACAACTGGCATTTGGGGCGGATTGGTGGCGGGTCGTTTGATGTGATGGCGGCTCCGTTGACGGGGATGTTCGATTTTTCGCATGCTAAGGCGAAGTCGTTGAGGTTGGATCCTCGGACTGGGGCGGTGGTTGGTTAAGGGGGGCGCTGCGGTTGCTGGGCGGCTCGTCGCCTGGCGGCGACATTGCGGCCCTTGGTTGCGTGGGGCACCCCGAAGCTGATTGTGATGACGGTCCGGGGGTGCTTGTCAAGGCGGGAAAGATGCCTTGACAAGCACCCCCGGACCGCATTTTTGGCTTCGTATCGGGGTGCGGGGGTGGTGTGGGTGCCTCGATTGTTGGGTGCATGCGATGCACCCAATGCCGCATTGGGGGCGCATCGTGGCGGCGGGGGCGGCGGGGCGGAGCCGGGGTGGTCCGTGAAGGGCTCCTTGAGGGAATCCAAGTCCGTGAAGGAGGCCCTCACGGCCGGCGGGCGGGTCGTGAGGGGAACCCTGGGGGAATCAGAGTCAATGAGGGTTCCCCTCACGCACGGCGGGCGAAGCGGACGAAGGCGGAAACAAGTGTGGCCCGCTCCGAAAGATCGGAGCGGGCCAACAACTTGGAGGTCAGACCGTCAGGACTGGGTCATCTTCCGCAGCACATACTGCAGGATGCCGCCGTTGCGGTAGTAGTCCGCTTCGCCGGGGGTGTCGATGCGGACGACCGCGTCGAACTCGACCTTTGAGCCGTCTTCCTTCGTGGCCGTCACGTGGACCGTTCGGGGCGTTTCGCCCTCGTTCAGCTTCGTGATGCCCTCGATGTCGAACGTCTCGGTGCCGTCGAGCTTCAGCGACGACGCCGATTCTCCCTCCGGGAACTGCAGCGGGATGACGCCCATGCCGATCAGGTTGGAGCGGTGGATGCGCTCGAACGACTCGGTGATCACCGCGCGCACGCCCAGCAGGCTGGTGCCCTTGGCCGCCCAGTCGCGGGACGAACCGGAGCCGTACTCCTTGCCGCCCAGGACGACCAGCGGGGTGCCTGCCGCCGCGTAGTTCTGGGCCGCGTCGTAGATGAACGCCTGCGGGGCGCCTTCCTGCGTGAAGTCGCGGGTGTAGCCGCCCTGCACGTCGTCCAGCAGCTGGTTGCGCAGCCGGATGTTCGCGAACGTGCCGCGGATCATGACCTCGTGGTTGCCGCGGCGCGAGCCGTAGGAGTTGAAGTCCTTGCGCTCGATGCCGTGCTCGACCAGGTACTGCGCGGCCGGCGTGCCGGGCTTGATCGCGCCGGCGGGGGAGATGTGGTCGGTGGTGACCGAGTCGCCCAGCTTCGCCAGCACCCGGGCGCCGGAGATGTCCTGCACCGGGGCCGGTTCGGCGGTCATGCCGTCGAAGTACGGGGGCTTCCGGACGTAGGTGGACTCGGCCTCCCACTCGAAGGTCTTGCCGGTCGGCGTCGGCAGCGACTTCCAGCGCTCGCCGCCGTCGAACACGTCGGCGTAGTCCTTCTTGAACATCTCCTGGGTGATCGCGGAGTCGATGGTCTCCTGGATCTCCTGCGGCGACGGCCAGATGTCCTTCAGGAACACGTCGTTGCCGTCGCTGTCCTGGCCGAGCGGCTGGGTCGCGAAGTCGAAGTCCATCGTCCCGGCCAGCGCGTACGCGATGACCAGCGGCGGGGACGCCAGGTAGTTCATCTTGACGTCCGGGTTGATCCGGCCCTCGAAGTTCCGGTTGCCCGAGAGCACCGAGACCGCGGTGAGGTCGTTCTCCTGGATCGCGGCGGAGATCTCGTCCGACAGCGGGCCCGAGTTGCCGATGCACGTGGTGCAGCCGTAGCCGACCAGGTGGTAGCCCAGCTTCTCCAGGTACGGCCAGAGGCCGGCCTTGTCGTAGTAGTCGGTGACGACCTGCGAACCCGGCGCCATCGACGTCTTGACCCACGGCTTGACCGACAGGCCCTTGTCGACCGCGTTGCGCGCGAGCAGCGCCGCGCCCAGCATGACCGACGGGTTCGAGGTGTTGGTGCACGAGGTGATCGAGGCGATCACCACGGCGCCGTGGTCGAGCACGAACTCGCCGCGGTCGGCGGTGGACACCTTGACCGGCTTGGTCGGGCGCCCGGTGGCCCCGTTCGCCGCGGACTGCACCGGCACCGCGGTCTCGTCCTGGAACGACAGCGCGGCCGGGTCGGAGGCCGGGAAGGTCTCCTCGACGGTCTCGTCGACGTTGGTGTGCGGGGTCGGCTGCTCGTCCTCGGCGTAGTCGTGCACCGACTTGCGGAACGAGGACTTCGCGTCGGTCAGCTCGATGCGGTCCTGCGGGCGCTTCGGGCCGGCGATCGACGGGACGACCGTCGACAGGTCCAGCTCGAGGTACTCGGAGTACTGCGCCTCGTGCGACGGGTCGTGCCAGAGGCCCTGCTCCTTGGCGTACGCCTCGACCAGCGCGACCTGCTCGGCCGAACGGCCGGTGAGCTTGAGGTAGCGGACGGTCTCCTCGTCGATCGGGAAGATCGCCGCGGTGGAGCCGAACTCCGGGCTCATGTTGCCGATGGTGGCGCGGTTGGCCAGCGGCACCTGGGCGACGCTCTCGCCGTAGAACTCGACGAACTTGCCGACCACGCCGTGGCGGCGCAGCATCTCGGTGATCGTGAGCACGACGTCGGTCGCGGTCACGCCCGCCGGGATCTCGCCGGTCAGCTTGAAGCCGACGACGCGCGGGATCAGCATGGAGACCGGCTGGCCCAGCATGGCCGCCTCGGCCTCGATGCCGCCGACGCCCCAGCCCAGCACGCCGAGGCCGTTGACCATGGTGGTGTGCGAGTCGGTGCCGACGCACGAGTCGGGGTAGGCCTGGCCGTTGCGGGCCATGACGGTGCGGGCCAGGTGCTCGATGTTGACCTGGTGCACGATGCCGGTGCCCGGCGGAACGACCTTGAACTCGTCGAAGGCGCCCTGGCCCCAGCGCAGGAACTGGTAGCGCTCGCGGTTGCGCTCGTACTCGATCTCCACGTTGCGCTCGAAGGCGTCCGCGCGGCCGAACACGTCGATGATCACCGAGTGGTCGATGACCATCTCGGCGGGCGCGAGCGGGTTGACCTTGTCCGGGTCGCCGCCGAGGGCGGTCACGGCCTCGCGCATGGTGGCCAGGTCGACCACGCAGGGCACGCCGGTGAAGTCCTGCATGATCACCCGGGCGGGCGTGAACTGGATCTCGATCGACGGGTCCGCGTTCGGATCCCATCCGCCGAGCGCGCGGATGTGGTCGGCGGTGATGTTCGCGCCGTCCTCGGTGCGCAGCAGGTTCTCGAGGAGGATCTTCAGGCTGTAGGGCAGCCGGGCGGCGCCTTCGACCTTGTCCAGGCGGAAGATCTCGTACGAGTTCTCTTCCACCTGCAAGGTGTCCTTGGCGCCGAAGCTGTCCTTGCTAGGTGCAGTCACGTCTAACTCCAGTGGCATGGATTCCACGCCGCCGCCGGCGTGTCCTCCCGGGTCAGTTCGGTGTCGGTCTCCGGGTCGTCGGGATCGACCCGCGCGAGTCTTGCGCACCCCCACCGTAGAACCGGAACCGGGAGGGCACACCTCGTCTTCTCGACCCAAACAGTACGCGTGTCCTGTATTTCGTTCAAGACGACACGCGGAGTGACGTGCGCCATCCGGACACGCGGTCCCGCCAGGTCCCCCGAACAGGGGAAATGATCTCCGCGGTGTGTAAGTTCTTCCTGAGGCTTGTGATAGTGGTGTGACTGCAGAGGTACGCGGTGTGCCCGCGGGACGGCAGCGGGCGAGCGGAGGTGGCGGGCGTGAGGGTCCGGCGTGGACAGTCCGGGACGGCGGGCGCGCTGGTGCGCGGAGCCGGGGCCCGGCGCGGGCTGGCGATCGCGACGGTCACCCTGGCGGCCCTGCTCGGCGCGACGAGCACCGGGCTCGCGGTGCCCCCGCCGCCGCCGAATCCGAGCGACTCCTCGATCGACTCCGCCAAGGGCGACGCGAACGCGAAGGCCGGCGAGGTCGGCAGGCTCACCAACCAGCTCGCGCAGGCCGAGCAGAAGCTCAGCGCGCTGCAGGACAACGTCGAGCTGAAGCAGGAACAGGCCATGAAGGCCCTGGTCGACCTGCAGACCGCGCAGGACGAGGCGACCCAGGCGCAGAACGACGCGAAGTCGGCGCGCCAGGAGGCGGACGCGGCGGTCGGCGCCATCGAGAAGGCCCGCGCGGACGCGAAGAAGTTCGCCGCCGCGAGCTTCGAGCAGGGCAGCACGATCGGGTCGATCTCGGCGTACCTGACCTCGGACAGCCCGAAGGACCTGCTCGCCCGCGCCCAGCTGCTCAACTCCATCGGCGGCTCGCGGCTCAACGCGATGGACCGGCTCCAGCAGGCGCAGACGGAGAAGGCCAACAAGGACTCCGCCGCGCGCAAGGCGCTGGAGCTGGCGCAGCAGAAGCAGGACGCGGCCACGCGGGCGAAGGGCACCGCGGACGCCGCGCAGTCCGCCGCCGTGTCCGCGCAGCAGGCCCAGGCCGCGCAGAACACGCAGCTGGAAGCCAACAAGAACGCCGTCGAGCAGCAGCTGTACGCCGCGCAGGCGAAGGTCAACGGGCTGCAGGGGCAGCGCCAGCGCTACCAGGACTGGCTCGCGCAGAAGCAGCGCGAGGACGAGGAGCGCGCCCGGCAGGCGGCCCTGCGGGCAGCCGCGGCGAACAACGACGACGGAGGCGACAACGGCGGCGGAAGCCGCGGCCGGCCGTCCCCGGCGGCGGGCAGCTCGATCGAGGCCGTGATCGCGCGGGCGCTGTCCAAGGTGGGCATGCCGTACGCGTGGGGCGGCGGCAACGGCAGCGGCCCGACCCGCGGCATCCGCGACGGCGGCGTGGCCGACCGGTACGGCGACTACCGCAAGATCGGCTTCGACTGCTCCGGCCTGATGATCTACGCCTTCGCCGGCGTGCAGGGCCTGCCGCACTTCAGCGGCTACCAGTACACCTCCGGCCGCCGGGTCCCGCTGTCGCAGATGCGCCGCGGCGACATGCTCTTCTGGGGCGGCTCGGGCGGCATCCACCACGTCGCGCTGTACCTGGGCAACGGGCAGATGGTCGAGGCCCCGCAGTCGGGTTCCTACGTCCGCGTGACCTCGGTCCGCTACGGCGGGATCATGCCGTACGCGACGCGCCTCATCGGCTGAGCGGGCTCCACACGTAGGGCGTCGTCTCGGTCACCGCGGTGAAGCCGAGCCGTTCGAGGATCGGACGGCTCGTGGGCAGCGCGTCGACCTGGAGGTAAGCGACGCCGCGAGCCCGGGCCGCGCCGACCCGGTGCGCAACAAGGGCACGGTAGAGGCCGCGGCCGCGCCATTCCGGGAGAGTCGCGCCGCCCCAGAGTCCGGCGAATCCGGTGCCGGGCACCAGTTCCAGCCGGGACGCGGCGACGAACCGGCCGTCCGCTTCAGCCACGACATGCGTGGTGGTCCCGGCGTCGGAGCGGGCCCGCGCGAGCAGATCCGCGGCGACCGCGGCTTCGTCGTGACCGAACACCGAGGCCGACAGCGTCGCGATGCGCAGCAGGTCGTCGCTGCTGTCTGCTTCGCGCACGACCACGTCGGTGGACGGCGGAGCGGAGGCGGCAACAGCGTCCAGTGGCGCGATCAGGACGGTTTCGGTTTCCTCCGGGACGAATCCGGCCGCGAGCAACCGCTCGGGCAGTTCCGCGGGGCGGTCGTGGCTGCGGGTCTTCCACTCGAACTCCTCGCCGCGGGCGGCGAAGAACGCGCGCTGGCGGGCGATCAGGTCGTCGAGCGCGCCGCCGGTCACGCCGAGGTCGGGCGGTCCGGAGACAAACCCGCGGCGGCCGCCGGTGAGGCGGGCGAGCGGGCCGTCGGCGGTCAGGTCCTGTCCGGGTTCGGCCTGGGTCAGTTCGGCCTGGCGGACTTCGCGGTCGTAAGCGGCGAGCAGCCGCGCGGCGTCGGGCACGCCCGGGAATTTAACCCGGACGACCCCGCAGCGCGCGCGGGTTTCCGGGGCGGGCACGCTGGGTGCATGACTGAGAGCCCCCGGTTCGCCGGGATCGTGCTGGCCGGCGGGTCCGCGCGGCGCCTGTCCGGAGTGGACAAGCCGGAGCTGCGGGTCGGCGGGACCTCCTTGCTGGGCCGGGCGGTCGAGGCGCTGTCCGGAGCGGATCCAGTCGTCGTGTGCGGTCCGCAGCGGCCGGGATACGACACCGTCGTCTGGACCCGCGAGGCCGTTCCCGGCGCGGGGCCGGTGGCGGCGCTGGCCGCTGGGCTTGAGGCGGTCGATGCGGACATTGTCGTGCTGCTTGCCGCTGATCTCCCCGGCATCCGGCGCTCCACAGTGGACCGGCTGCGGTCCACTGTGGTCAGCGCGGACGGCGCGGTGCTCGTCGACGCGGCGGGGGAGCGGCAATGGCTGGTGAGCGCCTGGCGCACGGCGGCTCTGCGCGAGGCGATGCCGGAGCGTCCGGAAAACGCGTCGCTGCGCCGCACGCTCGGCGGACTGCGGATCGCCGAGGTCGCCGCGGAGCCCGGCGAGAGCGACGACATCGACACGCCGGAGGACCTGGAAAAGCACCGCTGACAGGGGCTTCACAGCTGTCACACCGGCGATGCGATTGGCTACCGTCGCGGGAAGTTCTCGACCCAGTAGGGTCGCGGGCGAGCACGCAGACGCGGAAACCCCTGGAGGAAGAGTGACCGAGCCCGGCTTCGCCGAGGGAGCGAACGGGCAGCAGCCCGGCACCCCGGCGCGGGACGCCCAGCTGCTGGAACGCACCGTGTTCGAGGTGAAGCGCGTCATCGTCGGACAGGACCGGCTGGTGGAGCGCATGCTCGTCGGGCTGCTGGCGAAGGGGCACCTGCTGCTCGAAGGCGTGCCCGGGGTCGCGAAGACGCTCGCGGTCGAGACGTTCGCGCGCGTGGTGGGCGGGTCGTTCTCCCGCGTGCAGTTCACCCCCGACCTGGTGCCCGCCGACATCCTCGGCACGCGCATCTACCGCCAGGGCGCCGAGCGCTTCGACGTCGAGCTGGGCCCGGTCGTCGCGAACTTCGTGCTCGCCGACGAGATCAACCGCGCCCCGGCGAAGGTGCAGTCGGCGATGCTCGAGGTGATGGCCGAGCGGCACGTGTCGATCGGCGGCAAGACCTTCCCGATGCCCGATCCGTTCCTCGTGCTGGCCACGCAGAACCCGATCGAGAACGAGGGCGTCTACCCGCTGCCGGAAGCCCAGCGCGACCGGTTCCTGTTCAAAATCCTGGTCGAGTACCCCTCCGCCGAGGAGGAGCGCGAGATCATCTACCGGATGGGCGTCACGCCGCCGGAGCCGCACGAGGTGCTGAGCCCGGCGGAGCTGGTGCGGCTGCAGGGCGTCGCGTCGCAGGTGTTCGTGCACCACGCGCTGGTCGACTACGTCGTGCGGCTGGTGCTCACCACGCGCACCCCGAACGACCACGGGCTGTCCGACGTCGCGGGCTGGGTGTCGTACGGCGCCTCGCCGCGCGCGAGCCTCGGCATCATCGCCGCGGCGCGGGCGCTGGCGCTCGTGCGCGGCCGCGACTACGTGCTCCCGCAGGACGTCGTCGACGTCGTGCCGGACGTGCTGCGGCACCGCCTCGTGCTGTCCTACGACGCGCTGGCCGACGGCGTCCCGGTGGACCACATCGTCACCCGCGTGCTGCAGACCGTGCCGCTGCCGCAGGTTTCGGCCCGGCCGCAGGGCGGCGCCGGCCCCGTGCCGGCGGGCGCGCCCGTCAGGTAGCGGCGTGGCTGGCACCTCCTCGAAAGAACCGGGCGGACGGCCCGGCTGGGCCCCGCCGATCCTGCGCGGCGACCGGATGGAAGCGGGACTGCGCACCCTCGAACTCGAGGTGCGCCGCCGCCTCGACGGGCTGCTCCAGGGCAACCACCTCGGGCTCGTCCCGGGGCCGGGTTCCGAGCCCGGCGAGGCGCGGCCGTACCAGCCCGGCGACGACGTGCGCCGGATGGACTGGGCGGTCACCGCGCGGACGACGACGCCGCACATCCGCGAGACGGTCGCGGACCGCGAGCTGGAGACGTGGGTCGTCGCGGACATGTCGGCGAGCCTCGACTTCGGCACCGCGCTGTGCGAGAAGCGGGATCTGGTCGTCTGCGCGACCGCCGCGGTCGCGCATCTGACCGGCGGCGGCGGAAACCGGATCGGCGCGCTCGTGTCCAACGGCGAAGGCATCACCCGGCTCCCGGCGCGCGGCGGGCTTCCGCACGCCCGCGGTCTGGTCCGGCGGCTCGCCGAGACGCCCCGTGCCGCCGAAGGCGTCCGCGGCGACCTCGCCGAGGCGCTGGAAAAGCTGCGCCGTCCGCCGCGGCGGCGCGGACTGGCGGTGGTGATCTCCGACTTCCTCGGCCCGATGGACTGGGAGCGCCCGTTGCGCGCGCTCGGCGGAAGGCACGAGCTGATCGCGATCGAGATCGTCGACCCGCGCGACGTGGACCTGCCGGACGTCGGCACCGTCGTGCTGGCCGACCCGGAGACCGGACGGCAGCGCGAGGTGCACGCTTCGGCGTTGCTGCGCAAGGAGTTCGGCGCGGCGGCGAACGCGCACCGGCAGGCGGTCGCGGCCGGTCTGCGCCGGGCCGGGGCCGCGCATCTGGTGCTGCGCACCGATTCCGACTGGATCGCGGACATGGTGCGGTTCGTGGTCGCCCGCAAGCGCCGCTGGTCGGGAGGCGTCGCATGACCACGATGCACGCGGCAACCGGTAAGGAGGCGACGGCATGAGCCTCGCCGGATTCAGTTCGCCGTGGTGGTTCCTGCTGCTGATCGCAGTGGCCGCGGTGGCGGCCGCGTACGTGCTGTCGCAGCGGCAGCGGCGCCGCCGGGTGATGCGGTTCGCGAATCTGGAGCTGCTGGAGAAGGTCGCGCCCAAGGCGCAGGGCTGGATCCGGCACGTGCCCGCGGTGCTGATCGTGCTGTCGCTGCTGTTCCTGACGGTCTCGCTGGCCGGTCCGACGGCGGAGCAGAAGGTGCCGCGCAACCGGGCGACGGTCATGCTGGTGATCGACGTGTCGCTGTCGATGGAAGCCACCGACGTCGCCCCGACGCGGCTCAAGGCGGCGCAGGACGCGGCGAAGCAGTTCGCGCAGAACATGACCCCGGGCGTCAACCTGGGCCTGATCTCGTTCGCCGGAACCGCGACCGTGCTGGTCAACCCGACCACGGACCGGGCAGGCGTGACGAAGGCGATCGACAACCTGAAGCTCGCCCAGTCCACCGCCACCGGCGAGGGCATCTACGCGGCGATGCAGTCGATCCAGAGCTTCTCCGCGGTGGTCGGAGGCGCGGACGGTCCGCCGCCCGCACGGATCGTGCTGATGAGCGACGGCAAGCAGACGGTGCCGGAGGACCTGTACGCCCCGCGCGGCGCGTACACCGCGGCGCAGGCGGCGAAACAGGCACAGATGCCGATCTCGTCGATCTCGTTCGGCACCGAGCACGGGTCGGTCGACATCGAGGGCAAGCAGCAGGACGTCCGCGTGGACGACGAATCCCTGCGCGAGATCGCCCGGCTGTCCGGGGGAGAGTTCTACAAGGCGGCGAGCGCGGACGAGCTGAAACGCGTCTACGCCGACCTGGGCGAGCAGATCGGGTACGAGCTGAAGAACGCCGACGCGAGCAAGCCGTGGGTGGTGCTGGGGACGATCATCCTCATGGCCGGGGCGGCGACCGCGCTGGTGTTCGGCCAGAGACTGCCTTGACGCCGGTCGCTTCCGGCGGGGAGCGGTCCCGGCCGGAAGCGACACGCGGATCCACACCATGCCGCCGCCGCGCGGTTCCTGGCGTGAGCCGCCTTCACGGCGTGGCGAAACCGTTCTGCCGCCAGCCTTCGTACACCGCGATCGCGGTCGTGTTCGCCAGGTTCAGCGACCGGTTGTTGGGCAGCATCGGCAACCGCAGCCGTTCGGTGACCTCCGGGGCGCGCTGAACCTCGTCCGGCAGCCCGGCGGACTCCGGCCCGAACATCAGCACATCCCCTGGGGCGTAGGAAACCTCCGTGTAGAGCCGGGTCGCCCCGGCGCTGAACGCATACACCTTCGCGGGCAGCAATGCCTTCCACGCCGCGGCCAGATCGGCGTGCACGTGGACCCGCGCGAGGTCGTGGTAATCGAGCCCGGCGCGGCGGAGCTGCTTGTCCTCCAAGGTGAACCCCAGCGGTTCGACCAGGTGCAGCTCGCATCCGGTGTTCGCGGCCAGCCGGATCGCGTTGCCGGTGTTGGGCGGGATTTCGGGGCAGTAGAACAAGACTCGGAACACGGGATGCCTCACGCCGCCTCGGGTAGATACTTCGCGTAAGCCGCGCGCACTTCCGGCGGCGGTTCCGCTTTGCGGTAGTTCTCGGTGTCGACGAACACGTACCGCAGCCGGAGCTCGGTGGTCACGGTGTCGCCGCGGCGGATGTCCAGCTCGAACCGCATCGACGTGGTGCCCAGGTGCACCAGATAGACCGACACCACGAGCTCGTCGTCGAAACGGCACGGCGCGAAATACCGCAGATTCGACTCGGCGACCACCAGGTCGACGCCGGTGGCGAGCAGCGCGTCGTGCGAACCGAAGAGGGTTCTTTCCACCTCGAACGCCGCCATGTCCGCGTAGGCAAGGTAATGCGCGTTGAAGACGATCCCCTGAGCGTCGCATTCGTGGTATCGCACGCGCAGGGGCATTTCAACGAGAGGGCGGCGTTCGGTCACCCGACCAATCTAGCGATCAGCCGTGCAGGGCGCGGTAGGTGTCAGCCGCGCCGCGATGCAGGGGCACCGGTTGAGTGCCGATCAGCGTCCGCACGTCCAGGAACTGCGTCCCGACCGCCTGCGCGGGCACGAGTTCGGCAGCACGCCCCGCGAGCACCCGAACCACCGCCGCCGCCACGTCGAACGGCAGCTTGGGCGAACAGACCAGCAGATTCGCCACCCCGATCGTGCCCAGCGCGCCGACCCCGCGGTAAGCCCCGGCAGGCACCTGCACCTGTTCGTACAGCGGACCGTAGGCCTTGCGCAACTGGGGGAGCACCGACGTCAGCGGGATGAGCGAGAGCGGCGTCGTGCGGTTGAGGTCGGCGAGGGCGGGCGTCGGGATGCCGCCGGACCAGAGGAACGCGTCGATCCGGCGGTCGTGCAGGGCGGCGACCGCGTCGTTCAGCGGCAGATGCTGTGCTTGGACCGGGATGTTGCTCGCGGCGAAGACCCGTTCGCCCAGTTGCGCGGCGCCCGAGCGGCTCGCGCCGACCGAGATCGGGCGGCCGGCCAGCGAGCGCAGGTCGGTGAGCTGGTCCTCGGCGCGGACGACCAGCTGGAGGTAGTTCTCGTAGACGCGGCCGAGTGCTTGCAGCGGAACGGGTTTCCCGAACGGCGTGCCGCCGGTGATCGCGGATTGCGCCACGTCGGCGAGCGCCAGCCCGAAGTCGGCCGTTCCGTCCTGGACGCGTTGCACGTTCTCGACGCTCGCCTCGGTGGGCAGCGCGCTGCAGTGCAGCCGCGGTTCGGCGCGCGACAATTCGGCGGCCAGGACCTCGGCGAAGGCCAGGTAGAAGCCGCCGGGTTCGCCGGACGCGATGGTGATCTTCCGGTCCGGGCCGCGGTAGGTGTCGTCGCAGGCGGCGAGCGTCAGGGCGAGGCCGCCGAGGAGCGCGGTGCGGCGGGTGACCTTCACGGCGTCACCGCCGCGGGCAGCGTGATCCGGACTTGCAGGCCATGCGGTTCGACCGCGCGCAGCTCCAGAACCCCGCCTCGGGCACGGGTTTGCTCCCGCGCGATGGCGAGACCGAGGCCGGTGCCGCGAGGCGCGCCGTCGCCGCCCGCGCGCCAGAACCGTTCGGTGGCCCGGGCGAGGTCCTCCGGAGGAAGGCCCGGACCGTCGTCGGAGACGATCAGCGTGACACTGTCCGAAGTGGACTCCCAAGCGGCGGTGATGGTGGCTCCCTGACCGGCGTGGTGGACGGCGTTGTCCAGCAGGACGTCGAGAATCTGCGCCAGTTCGCTTTCCGGCGTGCGCACCAGCAGCGGCTCAGTATGCACTTCGCACGGCACGAGGGTCGCGCCGGCTTCGTCGGCGGACAACCGCCACGCGTCGACCCGTTCCGCCACGACAGCGGCCAGGTCCGCGGGCTCGTCGTCGGCGCGCGCGGCCAGGCGGGTCGCGGTGCTTTCCGCGGTGGCGAGGGCGAGCAAACCGTCGAGAATTCGTTCCAGGCGCTCGACTTCCGCCACCGTCGCCTCGTAAGCCGGGCGGTTTTCGACCTCGGTGCCGAGCAGGTCGAGCCGGAGCCGGAGCGCCGCCATCGGGTTCCGCAGCTGGTGCGAGGTGTCCGCGACGAGCCGCTGCTGCTGGTTCGCCGACTCGACCACCGCGTCGGACATCCGGTTCACCGACGCCGCGAGCGACCGCAATTCGCGCGGCCCGGACCGTTCCGGCACCTGCGCCCGGCGTCCGCCCGCCACCGCCAGCACGCCGGTTTCCAGCTCCACCAACGGTCGCACCATCCATCGCGACAGCAGGACCGCGAGCAGCACGAACAGCGCCGCGACCACCATCGCCCCGGCCGCGATCGCGCTCCACGCCGCCGCGACGTCCTGCGCCGCGGCGGTCACCGAAGCACGCAGCAGCACCACGCCGGACACCCGCGTCCCGGTGCCGACGGGGCGCGCGAACAGCACCGGCGTGTCCGACCACGGCTGGATCCGTTCGACCGGCGCTTCCGGCTCGTTGCGCAGCGTCGCCTCGATGACGGTCCGGGCGTCCGGATCACTGCTGGTCAGACCGCCGGTTTCGACCAGCGGCTGCCGCTGCGCGTCGACGATCAGCACGCCTTCGCTGTATAACGACGAATACTGCCGCGCGTCGGCGTTCAACGCGGTCGCGTCGCCGGAATCGACCGCCTGTTGCGCGAGCACCACGAAGCGGTCGACGTCGCTGCTGCGCGAAATCACCAGCTGCTGGGTCCGCTGATCGGCGGTCGCGGACAGCAGCGGAACCGCGAACGCCGCCACGACGGCGAGCGCGAGCGTGACGAGGACAGCCAGCAGGCGAGTGCGCACCGATCAGCTCCGGCCGAGCCGGTAGCCGAAGCCGCGGATCGTGGTCAGCAGGCCGGGCCGGTCGAGTTTCGCGCGCAGCTGCGTCATGTGGACGTCGAGCGACCGCGAAACAGCGAGGTACGCGTCGCCCCACACCTCGTCCATCAGCTGCTGGCGGCTCACCGCGGTGCCGGGCCGCGCGGCGAGCACCGCCAGCACCGCGAATTCCTTCGTGGTCAGCCCGATGTCGCGGCCGCCGACCACGACCCGGCGCGCGCCCAGATCGATCTCGACGTCCTCGATCTGCACCACCGGATCCTTCGGCGCGGGGGAGGAGCTGCCCGCCCGCCGCGCCACCGCGTCCATCCGGGCCAGCAACTCCGCCATCCGCACCGGCTTCGCCAGGTAGTCGTCCGCGCCGAAACGCAGCGCCCGGACGACCGAACGCTCGTCGTCGCGCGCGGTCAGCACGATCACCGGCACCGGAGAGACCTGCCGGATCTTGCGGAGCACGTCCAGCCCGTCGAGATCCGGCAGGCCGAGGTCGAGAAGCAGCAGGTCCGCGTCCCGGTGCCGGGTGAGCGCGTCCGAGCCGCGGCCGACCGCGGTGACCGAGTGGCCGTGCGCCTGCAGCGTTTCGGCGAGTGCCCGGGCGACCCCGGTGTCGTCCTCCACGAGCAGCACGCGCACGGCCGTCCTCCCGATCAGTCCTCGCCGCGTTCGAGGGCGGACGAACGCGAAGTTTCCCGCATTGTCGCGTACACGACGAGCGACACGAGGACGCAACCCGCGACGTACCAGAAGAAGAGCGATTCGTGACCCGCCTTCTTCAGCGCCTGGGCGATCAGCTCGGCGGTCCCGCCGAAGATCGCGACGGTGAGCGCGTAGGGCAGGCCGACGCCGATCGCGCGGATCCGCGTCGGGAACAGCTCGGCCTTCACGATCGCGTTGATCGAGGTGTAGCCGGTCACGATCACCAGCGCGCCGAGCAGCAGCAGGAACGCGAGGAACGGCTGGCTGGTGCGCGCCATCAGGGTCATGATCGGCACGGTCAGCAGGGTGCCCGCGATGCCGAAGAACATCAGCAGCTTCCGCCGGCCGATCCGGTCCGACAGCCGTCCGGCCAGCGGCTGCAGGATCGCGAAGATCAGCAGCGCGACGAACATGATCACGGTGACCGTGCGGCGCGGGATGTGCGCGGTGTTCTCCAGGAACTTCTGCGTGTAGGTGGCGTAGGTGTAGAACGCGACCGTGCCGCCGAGCGTCAGGCCGACGACGAGCAGGATCTCCCGCGGGTACTTCACGAGCTGGCGCAGCGTGCCGCGCTCGCCCTTGCCGGCTTCCGCCCCCTCGGTGGCCCGCTGGTAGCTCTCCGACTCGTCCATCGACCGCCGCAGCGCCATCACGATCACCGCCGCGAGCGCGCCGACGACGAACGCGATCCGCCAGCCCCAGTCGCCCATCTGCTTGTCGGTGAGCACGCTCTGCAGGATCAGCTGCAGCCCCAGCGCGAGCAGCTGCCCGCCGACGAGCGTCACGTACTGGAAGCTGGAGTAGAACCCGCGCTTGCCGGGCGTGGCCACCTCGGACAGGTACGTCGCCGAGGTGGAGTACTCGCCGCCGACCGAAAGCCCTTGCAGCAGACGGGAAAACACCAGCAGGATCGGCGCCGCGATGCCGATCGTCGCGTAGCCCGGCGTCAGCGCGATGAGCAGCGAGCCGCACGCCATCATCGAAACCGAGAGCACGAGCGCGGAACGCCGTCCGTAGCGGTCGGCGAACCGGCCGAGCAGCCAGCCGCCGAGCGGCCGCATGAGGAATCCGACGGCGAACACCGCCGCGGTGTTGAGGAACTGCGCCGTGGCATCGCCGCCGGGGAAGAACGCCTTCGCGAAGTAGACGGTGAACGCCGAATAGGCGTACCAGTCGTACCACTCGACGAGGTTTCCGATCGAGCCGCGCAGCACGTTGCCGACCACGCGCCGCTCGTCCCGCGCCGAGCCGGCGTCCTGGATCCGGGTAGTCATCCTTGACCTCCTGTGTCGCGACTCACGGTGACCAACCGGGCAGTAACCATCAAGGTCGAGACGCGGTTCCTTACCGTCGCTTAGGACGGGAGTGCCGGGTGCGCCGCCGGTCAGCGCAGCCGATAGCCTCAGGCGGGCGCAACCGCGAAGACGACGAGGAGAACGCAGTGGGACGGTCGGTCTTGGTCACCGGCGGCAACCGGGGCATCGGGCTGGCGATCGCCCGCGACCTCGCGGAGCAGGGCCACCGGGTCGCGGTCACGCACCGCGGGTCCGGCGCGCCGGAGGGGCTGTTCGGCGTGCAGGCCGACGTCACCGACGCCGAGCAGGTGGACGCGGCGTTCAAGCTCGTGGAGGAGCACCAGGGGCCGGTCGAGGTCCTGGTGTCCAACGCCGGGCTCACCGACGACACCTTGCTCATGCGGATGTCGGAGGAGCAGTTCGAGCGCGTGCTGAACGCGAACCTCACCGGCGCGTTCCGCGTCGCCAAGCGGGCCTCGCGCGGCATGCTGCGCGCCCGCTGGGGCCGGTTCGTGTTCATCTCGTCCGTGGTGGGCCTTTCCGGCTCGGCCGGGCAGGCGAACTACGCGGCCTCGAAGGCGGGCCTGGTCGGCTTCGCGCGTTCGCTCGCGCGCGAGCTGGGCTCGCGCAACATCACCGCGAACGTGGTCGCGCCCGGTTTCGTGCACACCGACATGACCGACGCGCTGAGCGAGGACCGGCGCAAGGAGATCCTCGCCAACGTCCCGTCCGGCCGCTACGCCGAACCGGCCGAGATCGCCGCCGCGGTGCGGTACCTGTCCTCGGACGAGGCGGGCTACGTCAACGGCGCGGTGCTGCCCGTCGACGGCGGCCTCGGCCTCGGCCACTGACTTTTCCCGAGAAGAACACCCCACGACCTGGAGGACGTGTTGCCCGGATTGCTCGAAGGCAAGCGGCTGCTGATCACCGGCGTCATCACCGACGCCTCGCTGGCGTTCCACGCGGCCCGCATCGCCCAGCAGGAGGGCGCGAAGGTCGTGCTCACCGGCTTCGGACGGCTGTCGCTGGTGGAGCGCATCGCCAAGCGGCTGCCGGAGCCCGCCCCGGTGCTGGAACTGGACGTCACGAACCAGGAGCACCTCGACTCGCTCGCCGACCGCGTCCGCGAGCACGTCGACGGCCTCGACGGCGTGCTGCACTCGATCGGCTTCGCGCCGCAGAGCTGCCTCGGCGCGCCGTTCCTGGACGCCCCCAGCGACGACGTGAAGGTCGCGGTCGACGTCTCGGCGTTCTCGTTCAAGTCGCTCGCGGTCGCGACGCTGCCGCTGCTCGGCCGCGGTGCCTCGATCGTCGGCATGGACTTCGACGCGCGCGTCGCGTGGCCGGTCTACAACTGGATGGGCGTCGCGAAGGCCGCGCTGGAGTCGGTGAACCGCTACCTGGCGAAGGAACTCGGCCCGCAGGGCATCCGGGTCAACCTGGTCAGCGCCGGCCCGATGAAGACCATGGCCGCGAAGTCCATCCCCGGCTTCGGCGAACTCGAAGGCGGCTGGGACGGCCGCGCGCCGCTCGGCTGGGACTCCGCGGACCCGGAGCCGACCGCCAAGACGGTCTGCGTCGCGCTGTCCGACTGGATGCCCGCGACCACCGGTTCGATGATCATGGTCGACGGCGGAGTGCACGCGCTCGGGATCTGAGTTTGGTGCTGTGAATGGCCCCGCGGGAGTGTTCCCGCGGGGCCATTCGCCTTTTTTAGGCGGTCACCAGTTCCGGTGCGGTGTCGCGTTGGTGCAGGCGCAGGGCCGCGGTGAGGGCGGCTACGGCTAGTGCGCCGAGTGCGACGCTTACCCAGGCGACGCTGGAGAATCCCATTCCCGCGCTGATCGTGGTGCCGCCGAGCCACGGGCCGACGGTGTTGCCGACGTTGAACGCGGAGGTTGTGCTTGCGCCTACGAGGGTCGAGGTGCCGCCTGCTGCGGCGTAGGCGCGGACGTTGAGTGCTGGGTTGGCGGCGAATCCGGCTGCGCCCAGGATGAGTACGGCGGTTACTGCTACCGCTGGGGTGGTTGCGAAGGCTAGTGCGACGAGGGCGGCGAGGGCGATGCCGAGGCTGCCGTAAAGGGTGGCGAACGGGTACTTGTCGGCTAGTTTGCCGCCTGCGTAAATTCCGATGACCGCGCCGCCGCCGAAGAGGGCGAGGACTACTGGGACACCTGCTTCGGGGAGTCCGGCTACGGAGACCAGCAGGGGTGCCAGGTAACTGAACGTTGCGAAGACCATTGCCTGGAGTAGGGCGATCACACCCAGGGCTAGCCAGAGGCGGCTGCGGCGGAATACCTGTAGTTCTTCGGCGATCCTCGGCGCTTCGGTTTGCTTGGGGGTGCGGGGGACTGAGAGCAGGACGGCGATAGCGGCGATGATCGTCAGTGCGGCTACTGCCCAGAATGCGCTGCGCCAGCCTGCGTGTTGTCCCAGCAGGGTGCCTGCGGGGACGCCTACGACGTTCGCGATCGTGAGGCCGCCGACCAGTACTGCTAGTGCTTGTCCGCGGCGGGCTTCCGGGACGAGGTTGACGGTGGTTGCGGCGGCTACTGCCCAGAAACCGGCGCAGGCTACTGCGCTGATGA
The DNA here is from genome assembly GCF_029087445.1 of Amycolatopsis sp. La24. NCBI lineage: Bacteria > Bacillati > Actinomycetota > Actinomycetes > Pseudonocardiales > Pseudonocardiaceae > Amycolatopsis > Amycolatopsis sp. La24. The sequence continues at coordinate 181,179 of NZ_JARACH010000008.1, forward strand.
TTCTGGTGGCGAAGAGGAGGGGGTAGCCGTCGGCGATTGCGCCTATGACGTGTGCGGCGCTGAAGGCGGCTAGGAGTCCGAGGAGGGTGGTTCGGCGGGGGAGGCGGATTGTGCCTATTGCTAGCAAGGGGGCGCCGATGACCATGCCGATGGCGAAGGCGGAGATCAGGAGGCCTGCGTCGGGGATGGTGACGTTCAGGTCGGCGGCCATTCCGGGGAGGAGGCCGGTGATCATGAACTCGGAGGTGCCCAGGGCGAAGATGCTGAGGCCGAGTACGAAGACGGCTGGGGGCACGGGTGGGCTCTCTTTCTGGAACTTGTAGTACAAAATGTGGATGTATGGGGGCCTCGTCGCCTGGCGGCGACATCGCTTGGTGGTTGCGTGGGGCACCCCGAAGCTTGATTGTGCTGACGGTTCGGGGGTGCTTGTCAAGGCGGGAAAGATGCCTTGACAAGCACCCCCGAACCGCAGGGGAGCTTCGTATCG
>NZ_JARACH010000080.1:0-40553 GCF_029087445.1 Amycolatopsis sp. La24
GCAGCCTCGACCTTGTACTCAGCCGTGTACGACCGGCGCTTGCGAGGAGGCATGAGGACATCCTTTCAGCAGGACGACTGATCCTGCTAACTCGGTGTCCACTACCCGGGGTGAACCTCAGGTGCCGGGCGTGGCGACTTGCTGAGCGCTGGGTGGTGGCGCGCGGTCGGGTGCTGCTCGGCTTTTTCCTGCGCAAGGTTGTGCCGTTGCGTCACGTGGTGCGCGGTGTGGTGTGGTGCGCCGGGGGTGGCGAATCGCTGCGTGCTGTGCGGTGATTGGGTGCTGTTCGCGGTGTGGTGAGCGATGTTGCGTCGTGGCGGTGCGCGGTTCGTGTGGTGCCGGGCGAGTCGCTTTGCGGTGGCGGGTGGTCGGGTGCGGCTCGGCTGTTCCCGGGTGCGGCGGGCGGTGCTGCGTTGCGTGGTGCGCGGCGTGGTGTGGTGCCGGGTTGGTGCGCGGGCGTGGCGAGTCGCTGCGTGCTGGGCGGTGGTCGGGTGCTGTTCGCGGTGTGATGGGCGGTGCTGCGTCGTGCGGTGCGTGGGTTCGTGTGGTGCCGGGCGAGTCGCTGTGCGTTGGCGGGTGTTCAGGTGCGGCTCGGCTTTCCCGGTTCGGCAAGTGGTCCTGCGTCGTGCGGTGCGCGGTTTGCTGGGGCCCTCGGGCGATGCTGCATGAGCCGAGCTGCCGTGCGCGGCTCGCTGTGCGACGGCAGTCAGCTGCTCTGCTGTTCCGCGCGCGGAATGTCGTCCTGCGTCGCGTGACGCGGGTCGATGTGGTGCTGGGTCGGTGCCGGGCGAAGCGAATCAGCGAATGTTCCGGTCCCGCTCCACGATCCGGTGCGTGGCAACCACTCTCGCCCGTCGTCGGCCGGATGCGCGGCTCAACGCGGCGATCCCTAGCAGCCGAGGCGAGTCGCCCAGTGTTCACCGCAGCGTCGTTGAAGGGGGTGGCTTCGAGGGCTAGCGTCGGCGCGACTTCATTGCTGCGGAGGTAAGCCATGTCCACTGGGGAACTCAACCGGCGCAACCTGTTCCGGGCCGGAGGCGTCGTCGCGGCGGGGGCGGCGATGAGCATGGTGCCGGGCGTCTCGTTCGCGGCGCCCGCGCCCGGTGCCGGGCAGCAGACGAAGACCGTCACCGGCACCTTTCGGCCGGACGTGCCCGACTGGTACTACCTCCCGGTCGACGTGCCGCGCGGCGTGAAGCAGATCGACGTCGTCTACTCCTATGACAAGCCGTCGGTGCCCGCGGGGACGCGCGGAAATGCTTGCGACATCGGGATGTTCGGGCCGGAGGGGCACGAACTGGGCACCCGCCGCGGCTTCCGCGGCTGGTCCGGCGGCTTCCGTGACCGGTTCTCGATCAGCGCTGCCGAAGCGACGCCGGGGTACCTCGCCGGGCCGATCACGCCCGGCCGCTGGCACGTGATTCTCGGTCCGTACACGGTCGCGCCGCAGGGGCTGAACTACCGCGTCGACATCACGCTGACCTTCGGTCGCGACACCGCGAAGCCGTTCCAGCCGAACCCGGCGCCGGAGACCGCGCCCGCGCGCGACCGCGGCCGGTCCTGGTATCGCGGCGACTCCCACCTGCACACGGTCCACTCCGACGGCAAGCGCACGCCCGAGCAACTGGTCGCGGACGCCCGCGCGGCCGGCCTGGACTTCATCGTGTCCACCGACCACAACACGTCCAGTTCGCAGCTGGTGTGGGGCAACTACGCCACCGACGACCTGCTGATCCTGAACGGCGAGGAGGTCACCACGCGGTCCGGGCACTGGCCCGCGATCGGCGTCCCGGCCGGCACGTGGATCGACTGGCGCTACCGCGCTTCCGACCCGCGCGACTTCCGCCGGTTCACCGACCAGGTCCACCGGGCGGGCGGCCTGGTCACCGCCGCGCACCCGTTCGCGAACTGTTTCGGCTGCACCTACGAATTCGCGTACGAGATCGCCGACCTCGTCGAGGTCTGGAACGGCCCGTGGACCGCGGACGACGAAGCGAGCGTCACGCACTGGGACGGTCTCCTGCGCGGCGGCCGGTGGATCCCGGCGATCGGCGATTCCGACGCGCACAACCCGGACCAGACCGTCGCGCTCCCGCACACGGTCGTCCAGGCGGACCGGCTGGGCCGGGCCGAACTGCTCGCCGGGCTCAAGGCAGGGCGTTCGTGGCTCGCCGAGTCGAAGGACGTGCAGCTCGACTTCTCCGTGTCCGGAGCGGGCCGCAGCGCAGGTATCGGCGGACGGCTCGTCGCGGGCATCGGCACGCCGATCGAGGTGCGCGCGGTCGTTCGGGGAGTTCCCGGCACGACCGTGACGTTCCTCGACCAGCTCGGCCCGGAGCACAGCGAGACCGTCCCGGAATCCGGCACCGCGACCGTCACGTGGACGACGTACCCGCGCTACAGCCGCTGGGTCCGCGTCGAGGTGCGGCGTTCGTCGGGCAGTCCGAAGACGACCACGCCGAACGCCATGGTCGCCATGTCGAACCCGATCTTCCTGGGCGCCGCCGACGCCGGCTGACCCGACCCGAGCGTCCCGCGACCCGGACGCCCGGGCAGACTGTGCACTTAAAGTGGGCAGTGGGGAAGGGCGGGCACGGGTGCGCGGGTGTGGCGTGCGAGCGGCGATCTTGGCGGTCGTCGTGGCGCTCGCGGCGGTGGTCGTCGTGGTGGTCATGTTCTCGAGCAGTGACGAGGTGAAGACCCCTGGCTGCACGGTCGCGTTGCCGAAGGGGCCGAACGACGCTTCCGCGCCGCAGTACACGCTGCAACCGGAACCCATGAACAACGCCGCGATCATTGCCGCCGTCGGGATCAAGCAGGGGCTGCCCTCGCACGCGGTGACGGTCGCCCTCGCGACTGCCCTGCAAGAGTCGAAGCTCCGCAACCTGAGCGGCGGCGACCGGGATTCGATCGGCCTGTTCCAGCAGCGCCCGAGCCAAGGCTGGGGCACGCCCGACCAGCTCCAGGACCCGGTCTACTCGGCGACGGAGTTCTACAAGAAACTCGCGAAACTCGACAACTGGCAGACGATTCCGATCACCGAAGCGGCACAGGCGGTGCAGCGCTCCGGCGCTCCCGACGCGTACGCCCAGTGGGAAGACGAGGCCACCGCGCTGACCGGAGCGCTGACCGGCCAGTACCCCGCGGCGCTGACCTGCCGGAACCTCACGCTGAACCCGCCGGCGAACCTGGTGACCGTCGCGAACGCCGAACTCGGCACGGCGCGCTTGAGCGGCGCGCACCCGTCCGCGGAGGGCTGGCGGATCGCGAGCTGGCTCGTGGCCCGCGCGGCGAAGCTGGGCGTGGACCGGGTGAGCTTCGCCGGTCAGACGTGGACCGCGGAGGCCGGGGCGTGGGCTCCGGACGAGAAGGCGGGGCAGAATCTCTCGCTGCATCAGGCTCCGGCCGCGCCGCCCAGCTCAAGCTGATCGGGTGCGCTGACGGGCAAATTCGACGTGACCGTGGCGAGTTTGTCGCCGGGTCGTTCGGCTTCGAGCCTCAGCCGTCCGCAGTCGCGAGGACTCTGCGCCTCAGATCGAAAGCGGACAGCACGTGGACGCCTTCGTCGTGGAGGGAGCGCAGGGCTGGATCGTCGCCAGGGTCGAGCGCCGCAGCCGCTTCCCACATCGCGCGTTCCGCGGCCCGCCACTGCGGACGATCCCGGACCACAACGTTCGCGAAGCCCGCGCCGACGAGTCCGGCTTCGGTGTCGACTGCCCGGATTCGTGCCGAGACGCGCTCGTCCGCGCGGTCGACAGCCTCCCAGGTCGTCAGAGCGACGCGTCCGCCCGGACGGAGCACCCGGCGTATCTCTTCAAACGTCTCGGCGGTCGCCCGGAACTGGATCGCGTCGACGCACACGACCGCGTCGACCGACTCCGCTGGCAAGGCCGTGTCGGCAAGATCGCCCACCTGGAACTCCGCGTCCACGGAATCGAACTGCCGAGCTAACGTCCGAGCCTGCTCGATCGCCGCCCGCGAGAAGTCGACACCGATCAACCGCGCCCCAGTCCGGGATGCGATTTCGAGGCCGTATCCGCCGCGCCCGCACGCCAGGTCCAGCAGCCGGTCGCCGGGCGCGAGCCGCAGCGCCTCGACGACTTCCGCGATGCCGTCCCAGGAAAGCAGACTGCTCGACAACAGCCGCGGCGGCAGGCCCAGATGCCGCTGGGGGATCTCGTCGCGGGCAGGGCTGTCCAGCATGTTCGAGTACCACTCGTCGAAGTCCTCCGCCGACGGTCCCGATCCGGAACTCACCGCAGTCCTCCTGAGCCTGTTTTCCGTCGCTGTCCGGGTCAGCTGATCGCTGAGCGGTAGAGCTGGGCGATGTCGTCGTCGAAGTAGGCGCTGTAGGAGACGTCCGGGGTGGCGCCGCCGGTCTGGTAGCCGCCGATGGCACCGATGACGGTACCGGTTCCGGTGTTCGGGTCCTGGTTGATGACCCAGGGGCCGCCGCTGGTGCCGTCGGGGAAGCCAGGGCAGGCGACGCGTTGCTGGTAGGTGTCGGACTGGGTGGTGGTGCCCGTGCAGACGACCGGTTGTTCGGTGCCGTCCGGGTAGCCGGTGAGGGTGATCGTGTGCGAGAAGCCTTGGTTCGTGCCGAGCTGGTTGGCCCCGGTGAGGCTTTCGAGGCTCGCGGAACCGGGCTGGGCGACCTTGAGGAACGCGAAGTCGAGGTCCTGGTCGGACGAGGACTTCCACCCGTCGGCGACGACCGCGGCGGTGACCTGCCAGGTGCCGTACGGGGCGATGCCGTCGTGGTAGCCGGGTTTGAAGGTGATGCCGGAGACGTCGCCGCCGATGCAGTGCGCGGCGGTGAGGAGCAAGTCGCCGGTGGGGCTGTGCACCACGCTGGCCGAGCAGAAATGGTTGCCGCCGGCGAACAACGCGCCGACTGCCGGGCTGGCCGTCGCGGTGTTGCTGCGGGAAGTATTCGCCCCCGTGCTCGGAGAATCGGCGGATGCGGGGGCGCTGCTGGACGAGGTGTTCGCCCCGGTGCCGGGGGCATCGGCGGCCGCCGGGGTGTTGCTGGTGGAGGTGCTCGTCCCCGTACCGCGGGAATCACCACCGGTCGTGACGGCCGGGGTGCCCGTGCCGCTCGGCTGGGCGGCCGGACCGGTGACGTCAGCGGTGTAGACGACGGCGTTGGCGCCGCCGGTCGCGACGATCGCGGCCGCCGCGCAGACGATCAGCGCTGTGCGGGAAACGTTGACTCTCACGCTTCAAGATGACCATGCCGACGCTCGCCGGGCATCCTGTGCGGCCGGATGCACAGCAACCTCACAGCGCTCGCACATCCGCTCACAGCAGGGGGATTTCAGGGCGGGGAGGCCGGGATTTTCCACCCTCGCGGGGGTGGTTCGCGGGTGGTTGGCGGGCGCTGGGAGGTGCCTTCTCGACACCCGCATCGGTGTCGGGTGCGGCATGAACGGCCAGCTTGGTGGGCTGGCGGGTCATGTGGTCAGCGCCGTGGGATGTGGCCTGGTTGAGGTGGGGGGTTGCCCGGGTTCGTTGGGGTGAGCGGCGAGTCTGGTGGGCTGGCAGGCCGAGCGGGCAGCGCCGTGGGATGTGGCCTGGCTGTGGTTGGGGATGCCCGGGTTCGTGAGGTGACCGGCCAGTCTGGTGGGCTGGCAGGCCGAGCGGGCAGCGCCGCGGGTTGCGGCCTGGCTGTGGTTGGGGACGCCCGGGTTCGCGGTGTGACCGGCCAGCCTGGGGGACTGGCCGGTCACCTGCTGGGCAGGCAGCCCTCGGGACGGCCGCATGGTCGAGCCCGTGAGGGTCTCCGGTCACCCACTCGATTTGCGTCGAGCCGGCGGCTGTTGCCGGTCCGGGCGTTGGCCACCGGCCGGACCGGCAACAGCGTGCCCACGACTCCGATCTGACGAAGTCGGGCGCCTACCTAGGCGACACCGCCTCCGGACCGAAGCGGGTTACTCGGGTGCCGCGGATCGGCATGGTCACTCACCCGCCGGCGGGGTGTGGGTCACCAGCAGGGTGACGCCTGCTTCTCCGTCGCAGTCGACCATGACCGGGCCTACTCCGTTGCCGATCTTCGTCGTGAGTTTGGCTGTTGCCTTGAAGGCGTCCGGGTTCGCGTCGACGATCTTGAGGTCCTTGAGGATCTGGTGGCCTGGGTAGCCGCCGATCACCTTCTTCAGGCCTTTTCCTCCGCCGCAGTTGCCGGTGATCGTGACGTCTCCGCCGGGGGCGGCGGGGTTCGGGTCGACCTTCACAGTTGCCCGGGCGCCCTCGGGCGGCTGTTCAGCGGCGGGCGGCTGGGCGACAGCGGCAGGCGCGGCAGCAGCGACAGGCGCGGCTGGATGATCGCTGGTGGCGGCCGCCGCGACGCCGATCGTGCCGCCTGCGATGACGGCCGCGGCCAGTGCCGTGCCTGCGACAAGGCGGCCGTGGCGCAGGATCGAAGACTTCGCTGACATTCGGGTTCCCTCCCTCGGTGTGTCCATTGAGGACACTGCGGTTCACCCCGGGCTATGGGGTTCGTCCGGGTAGTCGCCGCGACCCCCTCCGCAGGTTCTCTCCGGCGCGAAAAGTGACGGGGGTCACATCGACGGGGAAAGGCTACGATAGCGGGAAATCCAACGCTGGCGGGGAGTTTTCGTGACAGTGGCCGGAGAAGCGCGCGAACGGCTGAGTCCGCGGGTCGCCAAGCAGGTGCGCGACCTGATCCTGACCGGCGCGGTCCGCGGCGGCGAGCGGCTGCGCACCGAGCACCTCGCGGAGCGGCTCGGCGTCAGCGCGACCCCGGTGCGCGAGGCGTTGATGGCGCTCGCGGGCGAGGGCATGGTGGATTTCCGTCCAGGGCGTGGATTCCGGGTGATTCCGGTGACGCGCCGGGACGTCGTCGACGTGTACGCGATGCAGGCCTACGTCTCCGGCGAGCTCGCCGCGCGGGCGGCGGAAGCGTTCGATCCGGCGGGGCTGGCGCGGCTGGACGACCTCCAGCGCGAGATCGAGAAAACCGTGCGCGAAGGCGACCTCGACGCGACCGAGCGGGCCGATTTCGCGTTGCACCGCATGGTGAATCACGCGGCTGCCGCGCCGAAGTTCACATGGATGCTGTCGTTGACCCTCCGGTACGTGCCGTTCTCCGCGTACGCGGACATTCCCGGCTGGCCGCTGCTGGCGCGCGACGACCACGATCGGGTGCTCGCCGCGTTGAACGAGCGCAAGCCGGAAGCGGCGCGGGAAGCGATGGCGGCGCACATCCGCGAGGCGGGGGACCTGCTGGTCGACTTCCTCGCGGCGCAGGGCGTGCTCGCGGCGCACTAGACAGCCGGAGCGTTTTCTATAGAATCCGGCCCGAGGGACAGAACCCAGGGCGAAGGAGACTCGGTGGCTGAGCGCGACGTGCTGTACATCGGCGGCGAATGGGTCCGTGCGGAAAGCGGAACCTCGATCCCGGTGGAAAACCCGGCCACCGAGCAGGTCCAGGCGCACATTCCGGAGGGCACGGCCGGGGACGTCGACCGGGCGGTCCGGGCGGCGCGGGAGGCGTTCGCGGCGTGGGCGGCCACCAGCCGGGCCGAGCGCCGCGAACTGCTGCGGAGGCTGCACGACGGCCTTGCCAAGCGGGCGGAAGAGATCGGCGAGACGATCGCGAAGGACGTGGGCACGCCGTTGCGGATCGCGACCCGGATCCAGGCCGCGCTGCCGCAGACCGACGTGCAGGCCTACGTCGATCTGCTCGGCCAGGACGAGCCGGAGGAGAAGGTCGGCAATTCGCTGATCGTGCGCGAACCGGCGGGCGTGGTCGCGGCCGTCACGCCGTGGAACTATCCGTTGCACCAGATCACCTGCAAGATCGCGCCCGCGCTGGCGGCGGGGTGCACGGTCGTGGTGAAGCCGAGCGAGGTCGCGCCGTTGAGCGCCTACCAGCTGTTCGACGCGATCCACGAGGCCGGTTTCCCGCCCGGCGTGGTCAATCTGGTCACCGGCTACGGGCCGGAGGTCGGCGAGGCGCTGGCGACGCATCCGGAGGTCGACGTCGTGTCGTTCACCGGTTCGGTGCGTGCGGGCACCCGGGTCGCGGAGCTGGCGGCGCGCACGGTCAAGCGCGTGACGCTGGAGCTGGGCGGCAAGTCCGCCAACGTGATCCTCGACGACGCGGACCTGGCGACGGCGGTGAAGGTCGGCGTCTCCAACGCGTTCCTCAACGGCGGCCAGACCTGCACGGCGTGGACGCGCATGCTCGTCCCGCGCGAGAAGCACGACGAAGCGGCGGCGCTCGCGAAGACGTTCGCCGAAGGGTTCACGACCGGCGATCCGCTGGACCCCAAGACAAAGCTCGGCCCGCTGGTGAGCGCGGCGCAGCGCGACCGCGTGCGCGGTTACATCGAAAAAGGCATCGCCGAGGGCGCGACTCTGGTGACGGGCGGCATCGAAGCTCCTGCGGACACAGGCTACTTCGTCGCACCGACAGTTTTCGCGGGCGTCGACCCGGATTCCACGATCGCGCAGGAAGAGATCTTCGGCCCGGTGCTGTCGATCATCCCGTTCGACGACGAGGAAGACGCGCTGCGGATCGCGAACAACTCCCGCTACGGCCTGCACGGCGCGGTGTGGTCGGCCGACCAGGACCGGGCGCTCGCCTTCGCGCGCAAGGTCCGGACCGGGCAGATCGACGTGAACGGCGGGGCCTTCAACCCGCTCGCCCCGTTCGGCGGCTACAAGCAGTCCGGACTCGGCCGGGAAATGGGCCGCGCCGCGCTCGACGAGTTCACCGAACTCAAGTCCATCCAGCTCTAGTCCCGGCTTTCAAGGAGAAGACATCGTGGTCAAAGCCGTGGTCGTGCGCGAGCAGGGCGGGCGTCCGGAAGTCTGCGACATCGTGCTGCCGCCGGTCGGTCCGGGAGACGTGCGGGTGCGGGTCGCGGCCGCCGGCGTGTGCCATTCCGATCTGTCCATGGTGGACGGAACGCTGCGTCCGCAGTACCCGTTCGTGCCGGGACACGAGGCGTCCGGCGTCGTGGCGGAGGTCGGCAGCGACGTCACGCACGTGCGGCCGGGGGACCGGGTGGTGCTCAACTGGGCCGCCGCGTGCCGGGAATGCTGGTTCTGCCAGGCCGGGGAGCCCTGGTTGTGTTCCGCGATCGAGGGTGTCACCACATTGCCGCGTGGGGAGCTGGACGGCCAGCCGCTCAACGTCTTGCTCGGCGTCGGCGGGTTCGCGGAGGAAACCGTGCTGCCGGGGCACTCCGTCGTGCCGCTGCCGGACGGCGTGCCGCTCGACCTGGCCGCGCTGATGGGCTGCGCAGTGCTCACCGGGGTCGGCGCGGTGCGCAACACCGCGAAGGTCCGAAAAGGACAGAGCGTGCTCGTGCTCGGGCTCGGCGGGATCGGGCTGTGCGTGGTGCTCGGGGCGAAACTCGCGGGTGCCGGGCAGATCATCGCGGCCGATCTGTCGCCGGAGAAGGAAGCGCTCGCCCGCGCGGCCGGTGCGACGGATTTCCTGGTGAGCGACGACAAACTCGCCAAACAGGTGCGCGGGCTGACCGAGGGGCGCGGTGCGGACTACGCCTTCGAATGCGTCGGCGCGGCGGCCACGATCCGCGCCGCGTGGAGTTCGGTGCGCCGCGGCGGGCACTGCACGGTGGTCGGGGTCGGGCGGAAAGACCAGCAGGTCGTGCTGAACCCGCTGGAGATCTTCCACTTCGCCCGCACGCTCACCAGCACCGTCTACGGCGCTTCCGACCCGGATCGCGACATCCCGGTGCTCGCCGACGAGGTCCGCTCCGGTGCGCTGGACCTGGAAACCCTGGTGACGCACCGGATTTCGCTCGACGAGGTCGGCGACGCGTTCGACCGGATGCGGCGCGGGGAGGGCGCCCGGTCGCTGATCCGGATCGGGGACTGAGCCGTCAGCGAGGCGAGCCGGGCGAGACGATGTCCCAGGTGCCGAACAAGGTCAGCCCGGCGGACGCGGCGAGGGCGATCGACGCGTGGTTGTCGAGCTGACACCGGTACTGCGGCTCGTGCTCTCGCCCGAGCGCGTGCCGCGAGATCGCCCGTACGAGGCGTCGGGCGTGCCCCTTGCCCCGATGCGCCGGCAGCGTCACCACGCCTAAGTCGGCCAGCGGTGCGTCAAGCCACGGATACATGCTCGCGACCGCCGCGAGCTGTCCGTCGGCGAACGCGCCGTACACCGCCCAGTGGTCCAGTTCGACCGACGCGTCGTCCAGATCCTGTTCGGACGCTGCGGCCTCGAACGCAGCGAACGCTTCGGCGTCCGAACCGGTGAGCGGCCGGACCGACGCGTCGTCCGGTTCGGCGAGCAGCTTTTCCCTTGCCTCGTCGGTGAAATAGAACAGGTTGTCGGCCCCGTGCAGAACGATCCCCGCCGAGGCCAGCCGCTGCCGGAACTCCGGTTCGTCGCGCGGGCGCCCGAGGGTTTCGGTCATCGCCGGGGTGAGCCGGATCCGGGTCCGCCCGTCCGCGGTGACGAGGACGGTGAGCCGCTCGTCCTCGTCCAGCGCGGCGTCGACGGTCAGGCTGAATCCGCCGCCGTCCGGGACCGGAGGCAGCCAATGGCGGGTGACGGCGGCGGCGAACAAGAAATGCTCCTAGCTCAGTCCGCGACGTCCAGCGCGGCCTGGATGATGCTGTCGGTGTCGATGCCGTGGTGCCGGTACACGCTCTCCAGGTCGCCGGACTGCCCGAACCGCGTCACGCCCAGATGCGCCGCCCGCACGCGGTGGACGTTCGCCAGGAACGCCAGCGTGTGCGGGTGCCCGTCCAGCACCGTCACCATCGGCGCGGACCGTTCGGACGGCAGCGCCGACTCCAGGATCCACGTGTCGGCGGTGTCCTGGCCTGCCCGCGCTTGCACGGCGCGGAACAGCAGGCCGGGGCTCGTCACGCACACGACGTCGGCGTGCTTGCCCAGCGCGTCCAGCCGGTCGGCGGCTTCCAGTGCCTCGGTGACCATCGCGCCCATCGTCACCAGCGTGACGTCCGGGCGCGCCACCGCGGCGGTGCGGATCGGGTACGCACCCGCGACGACCTGGCGGCGGCGACGCTCCCGCGCGGCCGGATCGGCCGGCACCGCGGCCAGGCTCTGGTCCACGGGGCGGGTCGACAGGCGCAGGTAAGCGGAAGTTCCGTCGGGACGGCCGAGCCGCGAAAGCGAAGCCAGCAGGGTCCACTCGACGTCCAGCGCGAACGCGGGCTCGTACGTCACGCAACCCGGCTGCTCCAGCCCGACCGACGGCGTGGTCACCGACTGGTGCGCACCGCCTTCGGGTGCGAGCGTGACGCCGGACGGGGTACCGACCAAAATGGACTGTCCGCCGCCGTAGATGCCGAACGACCACGGTTCCAGCGCGCGCTCCACGAAGGGGTCGTAAAGCACCCCGATCGGCAGCAGCGGACGGCCCCAGCGCGACCACGTCGTGCCCAGTTCGCCGAGCGCGCTCACCAGGTTCACCTCGGCGATGCCCAGTTCCAGGTGCTGTCCGCTGGGCCGCTCGCGCCAGTGCAGGATCGTTTCCGGGTCGTCGGCGAACCAGTCGACGCGCTCCTGCGGCGACCACACGCCGACCTTGTTGACCCAGCCGCCGAGGTTGGTGCTGGACGAGACGTCCGGGCACAGCGTCACCACGAGTTCCGCGGCCTCGGGCGCTTCGCGGGTCAGGTCGAGCAGCGCGCGGCCGAGCGCGGCCTGCGTGGTGGTGCGGCCGGACGGCGTGCGGCCGATGTCGGACGGCAGGGCCGGAACCGGTTGCAGCTCAACGGGTTCCCGTTCCAGCCGGGCCGCGGTCGAAGCGCACAGCTGCGCGGCCGCGGAGCCCTCGGCGAACTTCTGCCACGGGTTGTCCGGCGAGATTCCGACGCGCTCGGCCAGCGAGCCCAGCTGCTCGGCGGTCAGCAGCGACGAGTGGTTCTGCGGGTGTCCTTCGCTGGCGAGGCCGAATCCCTTGACCGTATAAGCGAAAACGACGGTCGGCCGGTGGTCGTCGATGGCGTCGAACGTGTCCAGCAGCGCGGACAGGTCGTGGCCGCCGAGGTTCCGGATGGCGGCGTGCAGCGTGTCGTCGTCGAGGGTGTCCAGCAGCGGGGCCAGTTCCGGCGTCGTCAGGCGTTCGCGCAGCTGCGCCGGGGTGCAGCGGAGCAGGCGCTGGTACTCCGGGTTCGACATCTCGTCGATGCGCCGGCGCAGCGCCGAACCGCCCGGCCGCTCGAACAGGTCCTGCAGCAGCCGCCCGTACTTGACGGTCAGCACCTGCCAGCCGGCCGCCTCGAACATGCCCTGCAGCCGGGTCGCGCCGATGTTCGGGACCACGCGGTCGAGCGACTGCCGGTTCAGGTCGACGATCCACACGACCTCGCCCAGTTCGGCCACGTTCGGGTCGAGGACGGCTTCCCAGCACGCGCCCTCGTCCAGTTCCGCGTCGCCGACCAGCGAGTACTGCCGTCCGGCGCCCGCGCCGCCGCCGTGCGATTCGACGTAGCGCCGTGCCAGCGCGCCCCAGATCGGGGCGGTCGCGCCGATGCCGACCGAACCGGTGGAGTAGTCGACCTGGTCCGGGTCCTTCGAGCGCGACGGGTAGCTCTGCAGGCCGCCGAACTCGCGCAGCGTCGTCAGGTACTTCTCGTCGAGGTCGCCGAGGAGGTAGTTGATCGCGTGCAGCACGGGGGAGGCGTGCGGCTTGACCGAGACCCGGTCCTGCGCGCGCAGCCGGGCGAACCACAGCGCGGTCATGATCGACACCATCGAGGCGCTGGACGCCTGGTGCCCGCCGACCTTGAGCCCGGTCGGATTGGGCCGCACCCGGTTCGCGTGGTCGATGATCGCGGTCGACAGCCACAGCACCCGGTCCTGCACCTCGCGCAGGACGGTCACCGTGTCGTTGTCCGGAAGGCGTTCGGGGGCGGCGCTGCTCACGAAGGATCGGACCTTTCTTGGGCGGAAAGTTCAGGCCAGTCCAGCAGAGCTGGGTAGGGTGCACAACAAGCGCGTTCAACATTGCGCAGAACGCCCAAGTCAGCACCGCACGGTGCGGAGAGGATTGCGCAGCATGCCCAGCACTCAGCGGCTCGACGCCACCGACGCCCGGATCCTGCTCGCGCTCGGCCGCACCCCGCGCGCCACCGCGGTCGCGCTCGCCGACGAACTGGGCCTGTCCCGCAACACCGTGCAGAGCAGGCTCGCCCGGCTCGAGCAGGGCGACGCGCTGCGCTCGGCCGAACACCGGATCGATCCGGCCGCGCTCGGCTACCCGCTCACCGCGTTCGTGACCGTGCAGGCGCGGCAGCGGCTGCTGGACGAGGTCGGCCGCGCGCTCGCCGCGGTGCCCGAGGTGCTGCAGGTGCGCGGATTGACCGGCGCGCAGGACCTGCTGGTGCACGTGGTCGCGACCGACGCGGACGACCTGTACCGGATCGCCGGGGAAATCCTGGAGATCCCCGGCGTCGAGCGCACCAACAACGCGCTCGTCATGCGCGAGATGGTGCCTTACCGGCTCACTCCGCTGCTCGAGCGCGCTGCCCAGCGCTGAGGGTCACGTCTGGTCGTCGGCCGCGCGCTCACGGCGGTGCTGCAGCATGGTCCGGTGCGCCCAGACCAGCAGCGGCGCGGCGAGCAGTCCCCACAGGAACCAGCCGGTCTCCCCGCCCATCAGGCCGAAGACCAGCATCATCAGGACAGTGACCTCGGCGAGCACGAGGATCTTCTGCCATCGCCGGGTCTGCACCGGCGGCACGCCTTGGCTCAGCGTCGCGGCGAACACGGGGTCGCTCGCGGCGAGTTCCTCTTCGATCTTCCGCAGGGCGCTGCGGTCGCGATGGGGCAGCATGATCCCCTCCTCGGGCAGGACGGGCCGGTGATCGCTCAAGTACCAGTGGAGTACCCGGCCGGGGGCGCCGTCAAGCCCGGGTTTTCGCAGGAATAATCGCCCGCGCCCGGGGCCGTTGCAAACTGAAACACGTTCTAATACCGTGCCGGGGGTGAGATACGGGATCGTGCTGTTCACCAGCGACCGGGGCATCTCCCCGGCGGCGGCCGCGCAGGCCGCGGAAGAGGCCGGGTTCGCGACCTTCTACGTGCCCGAGCACACCCACATCCCGATCCGGCGGGACGCCCCGCATCCCCGGACCGGCGACTCCTCGCTGCCGGACGACCGCTATCTGCGCACGCTCGACCCGTGGGTCGCGCTCGCCAGCGCGGTGCCGGTGACCTCGACGATCCGGCTGGCGACCGCGGTCGCGCTGCCGGTGGAGAGCGACCCGATCACGCTGGCCAAGACCGTGGCGACGCTGGACCACCTGTCCGGCGGCCGGGTCACGCTCGGCGTCGGGTTCGGCTGGAACACCGACGAGCTCGCCGACCACGGCGTGCCCGGGAAGCGGCGGCGGACTGCGCTGCGCGAGTACATCGAGGCGATGCGCGCGCTGTGGACCGAGGAAGAGGCGAGCTACGCGGGCGAGTTCGTCGAGTTCGGGCCGAGCTGGGCGTGGCCGAAACCGGTGCAGCCCAAGGTGCCGGTGGTCGTCGGCGCGGGCGGCACCGAGCGCACGTTCCGGTGGATCGCGCGCCACAGCGACGGCTGGCTGACCACGCCGGGCGAGGGCGACATCACTGGGAAAGTCGCGCAGTTGCGCGAAATCTGGCGCAAGGAAGGCCGCGAGGGCGAGCCGGAGGTGATCGCGCTCGGTCCGCGCCCGGATCCGGAGGGGCTCGCCAAGCTCGAGGAGGCGGGCGTGACCGAGGTCGTGTTCGGGCTGCCGGACCGCTCGCCGGGCGAGGTCGAAGCGTGGCTGGACCGGCTCGCCGGGAAGCTCGGGCAGCTGGCCGGAGCCTGACCGCGTCCATTTCGCACGGCGCTACCTCGTTAAGAAGAAAACCGCGCGCTGAAATCGCGAATAGCGCCTGAACGGGTGAACTGGGCGTTCGCGCGTCATTCCGGGGAACGCCTTCCCTCTTGTTTCGTGTGGCGGTGACCGGCCGGCACGCCCCCCGACCGGCCGGTCACCGCTTCGCCCGTCCGCGGCGGCGAGGCGAATGGCGCCGCGGGGCGCCGCCCGGGACACTGGTCCGGTGCGCATTCCCGTTCCCCGGACCGAAACGTGACCCCCGAACTGGCCGAACTGGCCGCCGCCCATGGAGTCGCCACCCACTACGAAAACTCCGACCAAGTCGAAGTACAGGTAGATCCCGACGTCGTGATCGCGGTATTGGCGCAGCTGGACGTCGATGCCCGTACTCCACAGGCAATTCAGCGAGAATTGGCCGCGGTGCAAGAAGCGAGCGCGGCGCGCGTGCTGCCGCCGACGGTGGTGGTGCGC
This sequence comes from Amycolatopsis sp. La24, assembly GCF_029087445.1. Classification (NCBI taxonomy): domain Bacteria; kingdom Bacillati; phylum Actinomycetota; class Actinomycetes; order Pseudonocardiales; family Pseudonocardiaceae; genus Amycolatopsis; species Amycolatopsis sp. La24. The sequence goes on from NZ_JARACH010000080.1 coordinate 15,301, forward strand.
GCCGGGCAAGAACGCGAACTCGGCCAAGCCGCGAGGATCGAGCTCGAAGACGGCACGACGCGTGACGTCGGCGCCACTCTTCCGGCTGACCTTCCGCTCGGCTGGCACCGGATCAAGACCGCGGAGCAACGGGTTTCGCTGGCCGTCGTCCCGGACCGGCTGCCCGCGGTGCCGCCCGCGTGGGGCTGGATGCTCCAGCTTTACGCGCTGCATTCCGAACGGTCGTGGGGGATGGGCGATTTCGGCGATCTCGCCGAGATGGCGTCCCGGTCGGCCGCCGAGCTGGGCGCGGGCGTGCTGCTCGTCAACCCGGTGCAGGCGATCAGTCCGGCGCATCCGGTCGAACGGTCGCCGTATTCGCCGTCCAGCCGCCGGTTCGCGAACCCGCTGTACCTGCGGGTGACCGACACCGAAGCGTTCGCCCGCGCCGACGAGGACACCCGGCGGCGAGTGCTGGCGCTCGCGCCCGATCCGATCGGCGAGCTGATCGACTACGACGCCGTGTGGACCGCGAAACGGGCCGCGCTGGAACTCTTGCGCCCGCACCATCCGCACTCGGTCCAGCTGGACGACGACCTTCGCGATTTCGCCGCGTTCGGCGCGCTCGCCGAGGTGCACGGCAGCGATTGGCGCGAATGGCCCGAGCCGTTGCGCGATCCCGGCAGCGCCGAGGTGGCCGCCGCGCGCGAGGAGCTGGCCGAGCGGATCGAGTTCCACGGCTGGCTTCAGCAGCTCTGTCACGAGCAGCTGGACACCGTTCGCCGCGCCGCGCGCGAGGCGGGCATGCCGGTCGGCGTCGTGCACGATCTGCCGGTCGGCGTGCATCCCGGCGGCGCGGACACCTGGGCGCTGCGGGACGTTTTCGCCGCGCAGGTGCGGGTCGGCGCGCCGCCGGACGCGTTCAACCAGCAGGGCCAGGACTGGAATCTGCCGCCATGGCGGCCGGACCGGCTCGCCGAAGCCGGGTACGCGCCGTTCCGCGACGTCGTGCGCGGCGTGTTGCAGCACGCCGACGGGATCCGGGTGGACCACGTCGCCGGCATGTGGCGGCTGTGGTGGATTCCGCCGGGCGAACCGGCTGGTCGCGGCACGTACGTGCACTACGACGCCGAAGCGATGCTCGGCGTGCTCGCGCTGGAGGCGCACCGCGCGGGCGCGGTCGTGGTGGGGGAGGACCTCGGCACCGTCGAGGACACCGTCACCGAGACCATGCACGAACGCGGCCTGCTCAGCTCCGCGGTGCTGTGGTTCCAGCGCGACTGGGACGCGCCCGGCAAGCCGTTCGTCCGCCCGGACCGCTGGGACCCGGACGCGATGGCCAGCATTTCGACGCACGACCTGCCGACCGTGTCCGGCTGGCTCGACGCCGAGCACGTCCGCGTCCGCGCCGAACTCGGCCAGCTCGACCGCCCGGCGGAGCAGGAGTACGCCGAGGCGGCGGCCGAACGCCGGGCGTTGCTCGAACTGGTTGCGCGCGAAGGAATTCCGGACGACGACTTGGTGGTCGCCCTGCACACGCTGCTCGCCTCGGCGGCGTCTCGGCTGGTGCTCACCGCGCCCGCGGACGTCGCGGGCGAACGGCGCCAGCCGAATCTGCCGGGCACCGTGGATGAGTACCCTAACTGGCGCATCCCGCTTCCCGCCACCGTGGACGGGTTCTTCGCCGATCCGCGGGTGCGGGCGGCGGTCGCTCCGCTGGCCGCGGCCCGCCCGCTGCGCTGAACCCCCGAAAAGCCTGTCCGGACAACGTAAACCGATGCCCAAGGAGAAGCCCTGTGCGGCCCTGGCCCGGAAAGCCCTACCCGCTCGGCGCGACCTACGACGGCGTGGGGACGAACTTCGCGCTGTTCTCCGAGGTCGCCGAGCACGTCGATCTCTGCCTGTTCGACGACGAGGGCAACGAAACCCGCGCGCGGCTGGAGGAGGTCGACGGGTTCGTCCACCACGGCTACCTGCTCGGCGTCGGCCCCGGGCAGCGCTACGGATTCCGGGTGCACGGGCCGTACGACCCGAGCCGCGGCCTGCGCTGCAACCCGGGCAAGCTGCTGATCGACCCGTACGCCAAGGCGCTGTCCCGCGGCGTCGACTGGTCCGAGGCGCTGTTCAGCTACCGCTTCGACGACCCGGAACAGCTCAACGAGGACGATTCGGCCGGTCACGTGCCGTACTCGCTCGTGGTGAGCCCGTTCTTCGACTGGGCCAACGACCGCGCGCCGCGGGTGCCGTACCACGAGACGGTCATTTACGAGACGCACGTGCGCGGCATGACGATGACGCACCCGTTCGTCCCCGAGCGGCTGCGCGGCACGTACGCCGGGCTGGCGCACCCGGCGGTGGTCGAGCACCTGCAGAAACTCGGCGTGACCACGGTGGAGCTGATGCCGGTGCACCAGTTCGTGACCGACCACGGCCTCGACGAGAAGGGCCTGCGCAACTACTGGGGCTACAACACGATCGGGTACTTCGCGCCGCATGACGCCTACGCCGCGATGCAGGGCCAGGGCGGGCAGGTGCAGGAGTTCAAGGGCATGGTCCGCGCCCTGCACGAGGCGGGGATCGAGGTCATCCTCGACGTGGTCTACAACCACACCGCCGAGGGCAACCACCTCGGCCCGACGCTGTCCATGCGCGGCATCGACAACGAGGCGTACTACCGCCTGGTCGAGGACGATCCGCAGTACTACATGGACTACACCGGCACCGGGAACTCGCTCAACGTGCGCAGCCCGCACACGCTGCAGCTGATCATGGATTCGCTGCGGTACTGGGTGACCGAGATGCACGTGGACGGCTTCCGGTTCGACCTCGCCTCCGCGCTGGCCCGCGAGTTCTACGACGTCGACCGGCTGTCGACGTTCTTCGACCTCGTGCAGCAGGACCCGATCGTGAGCCAGGTGAAGCTGATCGCCGAACCGTGGGACGTCGGGCCCGGCGGCTACCAGGTCGGCAACTTCCCGCCGCTGTGGACGGAATGGAACGGGCAGTACCGCGACACCGTGCGCGACTTCTGGCGCGGCGAACCGTCCACCCTGGGCGAGTTCGCTTCGCGGATCACCGGTTCTTCGGACCTGTACCAGGACGACGGCCGCCGCCCGTTCGCGTCGATCAACTTCGTCACCGCGCACGACGGGTTCACGCTCACCGATCTGGTGTCCTACAACGAAAAGCACAACGAGGCCAACGGCGAGGACAACCGCGACGGCGCGGACGACAACCGGTCGTGGAACTGCGGCGTCGAGGGCCCGACCGACGACGAAGAGGTGCTCGCGCTGCGCGCCCGGCAGCGGCGGAACCTGCTCGCCACGCTGCTGCTGTCCCAAGGCGTGCCGATGCTGCTGCACGGCGACGAACTCGGCCGGACCCAGCAGGGCAACAACAACGCCTACTGCCAGGACACCGAACTGTCCTGGATGGACTGGGAGCTCGCCACGGAGAACGCCGACCTGGTCGAGTTCACCGGCGCGCTCGCCGCGTTCCGCAAGGCGCACCCGGTGTTCCGCCGCCGCCGGTTCTTCCAGGGCAAGCCGGTGCGCAAGGGCGAGGAACTGGGCGACATCGCCTGGTTCACCCCGGCCGGCGAGGAGATGACCGAGCAGAACTGGGACGACGCGTTCGGCAAGTCCGTGGTGATCTTCCTGAACGGGGAAGGGATCCCGGACCTCGACCCGCGCGGGATGCCGGTGGAGGACGATTCGTTCCTGCTCGCGTTCAACGCGCACTGGGAGGACATCGCGATGACGCTGCCGGGCAACGGCTACGGTCGCGAATGGACAGTCGTGGTGGACACCCGGACCGGGGCGGTCGGGGACTGCGGCGTCGAACCGGTCGAAGGCGGCGGCAAGTTCACGCTCGCCGCGCGTTCGCTCGTGGTTCTCCAGCGCACGGCGAAGGAGAGCGAATGAGCACGCCGTCCTCGACGTACCGGGTGCAGCTGCGGCCGGAGTTCGGCTTCGCTGACGCCGCCGCGATCGTGGAGTACCTGCGCGAGCTGGGTGTCGGGGCGTTGTACGGCTCGCCGATGCTCGACGCGACACCCGGGTCGACGCACGGTTACGACGTCACCGATCCGACGCGCGCCCGGGGAGAACTGGGCGGCGAAGAAGCGCGAAAGGCGTTGGCAGCGCGGCTGAAAGACGCCGGGCTCGGGTTCGTCGTGGACATCGTGCCGAACCACATGTCGGTCGAGGTCGCGAAGGCGAACCAGTGGTGGTGGGACGTTCTCCGGAACGGCCGGGAATCGCCGTACGCGTCGTTCTTCGACATCGACTGGAGCCGCGGCAGGCTGCTGCTGCCGGTGCTCGGCGAGGACAGTGCGGTTGCCGAGCTGACCGTCGAGGGCAGTGCCGACAATGCCGAACTCGTTTATTACGACCATCGCTTCCCGATCGCGCCCGGAACCGGCGACGGCACGCCGGCCGAGGTGCACGCGCGCCAGCATTACGAGCTGGTCGGCTGGCGGCGCGGCAACCGCGAGCTGAACTACCGGCGGTTCTTCGACATCACGAACCTGGCCGCGGTCGCCGTGGAGCGGCCGGAGGTGTTCGCCGAAACGCACGGCGAGGTGCTGCGCTGGGTGTCCGGCGGCGACGTCACCGGCCTGCGCGTGGACCATCCGGACGGTCTCGCCGACCCCGGCGGCTACTTCCGGCGGCTCCGCGAGGGCGCGCCCGGGGCGTGGCTGGTCGCGGAGAAGATCCTGCACCCGGGCGAGGCGCTGCCGCAGAGCTGGCCGGTCGACGGGACCACCGGATACGACGCGTTGCGCGAGATCACCGGCGTGTTCGTGGACCCGGCCGCCGCGTCGGTGTTCACCCGGCTCGCCGCCGAACAGGGCGTGCGCACCGACTACCACGCGGTCGAGGAGAACGCGCGGAGGTTGGTGACCGACGGCATCCTGGTCGCCGAGGTGCACCGGATCGCGGCGCTGCTGCAAGGCGTGGACGCCGGTGCGGCCCGCGCCGCCGTCGCCGAGGTGATGATCGCGTTCCCGGTCTACCGTTCGTACCTTCCCGAGGGGTCCGGCCACTGGGCGACTGCCGTGGTGCGGGCCCGCAAGCGGCGGCCGGAACTGGCCCCGGCGCTCGACGCGCTCGACAGCCAGGTGCGCGGCGCGCCCGACGGCGAGCTGGCGACGCGGATCCAGCAGACGTCCGGCATGGTCGTCGCGAAGGGCACCGAGGACACGACCTTCTACCGCTTCACCCGGTTCGCCGCGCTGAACGAGGTCGGCGGCAACCCGGACCGGTTCGGGCTGAGCACCGGGGAATTCCACACGCTGGCCGCGGGCCGGGCGGCCGCGGCCCCGGCCACGATGACCACGCTGACCACCCACGACACGAAGCGGTCCGAAGACACCCGCGCCCGGATGGCGGCGCTCTCGGAGGTCGCGGACGAGTTCGCGGTCGCGGTCCGCCGCTGGACGGCCGCGCGCGGGATCGACGAGCCCGCGCTGAATCTCCTCGCCTGGCAGACGCTCGTCGGCGCGTGGCCGATCTCGCCGGAGCGGCTGCGCGACTACCTCGACAAGGCCGCGAAGGAAGCGAAACTCCGCACCTCCTGGACGGACCACGACGAGGACTTCGAACGCGCCGTCGCCGAGTGGCCGTCCGCGGTGCTGGACGACGCCGCTTTGGCGGCCGACGTCGAGTCTTTCGTGAAGCGGGTGCGCGGCGCGGGCTGGACGAACTCGCTGGGGCAGAAGCTCCTGCATCTGGCCGGACCCGGGGTGCCGGACGTCTACCAGGGCACCGAGCTGTGGGACTACTCGCTGGTCGACCCGGACAACCGCCGCGAGGTCGACTACGCCGCCCGCCGTTCCGTTCTCGACCGCATCCAGGGCGGCGAACAGCCGGAGGTCGACGAGACCGGCGCGGCGAAGCTGCTGGTGGTGCACCGCGCGCTGACCCTGCGCCGAGACCGGCCGGAGCTCTTCACCGGATACCGGCCGCTGCAGGCCGAAGGCGTTGCCGCGGAACACCTTCTGGCCTTCGAACGCGGTGCCGGCCTGACCGTCGCGGTCACGCGGCTGCCGCTCGGCCTGGACCGGGCGGGCGGCTGGCGCGACACCGTTCTGCCGCTGCGCGCCGGGGAATGGACCGACGTGCTGACCGGTCGCGGAGTCGGCGATGCCCCGCAGGCGTCCGCCTTGTTCGAGCAGTACCCGGTCGCGCTTCTGGTGCGGGAGGACTCCTGATGTTCCGCGTATGGGCCCCGTCGGCCGAGCGCGTCCGCGTCCGCGTGGACGGCACCGACCACGAGATGACCGCCGCCGGGAGCGGGTGGTGGCAGGCCGACGTCACCGGCACCGATTACGCCTTCCTGCTCGGCGATGACGACCGCCCGCTGCCGGACCCGCGTTCGCTGCGCCAGCCGAAGGGCGTGCACGAAGCGTCGCGGGTCTACGACCACTCGGCGTTCGAGTGGACCGACCAGTCGTGGACCGGGCGGCAGTTGCCTGGCGGCGTGGTCTACGAACTGCATGTCGGCACCTTCACCGAAGCGGGCACGTTCGATGCGGTCATCGACCGGCTCGGGCACCTGGTCGACCTCGGTGTCACGCACGTCGAGCTGCTGCCGGTGAACTCCTTCGACGGCACCGCGGGCTGGGGCTACGACGGCGTCCTGTGGGGCGCGGCGCACGAACCATACGGCGGTCCCGACGGGCTGAAACGCCTGGTCGACGCGTGTCACGCACGCGGGCTCGCGGTCCTGCTCGACGTCGTCTACAACCACCTCGGCCCGTCCGGCGCGTACCTCGACCGGTTCGGCCCGTACTTCGCCGGCCGCACCGACTGGGGCGCCGGGCTGAACCTCGACGGCCCGGGCTCCGACGAAGTCCGGCGCTACGTCATCGACAACGCGCTGGGCTGGCTGCGCGACTTCCACTTCGACGGCCTCCGCCTGGACGCCGTGCACGCGCTGGTCGACAACCGCGCCGTGCACCTGCTGGAGGAACTGTCCGCCGAGGTCGACGCGCTGTCGGCGGCCCTGAACCGCCCGCTGACGCTGATCGCCGAGTCCGACCAGAACGACCCCAAGCTCGTCACGACGCGCGACGCCGGCGGCTACGGCCTGCACGCGCAGTGGTCCGACGACCTGCACCACGCGCTGCACGTCCGGCTCACCGGCGAAACCACCGGCTACTACACCGATTTCGCCGAGCCCGGCGCGCTGGCCAAGACCCTGCGGGAGGCGTTCTTCCACGCCGGGACCTGGTCGTCGTTCCGCTCGCGCGTCCACGGCCGCCCGCTGGACCGGCGCGTCGCCCCCGGCCACCGGTTCCTGGCCTACCTGCAGGACCACGACCAGATCGGCAACCGCGCGACCGGCGACCGGCTGTCCGCGACCGTCTCGCCCGGCCTGCTCGCCTGCGGCGCGGCGGTGGTGTTCTGCTCGCCGTTCACGCCGATGCTGTTCATGGGGGAGGAATGGGCCGCGGAGACGCCGTGGCAGTTCTTCGCGTCGTTCCCGGACCCGGAACTGGCCGAGGCCGTCCGCACCGGCCGCCGCCGCGAGTTCGCCCGGCACGGCTGGGGCGAAACGGACGTTCCCGACCCGATGGACCCGGCCACCGTCGCCCGCTCGCGGCTCGACTGGACCGAACCGGGCAAACCGGGCCACCGGGAAATTCTCGGCCTGTACCGGACGCTGATCCGCCTCCGCCGCACGCATCCGGAGCTGACCGATCCGCGGCTGGACCGCGTCGTGGTGGAAACCCCGCCGGACGATGCGTGGCTGATCCTGCACCGGGGCGCGCTGCGGCTGGCGTGCAACTTCGGGGCGAAGCCGGTCGAGGTTCCGGTGGCGGGGGAGGTGCTGGCTTCGTGGGGCAACCCGGAGGTCGGCGCCGCGACGGTGCTGCCCGCGGAGTCGTTCGCGCTGGTCGCTACCCGGTGTAGCCCTGCAGCATCTTCGTGAGCGTTTCGGCCATTCGGTCGCGAAGCTCTTGCGGCGCAACCACTTCCGCCAACGGCCCGAGCCGCAACAGGTCGTGCACGGCTTGGTCGGGCTGCTCGACCAGAACGACCACCCGAGTCCACCCGTCCGCTTCGACAACGCCGCCCGCGGCCGCGCGGGCGACCGCTGGTTCGGCGAGCTGCGGCAGGAGCCGCATCCCCTCCGGCGACACCCGCAGCACCGCCTCGCCGCGGTGCCGTCGGGCGTCGAAGTCGTCGAGGTACTCCGACCAGTAGCGGCCCAGATCGAAGCCCTCGGCCCGCACGAAGGTCTCGTCCAGCATCGCCGCCTCGACGATCCGCGCCACCCGGTAAGTCCGGAACTCCCCGGAATGCCGGGCGACCAGGTACCAGTGCCCGGCCTTGAGCACCACACCGTGCGGCTCGACGGTCCGGGCGACTTCGCGGGGCGCGGCCCAGCGCTGATACCGGATCCGGACGCGCCGCTGCTGCCACGCCGCGTCCGAGACCGTCGGCAGCTGCGGCGTGGCCTCCCTGTCGTGGTACCAGGACGCCGCGTCCAGATGGAACCGCTCGCGGACCCGGTCGGCGTGGGACCGCAGTTCGGCCGGGAGCGCGGCCAGCAGTTTGCGCTCCGTGTTCGCCGCGACCGGCCCCAGCCCCAGCCCGGAAGCCGCGGCGGGCAGCCCGGTGAGGAAGAGCGCCTCGGCTTCTTGCCTGGTCAGACCGGTCAGCTGGGTGCGGTACCCGTCGACCAGCCGGTATCCGCCGTCGTGGCCGGGCTCGCCGTACACCGGGATCCCGGCGGCGCTCAACGCCTCGATGTCGCGGTAGACCGTGCGCGGCGAGACCTCCAGCCGGGCGGCCAGTTCGGCGGCGGTCCTCGGCTGGCGGGCCTGCAGCAGCAACATGAGGGAGACGAGCCGGCTCGCGCGCATGCGGCCAGCATGCCCCGGTCCACTGACAGAACCTGTCAGGGATCCCGAGGGCACGCCCGGCGCGAACCCCTACTGCCGCCGCTGTCGGCCCAGGTCATCACCCCTGCTCCGGGCAAGTTCAGCCAAGCGCCGGAGCCCGTCGCCGCCGAGGGTTTGAAAGGATCGGCGCATGGCACAGCGACCCGCATCCGACAACCAGGTCCTCGCCGGACGTCCGTTCCCGCTCGGCGCCCACCCGGAGGCGGGCGGCGTCCGGTTCGCGGTGACGTCCGCCGTCGCCGACGCGGTCGAGGTGTGCCTCATCGGCGACGACGGTTCCGAGCGGCGGATCGAACTGACCGAACGCACGTTCGGCGTCTGGCACGGGCTCGTCCCGGGCGTCACCGTCGGTCAGCACTACGGCTACCGCGTGCACGGCCCGTACGACCCGGCGCACGGCTACCGCTGCAACCCGGCCAAGCTCCTCGTCGACCCGTACGCGCGCCGGATCGACGGCAAGCTCGCCAGCCTGCACGCCGCGCAGGGCTTCACCGGGGACCCCGAGCGCGGTCCGATGTCCACTGTGGACTCGCTGGGGGCGGTGCCGCTGTCGGTCGTCGCCTCGCCGGGCGGGCAGGACACCGGGGTCAAGCCCGAGGTGCCGTTCGAGGAGTCGGTGATCTGCGAACTGCACGTGAAGGGGTTCACCCAGCAGCATCCCTTCATCCCGGAAGCGCTGCGCGGCACGTACCTCGGCCTCGCGCACCCGGTCGCGATCGAGCACCTGACCCGGCTCGGCGTGACGACCGTCGAACTGCTGCCGGTGCACGCGTTCGCCGACGAGCCCGCGCTGATCCGCTCGGGGCGGCACAACTACTGGGGCTACTCGCCGCTGGGCTACTTCGCGCCGCACGCGGGCTACGCGAGCGAACCGGGCCGCGAGATCGAGGAATTCCGCACGATGGTGGCGGCCCTGCACGCGGCAGGCATCGAGGTGCTGCTCGACGTCGTCTTCAACCACACCTGCGAGGGCGGCCCGGACGGCCCGACGCTCTCGCTGCGCGGCCTCGACGCCCCGGCGTACTACCTGCACACCCGCCGCGGGCACATGGCCGACCTCACCGGCTGCGGCAACACCCTCGACGCCGGTTCGCCGACGGTCGTCCGGCTGGTCACCGATTCGCTGCGGTACTGGACGCAGGAGATGGGCGTCGACGGGTTCCGCTTCGACCTGGCGAGCACGCTCGGCCGGCCGCGCGGCGAGATGTTCGACCGCGAGTCGACGATGCTGACCGCGATCACCACCGACCCGGTGCTGTCGCGCTGCAAGCTGATCGCCGAACCGTGGGACGCGACCGGCGAGGGCTACCGCGTCGGCGACTTCGGCGCGCAGTGGGCCGAGTGGAACGGCCGCTACCGCGACACCGTCCGCGACTTCTGGCGCGGCGCGACCGGCGTGCGGGACCTCGCGTACCGGCTGTCCGGCTCGTCCGATCTGTACGACCACAACCTGCGCCGCCCGTGGCAGTCGATCAACTTCGTCACCGCGCACGACGGCTTCACGCTGCGGGACCTGGTGTCCTACAACGAAAAGCACAACGAGGCCAACGGCGAGGACAACCGCGACGGCACGAACGACAACCGCTCGTGGAACCACGGCGCGGAGGGCGAGACCGACGACGCGGCGATCGTCGCGCTGCGCACTCGCCAGGCGCGCAACCTCTTCGCGACGCTGCTGCTGTCCACCGGCACCCCGATGTTCACCGCGGGCGACGAGATGTGGCGGACCCAGCACGGGAACAACAACGCCTACTGCCTCGACGACGAAACGTCGTGGGTCGACTGGACCCCGACCGAGGCGTCGGAGCCGATGCTCGACTTCGCCCGCCGCGTGGTCCGGCTGCGCGCGCACAGCCCGGCCTTGCGGCAGCCGGAGTTCTTCGAGGGCCGCACCACGGTCACCGGCAAGCCCGATCTTGTCTGGTTCCGCCCGGACGGCGAGGAATTCGACGAGATCGACTGGTTCGACGAGGACCGCCGCACGCTCTGCATGTGGATCGACGGGTCGAACAGCCAGGCGCGCAACCGCGAGGGCGCGCTCGTCACCGACCACTCGTGGCTGCTGGTGCTGCACGCGGGCGCGGAACCGGCGGAGATCGTGCTGCCCGGCCCGGAGTACGGCGAGACTTTCAAGCCCACTTTGGACACCAGCACCGCCGACGGCACCCCGGCCAGCCCGGGCGTGCTGGAGCCGAAGGCGCGGATCACGGTCGAGGCGCGGTCGCTGCTGTTGCTGCGCGCGCCGCGGGACACGGTGGAGATCCCGCAGTTGTAAGGAGACCGAGTCCGAGAAGTCCGGGCGCTTCGCGTGATCGCCGCGGGCGTCATGGGGCATCCTGACTGCAGTCAGCCGCCGCCGAGAAACCGTCACCCGGACATCCGCACCGATACTCGCCGGTAATCACCGGAACGCGCCGCCGATTGTTAACGCAATTCGGCGAGCGTGTTGCGGGCGGGGGACGGGAATGCGTCCGGGAGTTCCGCCGAATGGGGGCGTTTCGCCCGACCGGGTGGCGGGAAAATCAGAAAAAGGCCCCGCTGTCAACGGCTTTGGAGGAATCAGGCACACTGACCGTGCTCGCGGAAGCACACTCCGACCACCCTCCCACCCACCGTGAAAAAGGGGCATCGCCATGACCGGCAGGCTCGGGATCGACGACGTCGCACCCATTGTCAGCTGCGGCCGGTATCCGGCCAAAGCCGTTGCGGGCGAACATTTCCCCGTCACCGCCACGGTCTGGCGGGAGGGCCACGACGCGGTCGCCGCGACGGTCGCCTGGCGCGGTCCGGGCGACCGCGCCGCGCGCCAGACGCGGATGGCCGAACAGGGCCGCGGGCTCGACCGGTTCGGCGCGGTGATCGTGCCCGACGCCGAGGGCATGTGGACCTACCGGGTGGACGCGTGGAGCGATCCGTGGGCCACCTGGGAGCACGCGGTCGAGGTGAAGATCGCCGCCGGGCAGGGGCCGGGGGAGCTGGCGAACGACCTGGAAAGCGGGGCGCTGCTGCTCGACCGCGTGTCCCGCCGCCCGGAGCGCCGGGCCGAGCGCCCGCTGCTCGCCGGGGCCGCGGCCGCGCTGCGCGACGACGAACGCGATCTCGCCGAGCGCGTCGGGCCCGCGCTCTCGCCCGAGGTCCGCCAGCTCATGCACGACTTCCCGGTGCGCGAGCTGATCACCAAGGGCCGCGTGCTGAAGCTGTGGGTCGACCGCAAACGCGCCGCTTTCGGTTCCTGGTACGAATTCTTCCCCCGCTCCACCGGCGGGGTCGACGCGCTGGGCCGCGCGGTGCACGGCACCTTCGCCACCGCCGAGCGCGAACTGGACCGCGTCGCGGGCATGGGCTTCGACGTCGTCTACCTGCCGCCGGTGCACCCGATCGGCCGGGTGAACCGCAAGGGCCCCAACAACACTCTCGACGCGACGCCGGACGACGTCGGCTCGCCGTGGGCGATCGGCGCGGACGAGGGCGGGCACGACGCGATCCATCCGGAGCTCGGCACGATCGAGGATTTCGACTCGTTCGTGGCGCGCGCGGAGGAACTCGGCCTCGAGGTCGCGCTCGACCTCGCGCTGCAGGCCGCGCCGGACCACCCGTGGGTCGTCAAGTACCCGGAGTTCTTCACCACCCGCCCGGACGGCACCATCGCGTACGCGGAGAACCCGCCGAAGAAGTACCAGGACATCTACCCGGTCAACTTCGACAACGACCCGCGCGGCATCTACGACGAGGTGCTGCGCGTCGTGCTGCACTGGGTGTCGCACGGGGTGCGGATCTTCCGGGTCGACAACCCGCACACCAAGCCGCCGGACTTCTGGGCCTGGCTGATCCAGTCGGTGAAGGATGCGCATCCGGACGTGCTGTTCCTCGCCGAGGCGTTCACCCGCCCGGCCCGGCTGTGGGGACTCGCGAAACTCGGTTTCACCCAGAGCTACACGTATTTCACCTGGCGCACCACGAAAGAAGAGCTCACCGAGTTCGGCACGGACCTCGTCGAGCACTGGGACCACGGCCGGCCGAACCTGTTCGTCAACACTCCGGACATCCTGCACGAATCGCTGCAGCACGGCGGTCCGGGCATGTTCGCGCTGCGTGCTGCGCTCGCCGCGACGATGTCGCCGACCTGGGGCGTGTACTCCGGGTACGAGCTGTTCGAATCCGAGGCGGTGCGCCCGGGCAGCGAGGAGTACCTCGACTCCGAGAAGTACCAGCTGCGCCCGCGCGATTTCGCCCGCGCGCTCGCCGAGGGCCGTTCGCTGGAACCGTGGCTGACCCGGCTCAACGCCGTCCGCCGCGCGCATCCGGCGCTGCAGGGCATGCGGTCGCTGCGCTTCCACCACATCGACAACGACGCGCTGCTCGCTTACTCCAAACAGGACCCGGCGACCGGCGACACGGTCGTCGCGATCGTGAACCTCGACCCGCACAACGCGCGAGAGGGCACGCTCTGGCTCGACCTGCCCGCGCTCGGCTTCGACTGGACCGAGCGGCTCATCGCGCACGACGAGGTCACCGGCGAGACGTGGGACTGGGGCCAGGCGAACTTCGTCCGGCTCGAACCGTGGCGGGCGGTGGCGCACATCGTCGCGCTGCGCCGCAGGCTCGCGGCCTGACGCCGCGGCCGCTCCGACCCCCGTGGTTATCCCGGCGCCGAACGGGATAACCACTGCTCAGCACACGCGACTCACGACAAGGTGGAACGGATGGACGAGGAGAGCCGGCCCGGCGCCGCGGCGGGACTGGCGGACGTGCCGCACACGGGGGAGGCGGTGACCGCCGACGGCCTGCTGGTCGAACCGCAGGCGGACGACTTCGCGCACGCGCACGCGGCGCCGAAGGACCCCGAATGGTTCAAGAGCGCGGTGTTCTACGAGGTGCTGGTGCGCGCCTTCGCCGATTCGAACGGCGACGGCACCGGCGACCTGCGCGGCCTGGCGGGCCGGCTGGACTATCTCGCCTGGCTCGGGGTGGACTGCCTGTGGCTGCCGCCCTTCTACGCCTCGCCGCTGCGCGACGGCGGCTACGACATCAGCGATTTCCGGGCCGTGCTGCCGGAATTCGGCAGCGTCGAGGACTTCGTGTACCTGCTCGACGAGGCGCACCGGCGCGGCATCCGGGTGATCACCGACCTGGTGCTCAACCACACCTCGGACGCGCATCCGTGGTTCCAGCAGTCGCGCTCGGACCCGGACGGCCCCTACGGCGACTACTACGTGTGGAGCGACGACGATTCCCGCTACGCCGACGCGCGGATCATCTTCGTCGACACCGAAACGTCCAACTGGACCTACGACCCGGTGCGCGGCCAGTTCTACTGGCACCGGTTCTTCACCCACCAGCCGGACCTGAACTACGAGAACCCGGCCGTGCAGGACGCGATGATCGACGTGCTGCGGTTCTGGCTCGACATCGGCATCGACGGCTTCCGCCTCGACGCCGTGCCGTACCTGTTCGAACAGGAAGGCACCAACTGCGAGAACCTGCCGCGCACGCACGATTTCCTCAAGCGGTGCCGGAAAGTCGTCGACGACGAGTACCCCGGCCGGATCCTGCTGGCCGAGGCGAACCAGTGGCCCAGCGACGTGGTCGAGTACTTCGGCGACGCGGAGTCCGGCGGCGACGAATGCCACATGGCGTTCCACTTCCCGCTGATGCCGCGGATCTTCATGGCGGTGCGCCGGGAGTCGCGGTTCCCGATCTCGGAGATCCTGCTGCAGACGCCGCAGATCCCGTCCGGCACGCAGTGGGGCATCTTCCTGCGCAACCACGACGAGCTGACGCTCGAGATGGTCAGCGACGAAGAGCGCGACTACATGTACTCCGAATACGCCAAAGACCCGCGGATGAAGGCCAACATCGGCATCCGCCGCAGGCTGGCCCCGCTGCTGGACAACGACCGCAACCAGCAGGAGCTGTTCACCGCGCTGCTGCTGTCGCTGCCCGGCTCGCCGGTGCTCTACTACGGCGACGAGATCGGGATGGGCGACAACATCTGGCTCGGCGACCGCGACGCCGTCCGCACCCCGATGCAGTGGACCCCGGACCGCAACGCCGGGTTCTCCACCTGCGACCCCGGCCGGATCTACCTGCCGGTGATCATGGACCCGGTGTACGGGCACCAGGCGCTGAACGTCGAGGCGCAGGCCGACAACGCGGCGTCGCTGCTGAACTGGACGCGCCGGATGATCGAGGTCCGCAAACAGCACCACGCGTTCGGCCAGGGCGATTTCACCGACCTCGGCGGCTCGAACCCGAGCGTGCTCGCCTACCAGCGGCGGTGGCTGCGCCCGGACGGCCGCGAGGACGTCGTGGTGTGCGTCAACAACCTGTCCCGTTTCCCGCAGCCGGTGGAACTGGACCTGTCCGCGCACCAGGGCGCGACGCCGGTCGAGCTGACCGGCGGGGTGCGCTTCCCGGACATCGGCGAGCTGCCGTACCTGCTCACGCTGCCCGGCCACGGGTTCTACTGGTTCCAGCTGCTCGAGCCGGAAGAATGAGGTGAGTCCGCTGTCGCCCCACGGTTCCCCGCCCGCACGGTCCGACCTGCCCGAACCGCCCGAGCTGTCCGGCGCGCTGGCCGCCCTGCTGCCGGACTGGCTGCCCGCGCAGCGCTGGTTCGCGGGCAAGGACCGGCCGGTCGACGAGGTCCGCCCGGCGAGCCTCACCGTGCTGGCGGGCCCGGATCCGCTGCTGGTGCACGCGGTCGTCGACGTGGTGCAGGGCGACCGGACCGAGCCGTACCAGCTGCTGGTCGGCCGCCGGTCCGGGGTTCCCGAGGTGGCGTCGGCGGCGCTGCTCGGCGAGCGGTTCTACGAGGCGAGCGGCGACGCGGACCTCACCGCCGGGCTGCTGGACCGGATGGCGGCGGGCGGGTCCGCCGGGACGCTGCGGTTCGCCGCGGAACCGGACGCGACGCTCGAACCCGGGCTGCGCTCGCGGCCGATCACCGCGGAGCAGAGCAACACTTCGCTCGTCTACGGCGGGCAGTACATCCTCAAGCTGTTCCGCAAGCTCAGCCCGGGCCTGAACAAGGACCTGCTGCTGCACCGCGCGCTGCAAAGCGCGGGCTGCAAGCACGTGGCGCGCGTGGTCGGCTCGATCTCCGGCGAACTGCACGGCGAACCCGCGACGATGGGGATGCTGCAGGAGTTCCTGCCGGACGCGGTCGACGGCTGGGCGATGGCGACCACGAGCGTCCGGGACCTGCTGGCCGATCCGGACCAGCCCGCGGCCGAGGCGGGCGGCGACTTCGCCGGGGAGTCCGAGCGGCTCGGCGCCGCGGTGGCCGAGGTGCACGCGGACCTCGCGACCGCGCTCGGCACCGAGCCCGCGGACGGCGACGAGCTGGACCGCACGGTGCGCGCGATGACCGAACGGCTCGACCAAGTGTCCGAGGCGGTCCCGGAACTGGCGGTGCACGCGCCCGCGCTGCGCGAGGTGTTCGAGGCCGTGCGCGCGCACGAGGCGCCGATCTCGCTGCAGTACATCCACGGCGATCTGCACTTGGGCCAGGTGCTGCGTACCGTCAACGGATGGCTGTTGCTGGACTTCGAAGGCGAACCGGCCGCCCCGGTCGCGGAACGGCACGCGCTGCGCTCGCCGCTGCGCGACGTCGCGGGCATGCTCCGGTCGTTCGACTACGCGGCGCACCAGCGGCTCGTCGGGCAGCCCGAGA
The DNA here is from genome assembly GCF_029087445.1 of Amycolatopsis sp. La24. NCBI lineage: Bacteria > Bacillati > Actinomycetota > Actinomycetes > Pseudonocardiales > Pseudonocardiaceae > Amycolatopsis > Amycolatopsis sp. La24. The sequence continues at coordinate 31,869 of NZ_JARACH010000080.1, forward strand.
ACGCGGACGTGACCCGGCACGCGATGGAATGGGCCCGGCGCAACCGCGCCGCGTTCTGCGCCGGGTACGCGCGCGCCGGCGGCCCGGTCGGCGACCCGCTGGAGCACGCGGACCTGCTTCGCGCCTTTGAACTGGACAAAGCGGTGTACGAGGTCGCCTACGAGCACGCGAACCGGCCGGACTGGCTGAGCGTGCCGCTGGCGGCGATCGCCCGCAGCACCGACGGAAGCGAGTGACCCCCGTGAACGCTGTCCCCGCGGATCTGCCCTCGGCGGCGCCGTCTCCGCTCGACATCGACCGGCTGCTGGCGGGCGAGCACCACGACCCGCATTCGGTGCTCGGCGTGCACACCGCCGGCGGCGACATCGTCGTGCGCGCGCTGCGCCCGGGCGCGACGTCGGTGTCGGTCGTCGCGGGCGAGCGCCGCGTTCCGCTGGACCGCGTAGCGGACGCGCTGTTCGCCGCGACGCTGCCGGAACACCCGGGCGACTACCGGATCGAAGTCGGCTACGACAACCACACTGTCGTTACCGACGACCCGTACCGCTGGCTGCCGACGGTGGGGGAGCTGGACCAGCACCTCATCGGCGAAGGACGGCACGAACGGCTGTGGGACGTGCTCGGCGCGCACGTGCGCCGGTACGACACCCCGAACGGCGTCGTCGAAGGCGTGTCCTTCGCGGTGTGGGCGCCGACCGCGCGCGGCGTGCGGGTGATCGGCGACTTCAACGCGTGGGAGGGCCGCGGCCACCCGATGCGCTCGCTCGGGTCCTCGGGCGTGTGGGAGCTGTTCGTGCCCGGCGTCCCGGTCGGCAGCTGCTACAAGTTCCGCATCCTCGGCGCGGACGGGCACTGGCACGAGAAGGCCGACCCGATGGCGTTCGCCACCGAGGTGCCGCCCGCGACCGCGTCGAAGGTGACCGAATCGGAGTACACCTGGGGCGACGGCGACTGGGTCGCCCGGCGCGAGGCGACGGACTGGGCGGACGCGCCGATGAGCGTGTACGAGGTGCACCTCGGCTCGTGGCGGCCCGGGCTCGGCTACCGCGAACTGGCCGACCAATTGGCCGACTACGTCGAGGAAACCGGCTTCACCCACGTCGAATTCCTGCCGGTGGCCGAGCATCCGTTCGGCGGTTCGTGGGGCTACCAGGTCACCTCGTACTACGCGCCGACGTCGCGCTTCGGTTCGCCGGACGACTTCCGCTACCTGGTCGACCACCTGCACCAGCGCGGCATCGGCGTGCTCGTGGACTGGGTGCCCGCGCATTTCCCGCGCGACATCTGGGCGCTGGCGCGGTTCGACGGCAGCCCGCTGTACGAGCACGAGGACCCGCGCCGCGGCGAACAGCCGGACTGGGGCACGCTCGTGTTCAACTTCGGCCGCAACGAGGTGCGCAACTTCCTCGTCGCGAACGCGCTGTTCTGGCTGGAGGAGTTCCACCTCGACGGCCTGCGCGTGGACGCGGTCGCCTCGATGCTGTACCTCGACTACTCGCGCAAGGACGGCGAGTGGCTGCCGAACGAGTACGGCGGCCGGGAAAACCTCGACGCGGTCCGGTTTCTGCAGGAGCTGAACGCGACTGTCTACAAGCGACACCCGGGCGTCGTGATGGTCGCCGAGGAATCCACCGCCTGGCCCGGCGTCACCCGTCCGACGCATCTCGGCGGCCTGGGATTCGGCTTCAAGTGGAACATGGGGTGGATGCACGACACGCTCCGCTACCTGTCGCACGAGCCGATCCACCGGGCGTACCACCACAACGAGATGACCTTCTCGCTCGTGTACGCGTGGAGCGAGAATTTCGTGCTGCCGCTGTCGCACGACGAAGTGGTGCACGGCAAGGGTTCGCTGTGGGAACGGATGCCGGGCGACGACTGGAACAAGGCCGCCGGGCTGCGCTCGCTGCTGGCGTTCATGTGGGCGCATCCGGGCAAGCAACTGCTGTTCATGGGCGGCGAATTCGGCCAGCCGCGCGAATGGTCGGAGTCGCGGTCGCTGGACTGGCACCTGCTGGACACCCCGCTGCACCGCGGCGTGCGCGACCTGATCCGGCAGCTGAACGCGATCTACCGGGACACCGCCGCGCTGTTCAGCGGCGACGTACGGCCGGAGGGTTTCCGCTGGATCGACGCGAACGACTCGGCCGGGAACGTGCTGAGCTTCCTGCGCCTCGGCGCGGACGGTTCGCGGCTGGCCTGCATCGCGAACTTCGCCGGAGTGCCGCACCACGACTACCGGGTGGGCCTCCCGGCGGCGGGCCGGTGGACCGAGGTGCTGAACACGGACGCGGAGTCGTTCGGCGGATCCGGGGTCGGCAACCTGGGCGCGGTGGAGGCGACCGAGGAGCCGTGGCACGGACAGCCCGCGTCGGCGGTGCTGCAACTGCCGCCGAGCGGAGTGCTGTGGCTGCTGGAGGAGCGTCCGTCCGTCGAGGAGTGACCCTTCGCGCCCGCTGCCGCTGGTCGTGAGGGAGCCCTGCGTGAGGGTGGCCCTCACGCACGGCGGCGGGTCGTGAGGGGAACCCTGGGGGAGTCAGCGTCTGTGAGGGTGGCCCTCACGGACGGCGGCGGGTCGTGAGGGGAACCCTGGGGGAGTCAGCGTCTGTGAGGGTGGCCCTCACGGACGGCGGCGGGTCGTGAGGGGAACCCTGGGGGAGTCAGCGTCCGTGAAGGTGGCCCTCACGGACCTCGCCGATACCGGCCCGGCGCGCCAGCCCGGTTTCGGTCCGGACCGGTGCTGGTTGCCCGTCCAGCCATCCCGGATTGCCCGGAATTCCTCCCGTCAGCGCCTTTCGCCGGTCGCGGTCGGAAAATGACCCACGCGACGTCTTGCCGGTGAAGGCGCTGGTGGGCATACTTTGTTGCCATCCACAACAAACCCGGGGTGGCGCCGCCAGGCCGCCCCTCGAGTGATTGAGGGATGACAATGACGTCCACGCCCACCTCCTCCCGCTGGCGGCGGCTCGCGATCCCCGCGGCGCTCGCCCTCGCCGGCGCGGTCGCGCTGACGCCCGCGGGGCACGCCGCCCCCGCCGCCTCCCCGGCCGCCGGGTTCTCCGACGATTTCGACGGCCCGGCGGGTTCGCCCGCCGACGGCAGCAAGTGGACCTACGAAACCGGCGACAACAACGGCAACAACCACGAACGGCAGTGGTACACCGCGGGCGCGGCGAACGGCGCGCTCGACGGCCAAGGCCACCTCGTGATCACCGCGAAGAAAGAGAATTCCGGCAACACCTGCTGGTACGGCGCGTGCCAGTACACCTCGGCGCGGCTGAACACGTCCGGCAAGTTCAGCCAGGCGTACGGGCACATGGAAGTGCGGATGAAACTGCCGCGCGGGCAAGGGATGTGGCCGGCGTTCTGGATGCTCGGCGGCGGGCAATGGCCGGACGACGGCGAGATCGACGTCATGGAGAACATCGGCAAGGAGCCGAACACCGTGCACGGCACGATCCACGGCCCCGGCTACTCGGGTGCGGGCGGCATCGGCGCGGCGTTCAACGGCCCGAACTTCTCCGACGACTTCCACACCTACGCGGTCGACTGGTCGCCGAACAAGATCGTCTGGCTGGTCGACGGGCAGGCCTACCAGACCCGCACCCCGGCGGACCTGAACGGCAAGAAATGGGTGTACGACCACCCGTTCTTCCTGATCCTCAACCTCGCGGTGGGCGGCGACTGGCCGGGCGACCCGGACGGCAGCACGCAGTTCCCGCAACAGCTGGTGGTCGACTACGTGCACGTGAGCTGACCACCCTCGCCGCCGGAACCGCGGCGGCGCGGAGAAGGCGCGGTCTCCGCGGGCCCCGTCCGGCTCTTTCCCGAGCCGGGCGGGGCTTTTCCGTGCCCGGTCCCGGGTACACAGCTTCCGCACGGATCACGGCAAGGAAAATCTCAGGTAGCGGGTGTTTGCTGAGCTGGCGGAGGGTGACGAGACGCGGGAGCGGACGATGAACGAGCAGGAGCGCGGCGGGCACGACCAGGGACAGCCCGGCTACGGCGGGCAGGCGCATCCTTATTCGCCGGGGCAGCCGTACCAGCAGGGCTGGGCACAGCAGCAGGCGTGGGGCACTCCGCCGCCCGGCGCGTACGGTCCCCAGCCGGGCGGCCAGTACGCCGGTCAGCCTTATCCGACGCAGCAGCTGCCGCAGCATCGTGCGCCGCACCCGTTGCGGACAGCGGCCGTCACGGTCGGCGCGATCGTGGTGGCGGTCGCCGTCGGGCTCGGGGTCGGGCATTTCGTGTGGACGCCGTCCGCTCCGTCCGGCGTGTCCGGGAACCAGAACTTCGGCTCGATCGGCAACCAGACCAACCCGTCGAACACGGCGATCGACCCGCAGGCGATCGCGAAGAAGGTCAGCGCGGGCATCGTCAACATCAACACCGAGCTGGGCTACCAGGGCGCGGCCGCGGCGGGCACCGGCATCGTGCTCACCTCCGACGGCGAGGTGCTCACGAACAACCACGTCGTCGAGGGCGCGACCAGCATCAAGGTCACCGACATCGGCAACGGCCAGACGTACACCGCTTCCGTGCTCGGCTACGACCGCAGCCACGATGTCGCGGTGCTCAAGCTTGCCGGCGCGTCCGGGCTGGCGACGGAGACGCTCGGCGATTCGTCGTCGGTGAAGGTCGGCGACGCGGTCGTCGGGCTCGGCAACGCGGGCGGCGCCGGGGGAGCGCCGATCCCGGCCGGCGGGCGGGTGACCGCGCTGAACCAGTCGATCACCGCGTCCGACGAATCGAACAGCTCGTCCGAGAAGCTGCAGGGCCTGATCCAGGTCGACGCGAACATCCAGTCCGGCGATTCCGGCGGCCCGCTCGTGAACGCGCAGGGCCAGGTCGTCGGCGTGGACACCGCGGCGTCGGCCGGGTACCAGTTCAACGGCGGCGGACGGCGCGGCCACGGCGGGCTCGGCAACGGCTTCCCCGGCGACAACTCCCAGGGCTCCCAAGGCGACTCGCAGGGCGACGGCTCTCAGGGTTCGAGCGGGAACGAGGGCTACGCGATCCCGATCAACCAGGCGATCTCCCTCGCCCACCAGATCGTCGGCGGCACCGGCTCCGACACCGTCCACATCGGAAAGAGCGCGTTCCTCGGCGTGACCGTCAGCGGTGCCGGACAGCAGCAACAGCAGGGCGGAACCGGTTCGGGTGCGGTGATCCAGCAGGTCGTCCCCGACGGCGCGGCCGCGAAGGCCGGTTTGGCCGCCGGCGACGTGATCACCGCGGTGGACGGCAAAGCAGTCGACTCGCCCACCGCGCTGACCACCCTGATGGACCAGCACCACCCCGGCGACAAGCTGACGGTGACCGTCGTCGACCAGACCGGTCAGCAGCAGGATGTCACCGTCGTGCCCGCCGAGGGCCCCGTGGGCTGACTCGCCGGCGGTCCGGACGGCTGGATCGTTCAGTCGTCCGGATACCGCGTGTCCAGCGAAACCTCCTCCCACGCCGCGAGATCGGCGAGCTGCTGCTCGAGCTTCGCCCGGATCCGGGTCACCGCCTCGGGCCCGAGCGGCAGCCGCAGCGGCGCGTCCGGGGTGTCGACCAGCTTGAGAATGGCCTCGGCGGCCTTCGCCGGATCGTTCGGCTGCGCGCCGTCCTGCGCGGAAAACCGTTGGCGCATCATGCCTGCCGGGGTGTCGCGGTAGTCGTCGATGGGTTCGGAGAACGTCATCGACCGCCCGGCGAAGTCCGTCCGGAACGGCCCCGGTTCCACCAGGCTCACCCGGATCCCGAGCGGCGCGACCTCTCCGGCGAGCGCCTCGGACATCCCTTCCAGCGCGAACTTCGACGTCGCGTACAGCGCGTGCCCCGGGTTCCCGACGACTCCGCCGACCGACGACAACTGCACGATGTGCCCGCTGCGCTGCGCCCGCAGATGCGGCAGCACCGCGCGCGTGACGTTGAGGACGCCGAACACGTTGGTCTCGAGCACCTGCCGCGCCTGCGCGTCGGTCAGCTCCTCGAGCGCCCCGACCAGCCCGTGCCCGGCGTTGTTGACCAGCACGTCGATCCGCCCGTACTCGGCGATCGCCGCGCTCACCGCCGCTTCCACCGACGCCGGATCAGTGACGTCCAGCCGGGCGGTGAACGTCTTCAGGTCTTCGAGCACACTCGTGTCGCGAGCCGTGGCCACGACCTTTTCCCCGCGCGTCAGCACGGTTTCCGCGAGCACGCGGCCGAATCCGCTGCTCGCTCCCGTGATGAACCAGACGCGTCCGGACATTGCGGACCTCCCCAGGACCAGTTACTTTGATACTCAAACCAAACTACCTTGAGTATCGAGGGAGTGTCCAGTTGGACTCAGTGGGGGCGGGCCTGCCCGAGTGGCTGGCCGTGATGCCGGACGGCGTGGATGAGCAGGTCGAAGCGGCCCGCCAGCGAATCGGACGGCTGTCGCGGCAGTTCGAGCAGGTGCTGCGCGGCGTCGCGGAGGAATACGGTTTCAGCGTGGGGGATTGGCAGGCATTGTCGGCGTTGCACCGCTCCGGTCGCGCGGCCGTCCTCACGCCCAAGGAACTGGCCGACCGCCTGGGCGTCACCTCGGGAACCGTCACGGTCCGCGTCGACCGCCTGGAACGAGCCGGCTTGGTAGAACGTGTCGCCGCGTCCTCGGACGGCCGGAGCCGTCCCGTCCGCCTGACCCGCAAAGGCCGCGCCCGCTGGGCCGCCGCCACCCGGAAACGCACCGAACGGGAACGGTCTCTGTTCAACGCGGTCCTGAACGAGGCCGACCTGTCCGACCTGAACGCTCTCCTCTCCCGCCTGCTGACCCGCTTCGAAACCGAGTTCGGCCCGTCCTCCCAGCACGATGCCCTCCGCCCCGAGTGACAGTTTTTTGTCGGTGGGCGGCGCTAGCGTGAGCGGTACCTGACTGGAGGGAAGATCCGATGACCACTCTCGGCAACCGGCCGAACACCGCACTGCTAGTCGTCGACGTCCAGAACGGCGTCGTCGAGGACTCGCACGAACGAGACAACGTCGTGGCGAACGTGGCCGCACTGGTGGACAAGGCCCGGGAGGCCGAGGTTCCCGTGGTGTGGGTCCAGCACAACGGCGAAGGCTTGGCTAAGGGAAGCCCGGAATGGGGCCTGGTCCCGGAACTGACGCCGTCGCCGTCGGAGCCCTTGGTGGAGAAGACGTACGGGGATTCCTTCGAAGACACCACCCTGGAGTCGATCCTCGCCGAGTTGCGGATCGGACACCTGGTGGTCAGCGGAGCCCAAACGGACGCCTGCATCCGCTCCACCCTGCACGGCGCCTTCGTCCGCGGCTACGACGCGACCTTGGTGAGCGACGCCCACACCACGGGCGACCGCACGAAGTGGGGCGCGCCGCCGCCCGCGCAGGTCATCGCGCACACCAACTTGTATTGGACCCACCAAACCGCCCCCGGCCGGACTGCGGGCACTGTCGCCACGAAGGAGGTCGCCTTCAAGCCTGGCGCGTGAGACCGGCGGGGATCCTGGAAGGTTGCCGCGGGGCGGAGTCTTTCGCGTCCGGCACGTGGGACCGGCGGGCTGCGGGCTGGAACTGTCGTCCGGAGCCGGAGCAGCCCTGGTCGCGAGAGGTCACGGCTCGGAGCGTGAGACCGTCTACGGGAGCTGGAGGCGGAGGGACTCGAACATCATCCAGCCCGGGTCAGCCGATCTGCACGGGGGAGCGCGAGCCGAACCCACAAGGCGGAGAGCCGGGACCGGCGGATCGTCCGTGCCGGGCGGCGCGCGACGTCTCGCACGCGGAGCGTGCGCTGGCCGATTGCGTTCGCGGGGTGAGCTCGGCTGGTGGGCTGCGGCTGGCCGGTTGCGTTCGCGGGGTGAGCTCGGCTGGCGGGCTGCGGCTGGCCGGTTGCGTTCGCGGCGTGAGCTCGGTCGGCAGGCCGCGGCTGGTCGGGCGCATGCGCGGGGTGGGCTCGGCTGGCGCGCGACGGCTGGCCGGTTGCAGTTGCGGGGCGGACTCGGTCGGCGGGTTGCGGGTGGCCGGGCGCATTCGCAGGGCGCGCCTGGCTCGGTGTCGGGCGGCGGGCTGCGACCGGCCGAGCGGGTCTGCGAGTTGAGCCTGGCTGGAGGGCCGGAGCAGGTCGGAGCGGAAGCCAGCTTGCCCGGTCGAACCGGGCCGGTCGTCCCGGTTCAGCGGAATGCCGGAGCGGGCCGTCGTACGGCGAGGGCGGCATCCCGCAAGTGACCCCAGCGCTCAACCTCGCGGTGCGCTCGAATCGTCATGCGGTCCGTGGCGCCCGGTCATGCTCGTGCGACACGAACAAGACCGATTCAGTCGCACCGCCGATCCATCCCCAACCCCGCCAACCGCACAGTGCACGGAAACCAAGCAAGCATTTGTCCGTCACATCCAACGAGTCAATCCCGCTTGCTCGCAACCGAAACCCTCTCACTCACCGGAACCCGACAACCCCGAGCCGCCCCTCCCCTCGCGAGCCGACCGAGCCGGAAACCCCTCTGCCACCACGGCTTTCCCCGCCAGACTCCCCGCCCGAAGACCACGAACCCGCGCCCTGTACCGGAAATGCCCGCCCGCCATGCCCCAGGGGGGACTGTTCCAAGATCGGTGTTTCCGGCCCGACACGCCGGGCTGAGGTCCGGCGGGATGGGCACTGTGAGTGATGACATCGGAGCTTGTGAGTCCACGTAAGCGTGACGAGAAGCCGGCGCGGGA
>NZ_JARACH010000081.1:0-40282 GCF_029087445.1 Amycolatopsis sp. La24
CCAACCCCGATACGAAGCCAAAAACACGGCGCGGGGGTGCTTGTCAAGGCATCTTTCCCGCCTTGACAAGCACCCCCGCGCCGTAGTGACAATCAAACTTCGGGGTGCCCCACGCAACCACCACCCCCGAAGGGGGCGTCAGCCCCGCCACTAAACGGACCTACCCGTCAGAAGCAGAAGCCCACAGCGTCGCAACTCACCAAATACCGAAGCCGCAACCACTCACCGATCCGACCGCAACGAAGCCGGATCAAAGTCCTCCCACTCATCCTCACCAGACTCAGCAGCAGCGGAAGCAGAAGCAGCGGCAGGAGCAGGAGCAGGAGCAGGAAACCGCCTCTCCCCAACCCTCTCCGCCCTCAACCGCTGAAACTCCTCCACCGTCATCCCAGGATCGTCATCCGAAGACCGAGCCGGAGCCGCCCTCCCGGACAACGCCTCGACAAGCAACCCAGCCTCCTCCCCCAACAACAACCCCACCCGGTTGTAGCAATCCTGCTCAGCCTCAGCCATCGCAACCCGCACAACCTCAAGCACCAACGCCGAAACCCGAGAAGGATCCGCCGACGCCAACGAAGGCGCAAGCCACAACCGCTTCAACGCCCCCAACGCATCCACAGTCACCTCAACCGACCCATCCAACGCATGAGCCGACCCCCGAGCCTCCCCCATCAACGAAGCGACCTGCCCCAAAGCAGCCTCACGAGACCGAGCCAGGTCGATTAGCTCCCGAGTGTTCACAACACCACCGGCTCTTCGTCATAAAAATCGGGATCATCCTCAGCCAACGCCGTATACCCCAACGCAGCCACAGCATCCGCCCCCAAAACCGGCGACAGCACCTGATACATCCGATCCCCGGCCCGCCGCTCAGCCCGCCGCGACAACTCCAGAATCTGCGCGGCGACAGCCTCCGACCCACCCCGCAACGCAGCACGGGAAACCGTCAGCCCAGTCAGCAACCCACCAGGCGCGACCTCGACGGAAACCCCGCCGGCAGCAGCCTTCCCGACCACCGGCCCAGCCCGCTCGAACCGAGCCGCGGCCGCCTCCCCGGTCCGGGAAGCCTCCTCCATCACCCGCGCCACCGCGCGATCCATGTCGAATTCAGCCACCACTCACCCCGTCGGCCGGTAAAACCCGATGAACTGCTGCCCGGCGTTGGTCGTCCGGATCTTGCTGATCTGCACCGGATCCCCGGCCTCGACCATCTGCCCGTCGCCGATCACCATCGCGACGTGCCCGGACCACACCACCAAATCCCCGGGCAGCAACTGGTCAATAGAAGGCACCTCGGCCCCGACAGTCTGCTGCTTCGCCGTCCGCGGCAACTGCAACCCAGCGTCCTGATAGGACGTCATGGTCAACCCGCTGCAGTCGAGCCCTTGCCCGCGCGCGGTCCCGCCCCACACATACGGCACGCCCAGCTGAGACAACGCCGCCCGCACGGCTTTGGCCGCGGTTTCGTTCGGTGCCATCACGGTTTTCCCGCCCGGCAGGTTGATCCCGACCCCGCTGCCCGGCTGCGGCGGAACCGCCACCGGCAACCGCGGCTTCCCGGCATACCCGCCGCCGCCTCCACCGCCGCCGCTGTCGCCGCCGCCTCCACCACCGTGGCTGACGTGCGCGCCGTTGTTGTTGAACGCCTGCGGCACCGACGTCGTCGCGCTGCTCGCGGACGTCGACTCCGAACCGCCGAGCCGCTGCCCCAGTCCGGTCAGCTTTCCGAGCGTCTCCTCGGTGAACGTGGCCGCCTGCCCGGTCAGCTGGCCGATTTTCGTCTGCAGCTGCAGGAGAATCTGCCGAGCCGCGGCCGCCCGGCTCTCCGGCGGCTGAATCCCGTTGACCGCCGCCAGCGCCTTCATCGAAGACGCGATCTCCCGCAGGATCTGGTCCCGCACCTGGTCGTTGCGGATCTCGCCGACGTGCAGCGTCTCCGCCGCCTCCGCGACCGCCCGCTCGATTTCCGCGCTCTCGTCGAGAAGGTCCTGGACTTCCTTCTCCAGATCCTTCGACGTCTGGACCGCGCGCTCCGAGGTGGCCCCGGAACTGGCGTGCGCCAGATTCACCCGCTGCGCGCCGGCGTGCTGATTGGCCTGGCCGACGGACGTCTGAAGCGCGACGTGCCCGTCGCGCGCGCCGTGGATCGCCGACGGGTCGTGCTTCAGCTTCGCGGCGAACTGATTCGTGGTGTCCAGCCCGTTGCGGACCAGATGATCGACGGGAGCGTTCACGAAAGCCTGCGCATCGCGTCGCCGTGTTCCTGCTCGACCGCGGCGTAGTTGCCCTGCGTGCGCCGAGCGGCCTCGCCGACGTTGTGCCAGCCGCCGCCGAGCGCGTGCATCCGTTCCTGCAATGCCCGCATCCGCGCGCCGTACGCGCCGGCGAACCCGGACTCGTCCCCGATCGCGGAGAACCCGTCGCCGGACAGCGTCACGTGCGGACCGATGTGCGCTTTCGCCGCGGAACGCACCTCGTCGCCGAGTGGGTCGACCTGCTTCGCGTAGTTCTCGTACGCGCCGTCGTCGACATGAAAACCGGACACAACCCGCCCCTCCCCTGAACCCTGCGGCCCAGGTTAGCGGACGAGTTGTGCCCGGACAGGCGAATTGACCGGATCAGGTCAGCCGTTGAGAATCTTCGTCAGCCAGTCGCCCTGCGCCGGAACGGCCTTGCCGTCGACCGCGACGGTCGGCGTGCCGAAGCCGATCTGGCCGTTGCCGAAGTCCTGCTGCAGTTTCGGGTCGTTCTGGATCTGCTGGAACGCCGCCTGCAGCTGCTGGTCGTAGGCGCCGGAATTGACCGCCTGAGCGAACTTCGGGTCGCTGATCCCGAGGTCCTGGCCGAGCTTGATCAGCTGGGCCTTGTCGTACCCGCGCCCGCCTTCCTGCGGCTGGTTCTTGAACAGCGCGTCGTGGAAGGCGGTGAACTTCTGCTGGTCGGCGGCGGCGAGCGCGGCGTTCGCCGAGTCGAGCGAGTAGCCCGGCGGGTCCGAGTTCTTGTTGAGCAGGATCACCATGTGGTAGCGCACGGCGAGCTGGCCGTCGTTGATCGCCTTCTCCATCCGCGGCCCGAAGTCCTGCTGCAGCTTCGCGCAGTACGGGCACAGGAAGTCCGCGTAGAGGTCCATGGTCTTCGGCGCGCCCGGCTTGCCGACCGTCACGACGGCCCCGTCGCGCTTCTCGACCACGCCCGGTCCGAGCGCCGAGGTCGTGCCTGGCTGGATCGCGCTGTCCTGCGTCGCGTTCTTGCTCGAGTTGATCCAGAGCACGCCGCCGATCACGAGCGCGGCGACCACCACGACGGCCACGGCGATCGCGATGATCTTGTTCCGGTCGCTCTTCGAGCCCCGCGCCTGGGCGACCGACCTCGCGGCCGCCGCCTGCTGACGGCTTTTCCGCGCGTTGCGCGCAGCTCCACCCACTGTTCCTAATTCCCTTCCGCGATGCCCTTGGGGTAGTCGTCCGAGGCCTCGCCCGAGTTCCCGGCGTTCCTGCCTTTGCCCCAGCCGAGCCAGCCGTCGACCGAAAGCCACGTGCGCGGCCGGACGAGCAGCCACACCGCGAGCAGGGCGAAACCGGTGTCGCGGAGGATCTCCTGCGGGTATTCGGTCTGCCCGGCGTCCACGCGCCCGCCGCCGCCGAAGCAGCCGCAGTCGATGCTCAGCCCGCGCGCCCACGACTGCGCGATGCCCGCGACGAGCACGGCCAGCAGCAGCAGCGACGCTCCCGCGACCCAGCGCGTGGCCAGCCCGGCGAGCAGCAGCAGCCCGAGCACCAGTTCCAGCAGCGGCAGCCCGGTGGCGACCGGGCGCACCAGCGCGTGCGGGAGCACGTCGTAGGCCTGCACGGCGATGTACGTCTGCCCCGGATCGGCGATCTTCAGGCCGCCGGACACGAGCCACACGGCAGCCAGCCCGAGCCGGGCGAGGGTGCCGATGGTGTCGAGTACAGGTTGGGGCAGTCGGCGCACGCGCTTAGGCTAGCCGTCTGACCTGAGAACCATGTGAGCAGCCAACCGGCGAAGCGGAGGCACCGATGCGGTTACGCGCAGCGCTCGCCGCCGTGTTTCTGCTGGTCAGCTGCGTCTCGTGCGGGTCGTCGGAGGTATCGAAGGACGATCCGCTTCCCACCCGGGCGCGTGACGGCAACCACCTGACCATCGGAATCCGGTTCGACGCGCCCGGGCTTTCGCAGCGGACCGTCGACGGGAGGCTCGCCGGTTTCGACGTCGATGTCGCTACTTTCGTCGCACGCGAACTGGGGGTCGAACCGGACCACATCACCTGGCACGAGACCACCCCGGCGCGCCGCGAAACGGACCTCACCTCGGGCGCGGTCGACCTGGTCGTGGCCACCTATTCGATCACCGACAAGCGGAAACAGCAGGTGGGCTTCGCCGGCCCGTACTTCGTCACCGGCCAGGACCTGCTGGTACGGCTCACCTCGCCGGACATCACCGGCCCGGAAAGCCTCAACGGCAAGCGGCTCTGCTCGGTCACCGGCTCGACTCCCGCGCAGACGGTGAAGGACAAGTTCGCGCAGATGGTGAAGCTGGTCGAGTACCCGCGTTATCCGGACTGCGTGACCGCGCTGCTGGCGAACCAGGTCGACGCGGTCACCACGGACGCGGTGATCCTCGCCGGGTACGCCGCGCAGAACCCGGAGCTGCTGAAGGTGGTCGGCCGTCCGTTCTCCACTGAGCGGTACGGCATCGGCCTGCGCAAGGGCGACACCGAGGGCCAGCACGCGGTCGACGACGCCATCCGGAAGATGGTGTCGACCGGGGCCTGGCGGAAGTCGCTGGAGACGAACATCGGGCCGTCGAACTACCCGTTGCCGAATCCACCGGAGATCACCGAGCAGTGACCGACCTAGCCTCGCTGCCGGACCTGCCCGTCCGCGCGGTGCTGCCGTCCGTGCTGAACGCGCTCGACGACCACGGTGCCGCGGTGCTCGTCGCGCCGCCCGGCACCGGCAAGACCACGCTCGTGCCGCTCGCGCTGAACCGGGGCGAAGGACGCGTCGTGGTCGCCGAACCGCGTCGGCTGGCTGCCCGGGCCGCGGCCGGGCGGATGGCCGCGCTGCTGGGCGAACCGGTCGGCGAGACGGTCGGGTACGCCGTGCGCGGCGACCGGAAGGTGTCGTCGCGCACGCGAATCGAGGTGGTCACGTCGGGGCTGCTGGTGCGGCGGGTGCAGCACGATCCCGAGCTGGCCGGGGTGTCGACGGTCCTGCTGGACGAATGCCACGAACGCCATCTCGACGCCGATCTGCTGCTCGCCTTGCTCCTCGACGTCCGTGCCGGATTGCGCGACGACCTGCGGCTGCTCGCGACCTCGGCGACGGTCGCGTCCGGACGGCTGGCCGAACTGCTCGGCGACGCCCCGGTGATCACCGCGCACGCGCGCACGTATCCGGTCGAGCTGAGCTACCGCGCTCCGGCGCGCGGTGAACGCCCGGAAGCCGCAGTCGCTTCGGCGGTCCGGAAGGCCCTCACCGAAGGAGACGGCGATGTACTCGCGTTCCTCCCGGGTGCCGGGGAAATCGCGCGTACGTCAGCGTTGCTGAACTCGCTGGACGCGGACGTGCTGCCGCTGCACGGGCGGCTTTCCGCTGCCCGGCAAGACGAAGCATTGCGGCCACGCGACCGGCGACGGGTAGTTCTCGCGACCGCCGTCGCCGAGTCGAGCCTGACCGTTCCCGGCGTCCGCGCGGTCGTGGACTCGGGTCTCGCACGCGTTCCTCGCGTGGACCATCGACGTGGTCTCGCCGGGCTCGCCACGGTGCGGGTTTCAGCAGCGGTGGCGGAACAACGCGCAGGTCGTGCGGGCCGCGAAGCGCCTGGCCGCGCGTACCGCTGCTGGCCGGAGCACGAGCAAGCGACGCTGCCCGCGTATCCGGAGCCGGAGATCCGTACCGCCGAACTGGCGCGGTTCGCGTTGGAACTCGCCTGCTGGTCCACTCCGGACGGAACCGGCCTCGCTTGGTGGGATCCGCCCGGCGAAGGTGCGCTCGCCGCCGCGCGAAGCCTGCTCGTCACGCTCGGCGCGACCACCTCGGAAGGCGCTGTCACGCCGCGCGGGCAGAAGATGGCCGACCTCGGTCTGCATCCCCGGCTGGCGCGCGCGTTGCTGGACGGCGCCGAGACAGTCGGAGCCCGGGCCGCCGCGGAAGTGGTCGCGCTGCTCGATACCGGAGCGACGCTGACCGATGTCGAGGCCGAACTGCGCCGGCTCCGTTCCGCACACGACGACGCGGCGCGCCGATGGCAGCGGGACGCGAAACGGTTGGCCGCACTGGTCAGTTCCCCGGCCAAAGCAGACCCGGACGCCGCGTTGGTCGTCGCCCTCGCCCATCCGGAACGCTTGGCGCGGCGGCGCGCGGGATCGGCCCCGGTGTATCTGATGGCCAGCGGCACCGCGGCGGAACTGCCGAGCGGCAGCGGCTTGGGCGACGCCGAATGGCTGGCCGTCGCCGAAGCCACCCGCGACCCGGGCCGCGTGCACGGCACCATCCGCCTCGCCGCGACCGCCGACGAAGCACTGGCGACCCGAGCCGCGCCGACCCTGGTGTCCGAAGTGGACGAAGTGCATTGGGACGGCGATGTCGTCGCCCGGCACGTCCGTCGGCTGGGTGCGATCGTTCTGTCGGAAAAGCCGCTACGCAACCCAGATCCGCAGCTAGTCCACGACGCAGTCGTCACCGGGCTCCGCACCGAAGGCCTCGGTTTGCTGCGCTGGAGCCAAGACGGCACCCGCCTCCGCGAACGCCTCGCCTTCCTGCACCGGGTACTCGGCGATCCGTGGCCCTCAGTGGACGACGAGGCGCTGCTGTCCGAAGTAGACACTTGGCTGGACCTGTCGAGAGTCCGCCGCCGAGCCGACCTGGCGAACGTCGACGCCGGAACTGCCTTGCGCGGCCTGCTCCCCTGGCCCGAAGCCGCGCGGCTCGACGAACTCGCGCCGGATCGGCTCGAAGTCCCGTCCGGTTCGCACTACCGCGTGGACTACCACGGCGACCAGCCGGTGCTCGCGGTGAAGCTGCAGGAGACGTTCGGCTGGACCGAGACGCCGTCGCTCGCCGACGGCCGCGTCCCGGTGGTGCTGCACCTGCTTTCGCCCGCCGGCCGCCCGGCCGCGGTCACCGCCGATCTCGAATCCTTCTGGCGCACCGGATACGCCGCCGTCCGCGCGGACCTTCGCGGCCGCTATCCGAAACATCCGTGGCCGGAGGACCCCGCGACCGCCACCCCGACCCGGCACACCACCCGCAGGTCGCGCTGACCCCCTGCCGAAAGTCGGGGTCGGTCCGGGACGGTCGGCTGATGTCCGCGCACCCCGCCCGGGCGCAGACTTCGCCCTATGATCACGTTTCGCGGATTGACGAAGCGCTACGGCCAGAAGACCGTGGTCAACGGCCTCACCTCGGTCATCGAGCCGGGCACGGTGACCGGGTTCCTCGGCCCGAACGGCGCGGGCAAGTCCACCACCATGCGGATGACCGTCGGGCTCGACCGGCCGGACTCCGGCGACGCGCTGATCCGCGGCAAACCGTATGCAGAGCTACGGTTTCCGCTGCGGGAAGTCGGTGCGCTGCTGGATGCGAAAGCCATGCATCCCGGCCGCAGCGCGGGCAAGCACCTGCTCGCGATGGCGCGCAGCAACGGAATCGCCGCGAGCCGCGTCGAGGAAGTGCTCGCGACGGTCGGGCTGAGCGACGTCGCGGGCAAACGCGCCGGGACGTTCTCGCTCGGCATGAGCCAGCGGCTCGGCATCGCCGGCGCGCTGCTCGGCGACCCCGGCGTGCTGATGTTCGACGAGCCGGTCAACGGTCTCGACCCGGACGGCGTCCGCTGGGTGCGGCAGCTGATGCGTTCGCTCGCCGCCGAAGGACGCACGGTGTTCGTGTCCAGCCATCTGATGAGCGAGATGCAGCTGACCGCGGACCGGCTGCTGGTCATCGGCAAGGGGGCGATCCTCGCCGACGCGGCGATCGGCGACTTCATCGCGGGCAACTCGAGCCGGTCGGTCGCGGTCCTCGTGCCGGATCCGGCGGAGCGCGCGAAACTCGCGGACTGGCTTCGGGGGAACGGCCGGTCGGTGCTGCCCGGGGAGGACAGCGAACTGCTCGTCGACGAGGCGTCCGCGGCCGAGATCGGGGATGTGGCTTACGAACTGGGCGTCCGGTTGCACGGACTTGCCGAGCGGACCGCTTCGCTCGAGCAGGCGTACATGGAACTGACCGCCGGATCGGTGGAATACGGGGTTACGGCATGACGAAGCTGGCGATTTCGGCGGAGTGGACCAAGTTCTGGTCGGTGCGCGCGACGTGGTGGTCGCTGATCGGCGGAGTGCTGCTGATGGCGTTCTATTCCGTCGTCACCGGGATCTCCCAGCACGCGGGCGGCGAACGGCAGCAGACCGCGCACGGGATCGTCAACAGCGGTGCGATCTACCTGGTCGAGTTCTGCGTGCTCGCGGTCGCGACGCTGTTCGTGACCAGCGAGTACACCAGCGGGTCGATTCGCTCGACGCTGCAATGGGTTCCGGTGCGGGCGAGGGTCACCGCCGCCAAGGCCGCGGTGCTGGTGCCGGTGCTGTTCGTCTACGGCGTGGTCGTCGCCGTGCTGGGCATGGGGGTCGCCTCGGTGCTGATGCGTGGGGCTGGGGGTTCCACGTCGCTGTCGCAAGGGGCGGTCACCGCGCTGGGCATGGGCGCGTATTTCGCGCTGCTCGGCGTGCTGTGCCTGGGGATTTCGTTCGTGCTGCGCAGTGCGGCGGGCACGTTGGTGGTGGTGATCGTGCTGCTGCTGCCGTTGCCGATGCTGATGTCGTCGTACGTGTTCCCTCCGGCGATGAACTACTTCCCGGCCTTCGCGGGCATGAACGCGATGGTGCCGCCAGGCGACCCGAACCCGTTGCTGGGCAGCCTGCCGCCGTACGGACCTTGGGTCGGCGTGCTGGTCTGTCTCGCCTGGGCGACCGCCGGGATCGCCGCGGGAACCGCGCTGCTGAACCGCCGCGACGCCTGATCAGGCGTACGGCAGCCCCAATCCGGCGAGCACGGCACGGGCTCCGGCAACCAGGTCGGCTTCGGTCGGCGGGTGGACGGAGCCCGTGCCTGCCAGCGCGTCGAAGATCGATCCGTCGAGCCACCCGATGAGCACGCGAGTGTGGTCCTCGGGAGTCGGAGAACCCGCCGCGGCAAGCACTTCCGCGCACCGGCGGCGCAGTTCCAGCCCGCCGGCGTCGTATCGAGCGCGCAGCTCCGGCCGCCGGGTCGATTCGAGCGCGAATTCGTAGCGCGCAAGCATTCTGGTGCGCCCGGCGGTGATCGAGCGGTGGACCGTCGCGCCCAGGAACTCCGCGAGTTTCCCTTCCGGCGGGACGATTTCGGCCTGGTCCAGCGCGACCATCCGGTCCGCGGCCAGCTCCAGCAACGCGACGCGGGTGCGCGCGTAGTACGACGTCGAACCCGCGGGCAGCCCGGCCGCCCGATCGACGGCGCGGTGCGTCAGCCCGCGCATGCCCTCGGCCGCGATGACCTCGATGGCTGCGTCGCCGATCACAGCTGTCCGTTCCACCCTCGGCACACTACAGGTGTAGAGTCCTCTACAGACGTAGAGGAGGTCGGCATGGCTTCGCAACGCGCGGTCGTGGTCGGGGGCGGCATCGGCGGACTGGCCGCGGCGATCGGATTGCGCCGGGTCGGCTGGGAGGTCACGGTGCTCGAACGGGCACCGGAGCTGACCGCCATTGGCGCGGGAATCTCGTTGTGGCCCAACGCGCAACGGGCGCTGGCCGAACTGGGTGTCGAGCCGCGGATCTCGGCGCAGCGCGGCGGTGGGTTAGTCGACTGGCGCGGACGTCGGCTGGCGAGTTGGGACGCGGACCTCTTCGTCCGCAGTCACGGGCTGCCGCTGGGCGCGATCCACCGGGCGAATCTGATCGAAACGCTGCGGTCGGAGTTGCCGGGCGAATGCCTCAAGACCGGGGTCGAGGTGACGAGCGTCGAGCAGAACGGCGTGGTGCACCACGATTCCGGCACGATCGAGGCGGAACTGGTCGTGGCGGCCGACGGGATCAACAGCCCGATCCGGCAGGCGCTCTTCCCGGCCGCACGCGTGGAGTACAGCGGTGGCGCGGCGTTCCGCGGGATCGCCAAGCTGCCGCTGAAACCCAGTTTGAGCACGACGTGGGCGGCGGGAATCGAAATCGGCGTCCTGCCGTTGCTGGACGACGAGGTCTACTGGTGGGTTTCCGAAGCTCGCCCGGCCGGGATCCGGCACGACGACATCCGCGCGTACCTGAGCGCGAAGTACGCCCGCTGGCACGACCCGATTCCGCAGCTCATCGACGCCACGCCGGAAATCTTGCTGCACGACACGCATCACCTCGCGACGCCGCTGCCCAGCTACACCCGCGGCCGTATCGCGCTGCTCGGGGACGCCGCGCACGCGATGCCGCCGTTCCTCGGGCAAGGCGGCTGCCAGGCGTTGGAGGACGCGGTGGTGCTGGCCTCGCACGTCCAGAAGTCCACAGTGGACGAAGCGCTCCGCTGTTATGACGCGGAACGCCGCCCGCGCACGCAGAAGGTCGCGAAGGCGTCGATCCAGGCCGGTGCCAGCGGGCCGCTTCTCCGCAACCCGGCTGCGGTCGCACTGCGAGCGGCGTTCACCCGGTTGCTGCCCGCAGCGGTCACCACTCGCGTCGGAGCCGGCATCAGCCGCTGGCAACCGCCGAGGCTCACACCAGTCCAGCCTCGAAAGCCGTGATCGCGGCCTGCACCCGGTTCCGCACGTCCAACCGGGTCAGGATCGTGCTCACGTGCGCCTTCACCGTGCCTTCCACCACGAACATCCGCGCCGCGATGTCCGCATTGGACAGTCCTTCGGCGAGCAGCACCAGCACCTCCCGCTCGCGGTTCGTCAAGACGCTCACCCGCTCGCGCGCGGTCGCGGCCCTGCTGAACCGGCTGCCGGACAAGCGCGTGATCACCCGGTGCGCGACCTTCGGCGAAAGGAACGCCGCGCCGTCGGCCACCGCGTGCACCCCGGCGAGCAGTTCGCGCGGATCGCCCGCCTTGAGCAGGAATCCGCTCGCGCCGAGGCCGAGCGCGCGTTCGATGTACTCGTCCTCCCCGAACGTCGTCAGCATGAGAACGCCGGTGTCCGGCAGCAGTTTGCGGATTTCCTCCGCCGCGGCCAGCCCGTCGAGCCCGGGCATGCGAATGTCGAGCAGCGCGACGTCCGGCCGGTTCGCACGCGCCAGTTCGACCGCCGCGCGGCCGTCCGCGGCCTCGGCCACCACCTCGATTTCCTTGTCCGAGGCCAGAATCGCGGCCACGCCGGCGCGGATCATCGCTTCGTCGTCGGCCAGCAGTACGCGAATCACGGTTCGTCCTCACTGTAAAGATCCTTGCTCGCCACTCGATCGTCCACAAAGCACAGTCGATAGACGGCATAGTTGAAGTTGAGCCAGCTCCGGCCGGCTCCGTAGTACTCGCAGGTGCTCCGATAAGGCTGCGGCGGCACATTGATCGACGGCAGCGTCGTGCGCTGGCGGGCGGGCAGCAGCGGTTCGACGGCCGCATGCGGCATGCCGATCTGGATCCGCGCGTACGAGTCCGGCGGCAGCTCCGACGACGACCACTGCACCAGGAAGGTCACGCCCGCCCCGCCGATGACCACTCCGAACAGCGCCAGCGGCACCACGATCGCCTGCACCAGACTCGACCGCACGGCGCGACGGGCGCGTTCCAGCTCGCGCGCGGCCTGTCCGATCCCGTCGTCCTGCTCCGGCGCGGGCGCCGAATCGTGCGGCAGGCTGGCCGCCACCTCGAACCCGCCGTCCGCCGGGCCCGCGGTCAGGCTCCCGCCGACCAGCCGCACTCGCTCTTGCAGGCCGATCAACCCCCGTTGCCCGGACCGGCCGGGCAACGGTCCGGCGGGCGGCGGCGCGTTCCGGAGCCGGACGTCGGTGGACTCATTGTTGCTGGTGACGACCACCGTGACGGCCGCGCCGGGCGCGTACTTCGCCGCGTTCGTGAGCCCTTCCTGCACCACGCGGTAGACCGCCCGCGCGACCATCGGCGGTGCGCCGTCCAGCTTGTCGATCCGCGCGCCGATCTCGATCCCGGACGCCCGCGCGCGGTCGATCAGCTCCCCCAGATCGCCCTGCACCGGCTCGATCGGCGCGGCGTCCTCGCGCAGCACGCCGATGATCTCGCGCAGCCGTTCCGTCGCCGTCGCCGCGCCCGCCCGAAGCTGTCCGGCGGCCTCGCGTTGCTCTTCGCCGAGCTCGCTGTCGACCTCCAGAGCCGCCGCGCGCACCGCGATCAGGCTCAGCTCGTGGCCGAGCGAATCGTGCATGTCGCTGGCGATCCGGGCCCGCTCCCGCAGCCGGGCTTCCTGCGCGACCAGCCGGTGCCTGCTCTCCATCTCCTCCGCGCGCCGCCACCCGTCCTGCGCGAGCTCGCGCCGCAGCCGCACGTGCCTGCCGAGCAGACACGGCGCGACCCCGGCGAACGCGAGCGTGCCGAGCACCGCGCCCCACGCGTCGAAGCCCGCCGTCGGCAGGAAAGCCAGCGGGATCCCGGCCACCGCGATGGCGAAGAAGCAGATCATCGCCACGCGTGCCCTGGCCAGCCGCAGCCCGGCCAGGTACGAGATCACGACGATCAGGAAGAACTCCCACACCGCCACCCGGCCGCCCCAGCCGAACGCGATGACGAGCGCCGTCGCCATCGCCACCGCCAGCGCGAACGCCGGGTAGACGCGGGCGGTGGCCATCGCCAGGGTGACCGACACCAGGCCGTAGACGAGTTCCCAGACGTTCGGGTCGAGCGGGCCGTCGAGCACGACGAACCCGCACAACGCGGCCCAGAGCAGCACGTCGAACGTCACGCGCCAGCGGACTCGCGTCGCCTCCTTCATTCCGCTGACGCTACAAGGGCCGCCCGATTCGTCACCACTGCCGAAAGTCAAGGTCGAGATCGTGAGGCATGATGGGTCACCATGGCTGAACGCACCCTGGCCGAGCAGCTCGGCGCTCCCTTGCCGGACGGCATCGAATCCCTGCCTGAGCAGCACAAACAGGATCTGTCGGCGGCCTTGCGGGACGCCCGGCACCGGCAGGCGCAGGCGCTCGCCCGCGCGGGTGAGGAAAGCCTGAAGTACGTGCCCGCGCTGCTGCGCGGCGCGGTGCGGAAAGCGGTCGGCCTGTGAACCCGGAAATCCTCAAACTCGCCCGGGTCCTCGACGTCGACCCCGCCCGGCTCGACTACCTCGCCGACGTCGACCAGGGCGAGGTGCGGCTGCTGCGCGAGCAGATGACGACCACGCTGTTCGACGCGAACCTCGTCGTGCTGGAGCGGATGGCGCTGGCGAGCAAGCTGCTGCCGGCCGGGGTGACCGCGAAGATCGCGGAGAAGGTGTTCGGCCCGCTGCTGTGCGCGCGGATCGCCGGACTGGTCGACGTGTCACGCGGCGTCGACGTCGCGAAACGGCTGTCGCCGAAGTTCCTCGCCTCGGTCGCGGCGGAACTGGACCCGCGGCGGGCCACTGCCATCATCACCCGGATCCCGGTAACAACCGTCGTGGCGGTCGCCGAGGAACTGACTCGCCGCGAAGACTGGATCACGCTGGGCCGCTTCGTCGGCCACCTGCCGGACGACACGGTCCGCCGCTGCGTAGGCCTCCTGGACGACGCCGGTCTCCTGCACACCGCGTATGTGCTGGACGACCGAAGCCGGATCGACCACGTACTCAGCCTGGTCGGCGAGGATCGCCTGCCCGCACTGGTCCGCACCGCCGCGGCAAACGAGTCGCTGTGGGCCCCGGCGCTGGACGTCCTGGCCCACCTGAACGAAGCCCGCCGAGCGACGGTCCGGCCGCTGCTCGACGAACTTCCGGAAGAACTGCGAACCCGCGCCGAGGCGGCACTCGCCTAAGCCACGATCAGATAGATCCCATACCCGACCACCGCGGCACAAACCGCGAAACACACGACCGCGCCGGTCAGCTGAACCGTGCCACTGCCGCCGTGCGCCCGCGCCGTCACGCGCTCCGAGAGGCCGCGCACCCCGTACGCGAACAGCCCGGTCAGCACAACCGCCGCGGCCAGCGCCACCACGAAAACGATGCCCAGGGCACCCCAGTTGATCGCCATGTCGTGCTCCCTCAGGCCGCGACCGGGGCGGCCTCGGCGGCCTCCGGCTCGTTGTTGACGGTGGCCGGCGTGACCGGGTTGCGCCGCGACGCGAGCCAGATGCCCAGCGCGAGCAGCACTCCGACGCCGCCGACGAGGACGGTTCCCCAGCTGCCCCGGGTGGAGACCGCGGCGGCGACGGCCCCGACGATCGCGGCGGCGGGCAGCGTGAGCGCCCAGGCGATCACCATCTTGCCCGCGACGCCCCAGCGGACCTCGGCGAGTTTCCGGCCGAGCCCGGAACCGATGATGCCGCCCGAGGTGACGTGCGTGGTCGACAGCGCGAAGCCGAGGTGCGACGAGGCCAGGATGACCGCCGCGGAACTCGTCTCGGCGGCAAAGCCTTGCGGCGTCTGGATTTCGGTGAGCTTCTTGCCCATAGTCTGGATGATCCGCCAGCCGCCGAAGTAGGTGCCGAGCGCGATCGCCGCGCCGGAGGCGAGGATGACCCACACCGGCGGGTTCGACCCCGGCGCGAGCGAACCGCCCGCGATCAGTGCGAGCGTGATGACGCCCATCGTCTTCTGCGCGTCGTTGGTGCCGTGCGCGAGCGACACCAGGCTCGCCGAAAGCACCTGTCCGGTCTTGAACCCCTTGCCGACCACGTCTTGCCGCGCCTTGGCGGTGATCCGGTAAACGAGGAAAGTGCCGACGATCGCGACGATTCCCGCCACCACCGGCGACGCGATCGCCGGGATCAGCACCTTTTCGACGACCTTCGCGAAGTGCACGGCGTCCGCGCCGGACGCGATCCAGGTCGCCCCGATCAGCCCGCCGAACAACGCGTGCGACGAACTCGACGGCAGCCCGACCAGCCACGTCACGAGATTCCAGACGATGGCCCCGACCAATCCGGCGAAAATCACCACCGGCGTGACTTTGGTGTCGTCGACGATCCCGCCGGAAATGGTTTTCGCGACCTCGATCGAAAGGAACGCGCCGACGAGATTCAGCACCGCCGAGATCGCGACCGCGACCCGGGGCTTCAGCGCACCGGTGGCGATCGAGGTGGCCATCGCGTTGGCCGTGTCGTGGAACCCGTTGGTGAAGTCGAAGGCCAGCGCCGCGACGATCACCACCAGGACGATGAGAGAAAAGTCCATGCCCGCTCTCCAGTCCGGAGTGTCCTGCGGGAGTGACGGTACCTACGCGGGCGGGGTCTCCAGATCCCTCAGCGAGTGGCCAGTAGTTGAACTCTGAATGAACGAGATCTTGCCGACGCCGCCGGTTTTCCGCCGTTTACCTGCGGGTCCTTTTTCATCGTCGCCCTTGAGCTTCCGGACTGCGCGCGAGGATGAGTGCGGGGGCAGGAACTCTGCCCCCGCACCCGGTCAGGAAAAGGACGCTGAAGACATTTCCGACAATGGGTTCTGCCCCAGATGCTGCGCCCCGTTCGCGGCGGATTCCCGGACCGCGGCGAAGCCATACCGGCGCATTTCCGCCTCGTATTCCCCGATCGCATCCGCCGAACCGCTGCTCAACGCGGCAGCGAGCGCAGCACCGTCGCGCATCGCGGTGTTGGCGCCAGCCCCGGCGGCCGGGCTCATCGCGTGGATCGCGTCGCCGACCAGACACACCCGCGACGGCTCCCACGGCCCGATCGGCACGCTGGTCCGAATCGAAACGAGGAACGGCGAGTCCGGAAGCCAGCTTTCGACCATCCGGCGGACGCGCGGGTTCCAGTCCGCGACCCGGTCGAGCACGAGCTGCTGCATCTCGTCCGCGGACAGCGCGCGGAGTTCGTCGTCCGTCCGCCCGAAGACTTCCTGGCGCGCACCGAAAGCGCAGGTCATGTACGGCTCGTCCGGGCTGAGCCGGACCTGCGGCGCGAGCCGCGCGCAGGCGTCGGCGATCGGCTCCGGGTAGTCGACCGGAGCGAACCCGATCATCTGCTTGTGCGGCCCGGAAACGATGCTGAACACGGCGAACATCTCCGGGTCGAACAGTTCCCGGGTCGCCTCGGTGAGCGGGATCTTCGCGTACAGCTGGCGCAATCCGGTGTCGACGACCCGCGCGTGCGGGAGATATTGGCGGCGCACTGGCGAATTCACCCCGTCCGCGCCGACGAGAACCGCGCCGCGCGCCTGGGTGCCGTCGGCGAAGTGCGCGATCACGCCGTTCTCGTGCTTCTCGTACCGGACGAACTCCTTGCCGAAATGGACGTTGTCGAGGCCCTCGAACAGAATCTGCCGCAGGGTGAACCGGTTGACGTTGCGCTGGACCTCGCCGTCGTCCAGCACGAACTCGGTGCGTGGCGTCAGCTGGCTGTCGTAGATCGTGGTGGCGTTGCGCGGCTGGCCCGAGGTAGCGAGGAACAGCTCGTGCAGGTGCGACGGCAGAGCTTCCCGCAACGCCTGGTCGCCGCGGGAATCGATGTGCAGCCGATAACCCTGCCGACGCGCGTCCAGCGCGGAATCGCGTTCGTAGACCTCGCACGGGATCCCGGCTTTGCGCAGGCCCTGCGCAAGACACAGCCCGCCGAGCCCGGCCCCGATCACGAGCACAGTGTTGTCCGCGTTGTTCACGTTATTCGCCATCAGCGAAGTCCCTTCCGTACCAACGTTCTGGTTCGAGAGGGACGCACTGGGCTCGGCCCGCCCCGCCGGGCGCTCGGAAACAGAGCGAATGAGTCGTCCGGCCTAACCCATACCGGACAATGGTCTTTCGCGCGTCCTGTTCCCTTTCACGTTAGCGCAGCCGCGGACGCCGTCGCCACCGATTAACGCACCGTTGCCCCTTTCCGCCACACCGAGTGGGTCAACGGGACCCCGGGCCGATAAGCGAGATGCGTAGTGGACGGCGCGTCGAGTACGTGCACATCCGCCCGCGCACCCGGACGCAAGTAGCCGACGTCGTCGCGGCGAAGTGCCCGCGCCCCGCCGGCGGTCGCCGACCACACCGCCTCGTCGACGGTCATCCGCAGCTGAAGCACGGCCGTCGTCACGCAGAACGCCACCGACGTGGTGTACGAGCTGCCGGGATTGGCGTTGCTGGCCAACGCGACCGTCGCGCCGGCGTCGAGCAGCCGACGCGCCGGTGCCAGCGCTTGCCTGGTGGACAGATCGCAGGCGGGCAGGATCGTCGCGACCGTGTTGGACGACGCGAGCGCCTCGACGTCGGCATCGCTCAGGTACGTGCAGTGGTCGACACTCGCCGCGTCCAGCTCCACCGCCAGCCGCACGCCCGGCCCCTCGCCGAGCTGATTGCCGTGCACCCGCAGCCCAAGCCCGCGCTCCGCCGCCGCTTTGAGCACGCGCGCCGACTGCGCCTCGTCGAACGCACCGGTCTCGCAGAACACATCGGCCCACCGCACGTGCGGCGCGACCGCGTCCAGCATCTCGCCGCAGACCAAGTCCACATAGGACTCCGCGTCGGCGCCCGGCGGCACGAGATGCGCTCCCAGGAAGGTCACCTCGTCAGCGACCTCGCCCGCGATCCGCGCCGACCGTGCCTCGTCGGCGACGGTGAGGCCGTATCCCGTCTTCGTCTCCAGGCAGGTCGTGCCCTGCGCAGCCGCTTCCTCGACATGTCGACGCAGATTCGCCGCCAGCTGCTCGTCCGAAGCCGCCCGCGTCGCATCGACGGTGACCGCGATTCCGCCTGCCGCGTAAGCCTGTCCGGCCATCCGCGCCTCGAACTCGGCGGTGCGGTCGCCCGCGAACACGAGATGGGTGTGGCTGTCGACCCACCCGGGCAACACGGCCCGGCCCTCGACGTCAACGCGCTCGTCGGCGTCCGGAGCCTGCGCGGCCGGACCTGCCCACGCGACGGTCTCGCCGTCGAGCACCAGCGCGGCGTCGCGGAGCTTGCCCAGCTCCGGGTCGTTCGTGGTGAGCTCGCCGATTCCGGTGATCAGAACTGCCACAGCGCCTCGATCTCCTTGGCCAGTAAGGTTTCCGGTCGTTCGATCAGCACGTGCGCACCGTCGCGCACCACTTCCCGCCCGGCCACCAGCACGGTACGGACGTCCGCGGCCGCGGCGGCGAACAGCACGCCGGACGGTTCGATCCCGGCCGTGCGCACCGTGTCCGTCGCGACCGTGACCAGGTCCGCTCCAGCGCCAGCCGCGAGAGTGCCGGTCTCCGGCCAGCCGGCGGAGATGTGCTCGGTGCCGGCGGCGAGCAGCTCTTCCGCAGTGAACCGGCCGCGCTCCTCGCTGGCGAGGCGGTCGTCCAGCTCCAACGCCCGGGTCTCCTCGAACGCGTCGACCACCGCGTTGCTGTCGCTCCCGATGCCGAGCCGCGCGCCCGCGTCCAGCAGGCTCCGGGCCGGGCCGATGCCGTCGCCGAGGTCCCGTTCGGTGGTCGGGCAGAAGCACGCGCCGCTTCGGGAATCACCCAGCCACTTGATGTCCTGCTCGGTCAGATGCGTCGCATGCACCGCGGTGAGCCGTTCGCCGAGCACGCCGTAATCCCAGAGCAACCCGGTCGGCGTCCAGCGATACGCGGCCTCGCACTGCTCGTTCTCCGCACGCTGTTCGGACAGGTGGATGTGCAACGGCCGGTCCTTCGGCACCGCGTTGTCCACCTTCGGCAGTTCGTACTCCGGCACCGCACGCACCGAGTGGATCGCCCCGCCGACGCGGAACAGGTCGTCTTCCTTCAGCAGCGCAACGCGTTCCGCCCACTTCTCGGCCGAACCGTCCGAAAACCGCTGCTGCACCTCGTCCGGCGGCACGCCGATGCCGCCCGCGAGGTAGCAGGTGTCGAGCAGGGTCATCCGGATCCCGGCGTCCCGCGCGGCCTGCCGCAACGCGTCACCCATCGCGTTGGGCGACGCGTACGGCTTGCCGCCCGGACCGTGGTGCAGATAGTGGAACTCGGCGACGCTCGTGTACCCCGCCAGCACCATCTCGGCGTAGACGCCCCGAGCGAGCCGGTAGTACGAATCCGGATCGAGCCGGGCGGCGAGCGAGTACATCCGCTCCCGCCACGTCCAGAACGTGCCCCGCTCGTGGTGCGTCCGGCCCCGCAACGCGCGGTGGAACGCGTGCGAATGCCCGTTGGCGAACCCGGGGAGCGTCAGTCCGTTAAGGATGGTTCCGGTCTTCTCCGCATTGGCGGTCACCGAAACGATCCGGCCGTCGGCGATCTCGATCCGGACCGCTTCCGCGACCCCGTCGGGCAGCCAGGCCCGTTCGCACCAGTACGTGGTCATCTCGCGAGCCGCTCCAGCACCTCGGCGAGCGCCCGCGCACCGGCCTCGACGTCGTCCGCCTCAGCGAATTCCTCGGGCGCGTGGCTGATCCCGGTCGGATTGCGGACGTACAGCATCCCGGACGGCACGAATCCCGACAGGATCGCCGCGTCGTGCCCGGCGCCGGTGGGCAGCTCGGGCGGATTGCCCAGCCACTCCCCCAGCGACCGCCGCAGCGCCTGGTCGAACACCACGTCGTCGGAGTACGACTCGCGCGTGACCGCCAGCTCGCACCCTTCCGCCTCGGCAGCGGCCCGCGCCGCCTGAGTGATCTCCTCGACCAGCACCGGCGTCGCAGTGCCCGGAACGCGTGCGTCCAACCACATGTCCACAGTGGACGCGATCACGTTCGTCCCGCCCGGCGTGGGTACCAGCCGTCCCACAGTCGCCCGCGCGTCCGACGTCTTCCGCGCCAGCCGCCGCACCGCGACCACGGTCTCGGCGGCGGGAAGCATCGGGTCGACCCGGTCCGCGAGCAATGTCGCACCCGCGTGGTTTCCCTGCCCGGCAAAGGAGAATCGCCACCGGCCGTGCGCGATCACCGTGTTGCCGACCGCTACCGGCGACCCGAGGTCGATCAGTCCCCTGCCCTGTTCGACGTGCAGTTCCAGGAACTGCCCGATCATTCCGAGCCGGTCCGGATCCGCGCCGACCCGGTCCACGTCCAGCCCGGACTTCGCCGCGGCCTCCGCGAACGTGACGCCGGACGGATCCCGCAGCGCCCGCGCCCGGTCCGCGTCGATCGTCCCGGTGAGCAGCCGCGAACCGAGACACGGCACGCCGAAGCGCCCGCCCTCCTCTTCGGCGAAGACCACCACCGCGAACGGCTTGGCCGGACGGAACCCCTTGGCCTGCAACGCTTCCACCGCCGCCAGCGCACTCACCACGCCGAGCGGACCGTCGAACGCGCCGCCGCCCGGCACCGAGTCCAGATGGCTGCCGGTGACGACCGCGTCCGCGCCAGGAGCGCCCCACCACGCCCACAGGTTGCCGTTGCGATCGGTCTCGACGTCGAGGCCTAGTTGCTGCGCCCGTTCGACGAACCACGTGCGCAGGTCGTGTTCCGGCGAATCGAACGCGTGCCGCGAGTAACCGCCGCGCCGGGCGTCGCGCCCGACGTCGGCGATCTCGCCGAGCAGCCCGGATGCGGTCACGCCTGCTCCCGCATCGGCACCCGCACGCCACGCTCGTCGGCGACCTCGGCCGCGCGGTCGTATCCGGCGTCGACGTGCCGGATGACGCCCATGCCCGGGTCGTTCGTGAGCACCCGCTCCAGCTTCTGCGCCGCCAGCGGCGTGCCGTCCGCGACGCTCACCTGCCCGGCGTGGATGGACCGGCCCATGCCGACCCCGCCGCCGTGGTGGATGGACACCCAGCTCGCCCCGGACGAGGTGTTGACCAGCGCGTTGAGCAGCGGCCAGTCGGCGATCGCGTCGGAGCCGTCGGCCATGCCCTCGGTCTCGCGGTACGGCGAGGCGACGCTGCCCGAGTCGAGGTGGTCGCGGCCGATCACGACCGGGGCCTTCAGCTCGCCGCTGGCCACCATCTCGTTGAAGCGCAGGCCGGCCAGGTGCCGTTCGCCGTAGCCGAGCCAGCAGATCCGGGCGGGCAGGCCCTGGAACGCCACTCGCTCGCCGGCCATCTTGATCCAGCGAGCCAGCGATTCGTTCTCCGGGAACAGTTCGAGCATCGCGCGGTCGGTCGCGGCGATGTCCTCCGGGTCGCCAGAGAGCGCGGCCCAGCGGAACGGCCCGTTGCCCTCGCAGAACAGCGGCCGGATGTAGGCGGGCACGAAGCCCGGGAAGTCGAACGCGCGCTCGCAGCCGCCGAGTTTCGCCTCGCCGCGCAGGGAGTTGCCGTAGTCGAAGACCTCGGCACCGCGGTCGAGGAACCCGAGCATCGCGTCGACGTGCTCGGCCATCGACTCGCGCGCCCGGTCGGTGAACTCGTCCGGCTTCTTGGCCGCGTAGTCCTGCCAGTCGTCCACGCTGATGCCCTTGGGCAGGTAGGACAGCGGGTCGTGCGCGGACGTCTGGTCAGTGACGATGTCCACCTCGACGTCGCGGCGCAGCAGCTCCGGCAGCACCTCGGCGGCGTTGCCGACCACGCCGACCGACAGCGGACGCCGCTCCTTCTTCGCCGCGGTGACCCGCCGGATCGCGTCGTCCAGGTCGTCGGCCACCTCGTCGAGGTAGCGGTGCTCGACGCGGCGGTGCGCGCGCTGGGCGTCGACCTCGATGCACAACGCCACGCCGTCGTTCATCGTGACCGCGAGCGGCTGCGCGCCGCCCATGCCGCCGAGCCCGGCGGTGACGGTGAGCGTGCCGCGCAGCGTTCCGCCGAACCGCTTCTTCGCGACCGCGGCGAACGTCTCGTAGGTGCCCTGCAGGATGCCTTGCGTGCCAATGTAAATCCACGAACCGGCGGTCATCTGCCCGTACATGGTGAGGCCCTGCTGCTCGAGCCTGCGGAACTCCGGCCAGGTCGCCCAGTCGCCCACCAGGTTCGAGTTCGCGATCAGCACCCGCGGCGCCCATTCGTGCGTGCGGAACACGCCGACCGGCTTGCCGGACTGGACCAGCAGCGTCTCGTCCTGCTCCAGCGCGGTCAGCTCGCGGGTGATCGCGTCGAAGCTCGCCCAGTTGCGCGCGGCGCGGCCGGTGCCGCCGTAGACGACCAGGTCCTCGGGCCGCTCGGCGACCTCGGGGTCGAGGTTGTTGTGGAACATCCGCAGCGCGGCCTCGGTCTGCCAGTTCTTCGCGGTCAGCGAGGTGCCGCGGGCGGCGCGGACGGTACGGGCGGTGCTAGTCATGCTCAGGCCTCCAGTTCGGCCGCGGCCAGGACAGCGCCCGACCGCACGAGTTCTTCGGCGGCCGCGATCTCGGGCGCCAGGTGACGGTCGGGGCCAGGACCCTCGACCTTGGTGCGCAGCAGGTCCCGGACGCGTCCGGTGACCGGCGAGGGCTGCAGCGGCGCGCGGAAATCGAGCGCG
The DNA here is from genome assembly GCF_029087445.1 of Amycolatopsis sp. La24. NCBI lineage: Bacteria > Bacillati > Actinomycetota > Actinomycetes > Pseudonocardiales > Pseudonocardiaceae > Amycolatopsis > Amycolatopsis sp. La24. The sequence goes on from NZ_JARACH010000081.1 coordinate 22,398, forward strand.
CGGGCAGCGGTGAGCAGTTCGACGGCGAGCACGGTGGTCAGGCCATCGACCGCCTTGCGCAGCTTGCGCGCGGCGGACCAGCCCATCGACACGTGGTCCTCCTGCATCGCGCTGCTCGGGATCGAGTCGACCGAGGCGGGCACCGCGAGCCGCTTCAGCTCGCTGACCACGGCGGCCTGCGTGTACTGCGCGATCATGTGCCCGGAGTCGACGCCCGGGTCGTGCGCGAGGAACGGCGGCAGCCCGTGCGAACGCGCCTGGTCGAGCATCCGGTCGGTGCGGCGTTCGGCGATGCTCGCCACGTCCGCCACCGGCACCGCGAGGAAGTCGAGCACGTACGCGACCGGCGCGCCGTGGAAGTTGCCGTTGGACTCCACCCGGCCGTCGGCCAGCACCACCGGGTTGTCCACCGCGGACCAGAGTTCCCGCTCCGCGACCAGTTCCGCGTGCGTCAGCGTGTCCCGCGCGGCGCCGTGCACCTGCGGCGCGCACCGCAGCGAGTACGCGTCCTGCACGCGGTTGCAGTCCGGACCGCGGTGGCTCTCCACGATCTTCGACCCCTGCAACGCCGCGAACATCCGCGCCGCGCTGGTCGCCTGGCCGGGATGCGGGCGCAGCGCCTGCAGATCGGCGGCGAACGCGCGATCGGTGCCCAGCAACGCCTCGACGCTCATCGCCGCGGTGAGGTCGGCGACGTCCAGCAGCCGGTGCAGGTCGGCGGCGGCGAGCAGCAGCATGCCGAGCATGCCGTCGGTGCCGTTGGTGAGCGCGAGGCCCTCCTTCTCGGCCAGCACCAGCGGCGTGATCCCGGCCGCCCGCAACGCGTCCGCGGCGGGCTTCCGCTCGCCTGCGTGGAACACCTCGCCCTCCCCCATCAACGCGAGCGCGACCGCGGCCAGCGGCGCGAGGTCGCCGGAGCAGCCGAGCGAACCGTACTCGTGCACGACCGGCGTGATGTCCGCGTTGAGCAGCGCCGCAAGCGTTTGCGCCGTCTGCGGGCGCACCCCGGTGTAACCGCTGGCCAGCGTGCGCAGGCGCAGCAGCATCAGGGCGCGCACCACCTCCGGCTCCACCGCGGGCCCGGCGCCCGCGGCGTGCGAGCGGATCAGGCTGCGCTGCAGCGCGGTACGGCTCTCGACGGGAATGTGGCGCGTGGCGAGCGCGCCGAACCCGGTCGAGACCCCGTAGGTCGGCGACGTGGCGTCGGCGAGGTCTTCGATGTGCTGGCGGGTGGCGGCGAGGTTCTTCTCGACCGTCTCGGCGAGCCCGACGTGCGCGTGCCCACGGACGATGTCGACAACCTGCGCCGCGGTCATCGGCTTCGAGCTCAGGAGGACTGGTTCCGGCATGCCGCCATTGCACCTCCCGGCGGGCCCGCGCGACAGAGCGGAGTTCGCGGTAGTGTCTGGTATTCAAGACAACACGTGGCGAGAGCCTCGACCACCGGCGCGAAGGGACCCCTCATACTCCGTTCGGGCAGTGCGAGGGGTCCCCTCGCGCCACTTCCGGAGGAGGCCCAGTGAGCAGTTCCGACGTTCCCGCCCTGCGCAACGGCCTCTCCGTGCTGCGCCTGCTCGCCGGCCACGCGGGCCCGGTCTCGGCCGCGGCCATCGCGCGCGACCTGGAGTTGCCTCGGTCGACGACGTATCACCTGCTCAACGAACTGACCGCAGCCGGTTTCGTCACCCACCTGCCCGCCGAACGCCGCTACGGCCTCGGCATCGCCGCCTTCGAACTCGGCTCGGCCTACCTGCGCCACGACCCACTGGAGCGCTTGGCCGGACCGCTGCTGCGCAAACTCGTCGACCGCATCGGCCACACCGCACATTTGGGCGTCCTGCACGGCAACGAATCGCTGTACCTGATCAAGGAACGCCCAGCCCGCCCGGAAACCCTCGTCACCGATGTCGGCGTGCGACTGCCCGCGCACCTGACCGCATCCGGCCGCGCGATGCTGCAACACCTGCCAGCCGCACACGTCCGCGCCCTGTTCCCAGCCGCCACGTCGTTCGTCCTGCGCACTCCACGCGGCCCCAATTCGCTGGCCGCACTACGCCGCACCTTGGCGACCGAACGCCGCCTCGGCTGGTCAGTAGAAGACGGTCACGTGACAGCAGGCTTCGCCTCTGTCGCCGCCCCAGTGTTCGACCACGGCTCAAGGCCGATGGCCGCGATCAGCGTGACACTGCGCCACCTCTGCCCAGACGAGGGCCCTTGCGAAGAGACCTTCCCCGACCTAGCCGAAGCCGTCGCCGCGACAGCCGCAACGCTAACCACACACATCGGCGGCACCCGCCCAGCCTGAGATCCGAGTTCCCCTCGCACGGTAACCGGTGGCACAGAAGGCTTCCCGCGATGCTGGGGCCAGTGCCGAACACCCATTCCGCCTAGGCAACCGCTTCCTTGATGCCGTCGGCCAACGCGGAAATAGGGTCCGGTGCCCGAACGAGTCGAACATCGTTGGCCAACCGGCCCAGCACGTCGTCATCGCCGACGATGTCGAGCAATACCTCGACCCCTTCGGCATCTAGCAGACCAGGCAAGTGCGTTCCCAAAAGCCAGGCTCCCGCGAGAGCGGGGTCGTAGTCCTGCCGTTCGAGGGCTTTGTTTTCCTCTTCATAGAGCCGTTCCAGATATGGCCCCGACGAGTACCAGCCGATCATCGTCCCGAGGTCGATGGCGTCGCGGGTGGTCTCGAAGCGACGATCCCACCAGGTCAGGAGCTTGAGCAAGGCCAACGCGGGCACTGCGGGAATCTTGACGACGAGCCCGCCGGGCAGCAGCACCTGCTCGGCCGACGCAACGGCTTCGCTCAGCCCCCGGACGTTCATCCGATGGTCGTCGGGCCAGAGTATGGTCCGGCCTTCCTCCTCGATGCCGCCGTAGGGCACCACGTCGACTTCGACGCCCTCTACCAGAAAAGAATGGACGCTCCTGCCACGCCGTTTCAGCCTGGCCGCAAATCGTTCGAAATCGTCCCAGTTGCCCATCGCAGCGGCGATGTCGATGTCCCGGGTGGCCCGTTCAGGCGGGCTGCCGACCAGTCCGACCGACAAGATCGTGCGTGCCGTTGCCCCGACCACGAGATAATCGACTTTCACCGCCTTGGCGACGGCGTCCACCCGAGTCAGTACTTTCGCGGCGAGATGAAGATCAGGTTCGGTCGATGCGCTTAAGTCGATCATCACTGCTCCGAATACGGTCTGCGTGCTCGCGCTGGCGCGGATCTCCGGAGGCAAGCATGTCGGCGTAGATCAGGGGAGAGGGCACGATCCAGGACTCCGACCACGGCTGGGGCGCGGGCTCCTTCCAGAACCGGGTCCGGATGTGCACGTTGCCGTCTTTTTCCGCCCGGGCCATGCGATGCTGACCGATGAGCCGGACAGGCAAGCTTTCGACGTAAAGCGTGAGTGAGGCGGGCCGCAAATGCGGATCGAGGAGGCTGGCCCCCGCTTCCCCGCCTACTTGGGCTTGCAGGGAAAAAAAGGCTTCCTGCGAATTCCGCCACCACGAAAGGTCTGCCGCCTCGAATTCGCCGAGGGCCAGCGCAGGTTCCAGAGTGATCGTGTACGCCTCCGACCACCGGTCAAGCAGTTCGGCTCCGCGGGCAAGCCGTCTCTTGTCTCCTGCCTGGTACAAGTAACCAGCATTAGTGAGTTCGTCGATGACCGTCTTGACCGTACCGAGCGACACGCCGCTCAGCGCAGCCAGCAAACGGTAGGAAAAGCCAGTCACCTCCGGCCAGCTGAGCAGGACGAACAGAACCTGAAGGCCAGCTCGGCCAAAGGCTCCCGCGCCTCGCATCGAGGCTCGCCCTGCAGGCGCGGCAGGCTTGCGGCGGCCTCGCACGTCGATCAGAACGTCATCCCACGCGAGGTGGGCATTGCCCGCAGTGTCCACGTAGTCGATCCCCCGGGCACGCAGCCGTTCGGCGACCGGATCACCGAGGTGCGCGGTGAACAACAGCGGCGGAAGCGCCGACGGGAAATGGACCGCCGTGGCCAGCTCCGCGGTCATCCGCCGCTTGATCTCGACCCCGTATGTCCGGACGGCACCAGATTCCGTGGTGAGCCGCACGACGGCATCCATCTGATGTCCGCGCGGGCCATCGGGAGCCGATGCCTCGGCGTCGAGCACCTCGACCCGCAAGCCAAGTTCCTCGAGCCTGGCTCGCACCTCAGCAGGCCAGCCCATCGCGTTCAGCAAACCCGCATGTTCATCTGAACTGAACATGCTCATATTTTGAACACAACCAACCCTCCCCCGCAACCCACGCGCCCAACCCACCCAACGCACCCAGCCCCCGCAACGCACGGAACGCACCCAGCCCACGCAACGCAACCACCACGATGGGGGTCCAGGGGGCGCAGCCCCTTGGCGGGGGTTTGGGGGTCCGACCCCCAAAGGCAAGGACGAAGAAGAGCCCTGGCCAACGCGCAAGCGTTGGCAGGGCTCTCCCGCGAATCGAGTGGAGGTGCCGGGAATTGAACCCGGGTCCTCTAGCGCCTCCTCAAGGCTTCTCCGTGCGCAGTCCGCTATGTCTCTGCTTGGCCCCTTCAGTCACGCGAACAAGCTGAAGTGACGAGCCCAGCCACTGTTTGCTTCCCTACCGGGCCCCGTGGCCGGGACCGGCGGTAAGCCTCCTAGCTGATGTCGGCGACCGGGTCGGAGGCGACCCCGGGCCGACAGACTTGCTCTACTGCGATCAGGCAGCGAGAGCGAAGTCGCGCTGGCTATTGGCCTTGGCGCTTATTAGGTTGCGATGACGCTTACGGTGGTCTCTCGCCTGCACCGGCACGCTTCCCTTGATTCAACGTCCAGAGTCGAAACCGTTCACCCCCTTGTAGGTGCTTGTAACCTCACCATCATAACCCGCCCGGCAACCCGATAATTCCGGCACGGGGTAGGGCTGTCCCCACCTCGAAGATGCCCGCTCGCCCCCTGGTTGCCCGGTGCCGGCCCGGCCATGCTGAGCAGGTCAGTTTCCGCAGTGAGGGAGCCCCGCCATGGTCACCGTGCCCGCCGGTCGCAGTTTTGGGCGCCGCACTCCGCCGTTGGGCGGGGCGCTGGCGTATCTCCTGCTCAACCTGCCTATCGGGATCCTCTCGTTCACGCTGATCGTGACGCTGGGGTCGGCCGGGCTGGGGACGATCGTCGTGTGGCTCGGCGTTCCGCTGCTCGCGCTGCTGGTCCTGTTCGCGCGGACCGCGGGGCGGGTCGAGCGGGGGCGGGTGTTCGCGCTGCTCGACGTGTACATCGACGATCCGTATCTGCCGTTGCCGCCGTCGGGGCAGAAGCAGCGCTGGCTGACCCGGCTGAAGGACCCGGCGACCTGGCGCGACCTGTCCTACCTCTTCCTGCTCTTCCCGCTCGGCCTGGTGGAGTTCGTGCTGGTCGTGACGGTGTGGGCGGTCAGTCTCGGCCTGGTCGCACTGCCGATCTACTACCGCTTCCTTCCGGACGGGGTCTACGCCTTCCCGAGCTACGATGTGCAGTGGTTCGTCGTCGACTCGACGGTGGCCGCGCTGCCTTGGGCGGCGCTGGGGGTGCTGTTCGCCGCGATCGCCGTGGCCCTCACCAAGGGGCTCGCGGCCCTGCACGCCGCGTTCGCAGCCGGGTTCCTGCGGCCCACGGTCGCCCAGCGGCGGCGCATGGAGCGCTCCTGGAACGAGATCGACGGGATCACGGTGGCCGGATGACTGCGCAAGACCCGCCTCCGGAGCACCCTCGTCCGCATCCGGCTCGCACGATCGGGTACATGATCCCGACGTTCGTGCTGCGCCTGCTGCAGTTCATCCTGATCGTGGTCGGCGCGACCGTCGGCACGGCGACGCTGATCATCTGGGTCGGCTTCCCGATCCTGCTGGCCGTCACCGGCTTCATCCGCTGGTCCGGCGACCTCGAACGGCGCTGGGCCCGCCGGATGCTCGGCACCCCGCTGGGCCCGGTCGAGCGGCTGCCGCTGGAAGGGCAGCCGATGACCCGCCGCTGGCTCACCCGGCTGTCCGACCCGACGACCTGGCGCGACCTGGCTTATCTCCTGGCCGCGTTCCCGCTGTCGATCGTCGAGCTGCCGATCGCGCTCGCGTCGATCGTGCTGCTGCCGATGGCGATCTGGGTGACGCCGTGGCTGGGCTGGCTGCACGGCAACCTGGCGCTGTCGCTGCTGGGCCCGAACCGCACGAAGAAGCTCGAAAAGAAAGCCGAGCACCTGCAGGCGTCGCGAGCTCGGGGCGTGGACGCCGCGGAGGCCGAACGCCGCAGGATCGAGCGCGACCTGCACGACGGCGCTCAGCAGCGGCTCGTGGCGGTCGCGATGAGCCTCGGCCGGGCGAAGTCGAAGTTCGACAACGACCCGAACGCGGTGCGCGACCTGATCGACGAGGCGCATTCGGACGCCAAGCTCGCCGTTTCCGAACTGCGCGACCTCGCCCGCGGCATCTACCCCGCCGTGCTGGGCGACCGCGGTCTCGACGCGGCTTTGTCCGCGCAGGCCGCGAAGTCGCCGATCCCGGTGGACGTGCATGTCGACGTCGAGCCCCGCCCGCCGGCCGCGGTCGAGACCACCGCGTACTTCATCGTCGGCGAGACCCTCACCAACATCGCCAAGCACTCCGGCGCGACCGAGGCGATGGTGAAGGTGTGGCGCTCGGACACGCACGTCATCACCGAAATCACCGACAACGGCCATGGCGGCGCCGAGGTACGCCCCGGCGGCGGGCTCGCCGGACTGGCCGACCGAGCGGCAACCATCGACGGGGTGATCACCGTTGTGAGCCCGGTCGGCGGGCCGACGGTCATCAGGGCGGACCTGCCGTGTCAGTGGTAAGTCACCCGTCGAGGCTGGCGCGAAGCGCGGCCACTCGCTGAACGAGCATCTGCCCTTCCCCCGCCATGACCGTGATGTACCGGTTCCGTTCGGACCCGGAGACCTCGAACGCGACCCGGCCGTCGCTGAGGTCGCGGTAGGTCAGAACGCCGTCAGCGACCCGCCTGTTCCGCCCTGTGTCGCGAACCGACACATTGATCTCGCCACGCCCAAAAGCAGGCCGGGTGAGCAGTTCGTCGACGGTCCGCGCGGCGCGGCTGCGCTCGTCCGGGAAGTCGCTGTCGTCGCCGCGGAATTCGTGTTGCGACAGAGAAATCAAGGCGAGTTTCGCCGGGCGGAAAGTCGGCAGACGCGCCACGAGAGCGGCGGCTGGCGACTCTCGGCTGTCCGAGGCCTTCACCAGCACCCGCGCCCCGTCATGGACCGCAGTCACCACGCCCCGCCCACGAGCCCCCACGAAGACGCTGTACTGCTCGCCCTGGTTGTCGACGCGTGCCACATACTCCGTTTCGGGCCGCGCGAGCGTGTACAGCGCGTCCTCGAACGCGTCAGACACGCGGCCACGGTCGAGAAGTCCCAGCCGGTGCAACTCGTCGCGAGCTTCATCGGCCAGCTCGCCCGCCAACGACTCCGGCACGTGCATCGCGCCGAAGCCGAACAACGGGTGCGGGTCATTCAGCTTGACTTCACGAAATGAATACTGCAGAGCACTCAGTGTAATTTCAGTTGTGCGCGCGAACAGCACCGTCGTCCCTCCCCTGAACTGATGCGCTATCGCTGCGGACGATCACCGATGACCGGCGGGACCGGCTTCACCTCGTTGCCGCCGAACACTCCGTCCGGATCGGCTTCCCGCAGGTAGGGCGCGGCCTTCTTTTCCTTGTCCTCTTCGCCTTTCCCGCCTTTTCCGCCTAAGGGACCGGCCATCGAGGCCGCGTTCTTCCCGGACGAGCCCGGAGCCCCGGCCGCACCGCCGCGCCCGGGTGCCGATTCACCCGGCGTCCGGGCACCGGTACGACCGCCCGCGCCCGGTTCGCTGTCGACGCCCGCGCCGCCCGGCGAATAGCCGAGCGGGCCGAACGCGCCGCCGTGGCCGCCGGCCCCGTCTCCTTGCCCGAGACTGATCGGACTCGGCGACGGAACCGGCTGGAAGCGCGGCGGGACCGGCGGCCACGACTGCTTCTTGACACTCTCGTCGTCGCGTTCGGACGGGACCCGCCAACCGGGCGGCAGCTGTACTGGCAGCGGCTGTACAGGCGGCTGGCCGCCGGGACGACGGACCGGACCTGGCGTCGGGACCGGACCCGGCGTCGGCGACGGCGACGGGGCAGGAGCCGGACTGGGCGCCGGGCTCGGATCCGGACCGCGCTCAACCGGCCCAGGCCCGGACGACGGCGGACGGTGCGACCCGCTGCCCTGGCCGCCAGTACGCGACGAGCCGGGCCGGGCCGGATCTTCGGCACTGGCCAGGGTGATCTGCGCCCCGCTGTCCCGCAATTCCGCGTACTTCGCGGGCACCCGGCCGTTATTCGATCCGCTGGTCGCGCTGTATCCGCTGAAAACCTGCACATTGTGCTGCGAATCCGCTTGCCATTGCGTAACCCGGTCGGTGTACTTCTGCCCGTCCCCGTGCAGAAGGGCGACGACGTCCTCGTCGGTCAATCCCGGTTCCTGCGCGGCCACCGGTTTCACGCTGTTCTTGGCATTCTGGAAAGCCGACATCTGCTCGTGGGCGACGACCTGGACCGCGCCCAACCGTGCCGAGTCTTCCGCGGCGGTCTCGAGCAGCGGGGTGCACGAATTCGCCGCGGCCTCGTTCGCGGCCTCGCCTTGCCACGCTTCGCGCTGGAAGGCGGCCAGCGTCCCGGCCCGCGTGGCCAGGTCGAGGAGATGATCGCTCAGCTGGGAAGCAGCTCGCTGGGTATCGCCCAGCGACCCGGCTCCGGCTCCGCCGGTCAGCTCGCGGTAGATCTCGGCAGCGCTCATGCACCGCTCCGGCTGCATCATCGCCCTCCCTTGAGATTGCCGACCACGGCGACGGCTACGGCATGAACGGAATCGCAGGGATCTTTCTTCTCCTTGCGCGAGTCCGGCTGTTCGACGAAAAGCTCGATCGTCTGGTCGTCTCGCACGCCCAAAGACGCCCGGCATTGGCCGAAGGTGCGCTTTTCCGCGGTATCGGTGGCGACCAGCGGATATCCGTCGACCGCGGGGAGCGGCTGGAAGAACTTGTAAAGACTTCCCTTGGCCGCGTAAACGGAGGTCAACCCGCGTTTGTCGACGCCGTTGACAATGACGCTGATGCTGGCGTGCTCGTACTGGTAGCCGCCGAACCAGCTGCAGGAAGGCCCTCCCCCCGCGTTCTCGGACTTGGGCGCGACCGGACCGCCGAGGAAGCCCTTGATCTGTTCAGCGGTAAGCACCGTGCACGGGTCCTGCGAGGCTTTGGCGGTGTCGATCGGATCCTGCACCTTCGGCACTCCCGGCCCGGGCAGCTGAGCATCAGCAGCGGTGCTGGTCGGCACCGGCGAATCGCTGTTCGACGCGATCGGTGTTGCCTGGCCTCCGGTGCCCCCGGAGCACCCTGCCAGGGCGAACAACGTCACCGCCGACAGCATTGCGACGCGCCTCACAGCGTGCCCCCGACCTTCTTCACGTCGTGCGCTTGCTCAGCTTCGACCGTCTGGTACTTGCCGGTGGCCGCTCTGAATTTGGCTGCCTGCTGACGGCAGTACTGCGCCCGATCCTGGAGCGACGTGACCAGGACGCCGCCTGAGTTCCGAAAGGTCTCCGCGTTGTTTCCGCTCGCGTAGTCCAGAGCCGGTGCCAGCATCTGAGCGATAACTCGTGCGTTACCGACAGCTGTCGTGAACTCGTTTGCCAGCTTCTCGAACTCGTCCGCTACACGGTCCAGTCCCGCCGCGTCCAGCGAGTAGCTGCCCGCGCCCGCTGCTCCGCGATTGTCAGTCACTCTTACGCCCTCCCTGCGCAGAACAACTCCGGCCGACCGTCGCTCACCCGTCCGGACTACCGAAGCCACCGGGCGAATCCCGGCTCGTCTTTGTGGTCGACCGCGCCGGATGCTGACTGGATTGCCGGGGCACCGATATCCGTCTCCTGAGCGACCTCTGTCGGCACTTGCAGACAATTTATAGCAGGTCTTTTTCATAGGGTGTCACATATCGGACCTTGCTTAGAGCATGATCCGGTGCACTGGGACGAGGCTGCGGCGCAGAAGTTCGGTCGCACGTTGCGTCGCTTGCGCGAGGAGCGCCAAATGTCCCAGGAGGCTCTCGCCTTCCAAGCCGGAGTCACCAAGAACCAGGTCCAGCTGATCGAGTCGGGCCGGGCATCCGGGCGCAAGGACGCTGCCGGCCCGTCGAATCCGCGCATGTCGACGCTCGTCGGTCTCGCCGCGGTGCTCAACGTGTCGGTCTCGGACATGCTCGAATCCGCCGACCTCTGACCCGTTCGGCGGTAAAGTCGACCTGCTGCGCCCAAGATTGCCCACTCGTGAGTGAATAGGCCCGCGAGCCGTTCACTCATCGACCTGGGGGCCTTGATGCGAGTAGTGATCGCGGAAGACGCCGTGTTGCTTCGGGCCGGGGTCACCCGGTTGCTCGCCGACGAGGGCATTGAGACCGTCGCCGCGGTCGACAATGGCGACGATCTGCTCGGCGCGATCACCGAACACCGTCCTGACCTGGCGATTGTCGACGTCCGGATGCCGCCGACGTTCACCGACGAGGGCTTGCGCGCGGCGTTGGCGGCTCGCAAGGAGATCGCCGGCCTGCCGGTGCTCGTGCTGTCCCAGTACGTCGAGGAAAGCTACGCGGTCGAGCTGCTGTCCGGTGGTGCCGGAGGCGTCGGTTACCTGCTGAAAGAGCGCGTCGCCGACGTGGACGAGTTCCTGGACGCGGTCCGTCGCGTCGCGGACGGCGGCACCGCCATCGACCCCGACGTCATCGCCCAATTGATGGCTCGCGGCCGCCGCAACCCGCTCGATGCGCTCACCGCGCGTGAGTCCGAGGTGCTCGGCCTGATGGCGCAGGGACTGTCGAACAACGCCATCGCGAACTCGCTGGTCGTGTCGCACGGAGCGGTCGAAAAGCACATCGGCAACATCTTCTCGAAGCTCGGTCTCGAGGCCAGTTCCGAGGAACATCGCCGGGTTCGCGCGGTGCTGACCTACCTCGGCCGCTGAAACCCCTCACTCGAACTGACGGCAGCCCCGACGGCGGTCCCTCGCCTACCATGGACTGATGCCGAGCGAGGAGAACCCGATGTCCGACCGCAGCGTCCGCTTCTTCGGCGGCCCGCTCGACGGCCGGGTGCAGGAACTCGCCGACGAGGAACCGGTTCCGGGCACCGTCGTGCGGCACATCCACCTGCACGGCGGCCCGAAAATCGAGACGCGGTACGAACTCGGCCTCACCGAGGACGGCTGGGCGTACCGGGTGCAGGCGCACGAATCCGAACCGGAGCCGGACACCCTGTCCTAGCCCGGTAGGGCAAACCCCACCTTTCGCCTGCTGCTGACCCAACCCCGTTTTCGGTGGTCTGCACCGCTGTTTCGGAGCCCGGAAACCGACAGGCTCTTCAGCATGACGACGAGCCAGCTGCAGACCCGCGGCACGAGGGCGACCCGGGACAAATTTCTCGACGTGGTACGCGCCGGAGCGATCCTCGCGGTGGTCGCGCAGCACTGGACGATGCCGGTGCTTTCCTTCTCCGGCAACACTCTCGCCACCGGAAACGCCCTCGCGACGCCCGGCTGGTGGATCATCACCTGGGCCTCGCAGGTCATGCCCCTCGTCTTCTTCGCAGGCGGTGCGGCGAACCTGATCTCGTTGCGCCGCGCGGAATCCACCCGCGCCTGGTTCGCCGGACGCGTTCGCCGGCTGCTCGTTCCGGTGCTGCCGCTGATGGCGGTGTGGCTCGTCGTGCCGGATCTGTTGCGCGGCATGGGAGTTCCGCCGCAACCGGTCCAGGTGGCCAGCGCGATCGCCGCGCAACTGCTCTGGTTCCTCTCGGTCTACCTGCTCACCGTGCTGCTCACGCCGCTGATGGTCGCCGCGCACCGCCGCTGGGGTCTCGCGGTTCCGGCGGTACTGGCCGGACTGGGCGTTCTCGTTGACGTGGCACGGTTCTCCGACCTCGGGATGATCGGATACGCCAACGCCGTCATCGTCTGGGTCGCCGTGCACCAGCTCGGCTTCCACTACGTCGAAGGCCGCCTCGGCTCGCTCAGCCGCCGTGCCGCGCTCGCCGTTTCCGCCGCCGGTTTCGGGGTGACGGCGCTGCTGGTCGCCTTCGGTCCGTACCCGGCGAGCATGATCGGCATGCCGGGCGCGCCGGTGTCCAACATGAGCCCGCCCACCGTCCTGCTGCTGTTCCTCGCGCTCGGCCAGATCGGGTTCCTGCTGGCGTTCCGCGAGAAGCTCGTCTCGCTCCCCCGCGTCACCGCTGCGCTCAGCTGGCTCAGCCCGCGGTTCATGTCGGTCTATCTCTGGCACATGCCGGCGCTGGTCGTGGTTTCCGGCGTGACCGTCCTCGGTCTCGGCTACTCGACGCCGACCCCGGGTTCGTCGATGTGGTTCCTGATGGCGCCCGCCTGGATCGCCGTGTGCGGCGCGGTGCTGCTGGGTCTGCTGCGCCTGTTCGAGCGCTTCGAAACGCAGCCGGACGGCCTGGTCGTGACCGCTCGGACGCCGCAGCTGGTGCTGGCGGGATTGCTCGCCTCCGGCGGTCTCCTGGGACTCGCCGCGCACGGGTTCGCCCCGCTCAACGACAACCTGCTGACCGGTCCGCTGCCCTGGGTGGCGCTGGTCGCGGCCGGATACGCACTGGCCGGGCGTCAGGTGTCGATGACGCGCAGCCGAGCCCTCGTGGCGGTCAAACGCTGAGGAGCTTCGCGGGGGTGTCGTGCAGCACCGCCCGCAGGAACGGCTCGCCAAGGCGATCGTCGGCTGCCCAGCCGGCGATCGCCTGCAGCTGTGTGGCGTAGGAGTACGGGATGTTCGGGAAGTCGGTGCCGAGGACGACGCGGTCGGCCACCTCCGCCAACCGGACCGTCCAGTCCGGCGGCAGCGGCGACATCGCCTCCGCGAACGGCACGCCGACCATGGTGGTGTCGAGGTGCACTCGCGGGTAGCGCGCCAGCAGCTCGAACGCGGTGGCGAACTGCGGCATCGCCGCGTGCGCGAGGACGGCGGTGAGCCGCGGATGCCGTTGCAGGACTTCCTCGAACACCTCGAGCCCGGTGAAATCGCCGCGCAACGGTCCGTGTCCACAGTGGATCACAACCGGCACGCCCGCTTCGGTGAGCGAGCCCCACACCGGGTCGAGCAGCTCGTCCCGCGGGTCGTACGCCCCGACCTGCACGTGCGCCTTGAAACACCGGGCTCCGGCGCGCAACGCATTGTCCACATAGGACGCCGCACTCGGCTCCGGGTAGAACGTGCCGGTGGGCACCGCTTCCGGCACCTGTTCGGCGAACTCCAGCACCCAGGAGGTGAGCCACTCCGCCATGCCCGGCTTGTGTGGGTACACCAGCGGCGCGAAGGCTTTCACGCCCAGCGCGCGCAACGTGTCGATCCGCTCCGCCTCCGGCGTGCGGTAGTGGATCGGCCACGGTGTGCCGTAGTGCTGCTCGGCGCGGTCGAAATACGCCCACACCTTGTCCAGCACGGGCTTCGGCAGGAAGTGGACGTGCAGGTCGACGATTCCGTCGAGGCCGAGCCCGGCGATCCAGCCCGGGACGTCGGCGTCGGTGGCCGGACCCGCCGTCACTCCGTGAACCGGCCCTTCAACGCCCGCCCCATCGCACGGCTGATGTCCTTCTGCGCGTCGCGTTTGGCGAGCGACTGCCGCTTGTCGTAGGCCTTCTTGCCCTTGGCCAGCGCGATCTCGACCTTGACCTTGCCGTCCTTGAAGTACATCGACAGCGGCACGAGCGACAGACCGCTTTCCTTGGTCTTGCCGATGAGCCGTTCGATCTCGCGCCGGTGCAGCAGCAGCTTCCGCGTGCGCCGCGGCATGTGGTTGGTCCAGGTGCCCTGGGTGTACTCGGGGATGTGGACGTTGCGCAGCCACACCTCGCCGTCGTCCACCGTCGCGAACGCGTCCACAAGGGAGGCTTTGCCTGCGCGCAGGCTCTTCACCTCGGTGCCCTGCAGCACCATCCCGGCCTCATAGGTGTCCAGGATGGAGTAGTCGTGCCGAGCCTTGCGGTTCGACGCGATGACCTTCTGTCCACGTTCCTTGGGCATACCGACCACTTTACGTGATGTGTCCGACGGCGAGCAGCGGATTTCTTTCCGCTAGTGCCGCACGTACAGGCGCAGCGTGACGTACCCGGTGATCGCCGAGATCACGATCGACACCGCGAGCAGGATCGGCGCGACCGGGAACAGCACCTCGAGCGTGGTGATCTGCGGGAACACTTCGCCGGTGAAGACCGTGTCGAGGAAGGACAGCTTCGTCAGAAGCAGGAACACCACCCCGAGCACGGCGCCGACCGTGCCGGCGACCACCGCCTCCAGGAGGAACGGCAGCTGGGTATACCACCGCGTCGCGCCCACCAGGCGCATGATGCCGACTTCCGTCCGCCTCGTGAACGCCGAAACCTGAATAGTGTTCGCGATCAGCAGCAAGGCGGCGACGGCCATGATGAGCGCCATCACGAACGCGATGTTCCGGACGCCGTTGAAGACGTTGAACACCCGGTCGAGGAACTTCTTCTGGTCGTCGACCTTCTTGACGCCGGGCTGGCCGGTGTACTGCTTGATGATCGCGTCGGACCGGTCCGGGTCCTTCAGCTTCACCTGCAGCGACGCGGGCAGCGCCTCGGGGCCGGTCAGCTCGAGCAGTTCGGGCTGGCTCGCGAAGATCTTCTTGAACCGGTCGTAGGCCTGGTCGCGGTTCTCGTACACGACCGATTCGACGCCGGGGTTGTTCTGCAGCGACTGGCGGAGCCCGGTGCAGAGCGCCTGCGTGCAGTTCTTGTCGTTCGCGCTCACGTCGTCGACCAGCGTGACCGAAACTTCGACTTCGGCGAGGAAGTTCGCCTTCATCTTGTCGATCGTGCGCACGGCGAGCAGACCGCCGCCGAGCATGGCGAGCGAGACCGCGGTGGTGAGGATCATCGCGATGGTCATCGTGACGTTCCGGCGCAAACCGGTGACGACCTCGCTGAAGACGAAACTGGCACGCATCGCTCTCGTAATTCCTTGGGTCGGGGCGGAAAAGGGCGGGGTGCGTCAGCGGCCGATGCCGTAGACGCCGCGGGCGTCGTCGCGGATCACGCGACCGAGCTGCAGCTCGACGACCCGCCGCCGCATCGAGTCCACGATGGAATGGTCGTGCGTGGCCATCAGCACCGTGGTGCCGGTGCGGTTGATCCGCTCCAGCAGCAGCATGATGTCCTGGCTGGTGTCCGGGTCGAGGTTCCCGGTCGGCTCGTCGGCGAGCAGCACGAGCGGCCGGTTCACGAACGCGCGGGCGATCGCGACGCGCTGCTGCTCGCCGCCGGAGAGCTCGTTGGGCAGCCGGTCGGCTTTGCCGTCGAGACCGACGAGTTCGAGCACCTCGGGCACGACCTTGCGGATCGTGGGCCGCGGTTTCCCGATGACCTCGAGGGCGAACGCGACGTTTTCCGCGACGGTTTTGTTGGCCAGCAGCCGGAAGTCCTGGAACACGCAGCCGATGGTCTGGCGCAGGCGGGGGACCCTGCGCCGGGCGAGCTTGGCGACGTCGAAGTTCGACACCATGACCCGGCCCTTGGAAGGCACCTCTTCGCGCAGCAGCAGCCGCAGGAACGTCGACTTCCCGGAACCGGACGGGCCGATGAGGAAGACGAACTCACCCTTGTCGATCTCGACCGACACCCGTTCGAGGGCGGGACGGGTCGAGGTCTTGTAGACCTTGGAAACCTCTTCGAGCCGGATCACGGTTCGGCATCCTACCCATGGGCCCCGTTAAGCCCGGGTTGCCGGTGCCTTGGGTGACCCGCGCCTCGTCCCGGCGCGGGTCGCCGCGGCGACCCGGATCAGGCCGCGTTCGCCTGCTTGCGCCAGCGGATCCCGGCCTCGAGGAAGCCGTCGATGTCGCCGTCGAGGACCGCGGTGGGGTTGCCGACCTCGAATTCGGTGCGCAGGTCCTTCACCATCTGGTACGGGTGCAGCACGTAGGAGCGCATCTGGTTGCCCCAGCTGGAGCCGCCGTCCTTGAGCGCGTCCATTTCGGCCCGTTCCTCCTCCTTTTTGCGCTGCAGCAGGCGCGCCTGGAGGACCTTCATCGCGGCCGCCTTGTTCTGCAGCTGCGATTTCTCGTTCTGGCAGGAGACGACGATGCCGGTCGGGATGTGGGTGAGGCGGACCGCGGAGTCGGTCGTGTTGACGCTCTGCCCGCCGGGGCCGGACGACCGGTACACGTCGACGCGGATGTCCTTTTCCGGGATGTCGACGTGGTCGACTTCCTCGACCTCGGGCAGGACCTCGACGTGCGCGAAGGACGTCTGCCGGCGGCTCTGGTTGTCGAACGGCGAGATCCGCACGAGGCGGTGGGTGCCCTGTTCGACCGAGAGGGTGCCGTAGACGTACGGGGCGCTCACCTTGAAGGTGGCGGACTTGATGCCCGCTTCTTCGGCGTAGGAGATGTCGAAGACGTCCGTGGGGTAGCCGTGCCGCTCGGCCCAGCGCAGGTACATCCGGAGCAGCATTTCGGCGAAGTCGGCCGCGTCGACGCCGCCCGCTTCGGAGCGGATGTTGACGACGGCGTTGCGGGCGTCGTATTCGCCGGACAGCAGGGTGCGGACCTCGAGCGCGTCGATGTCCTTGGCGAGGTCGGCGAGGTCGCCCTCGGCCTCGGTCATGCTGCCGGTGTCGCCTTCGTCGGCGGCGAGCTCGTAGAGGACGCCGAGGTCGTCGAGGCGCTGCCGCAGTTCGGAGACGCGGCGCAGCTCGGCCTGCCGGTGGGACAGCTGGCTGGTGACCTGCTGGGCTTCCTCGACGTTGTCCCAGAGGGTCGGGCTGGACGCCTGTTCCTCGAGTTCGGCGACCTGCGCGCGCAGCGCTTCGAGGTCCATCACCGACTCGATCTGCGTCAGCTTGCCGGTCAGGTCCTTCAGTGCCGCATCGAACTCATCGCTCACGTCGGACAAGGTTACGGCAAAACCCACGACCGGTCGCGAACCGGTCGTGGGGCCGGGGCGGCGCTCAGGCCTGCGGGATCGAGTCGAGCAGCTTCAGGGCGGCCTTGGCCTGCGCCTGGGCGAACTCGGCGACTGCCTTGGCGTAGGGGCCGTCGGCGGTCTTGGCGGCGTTCTTGGCCTCTTCGAGCTGGGCCTGGTAGGTGGTGCGGGCGCTGTCGAGCAGGGCGCCGCGCTGCTTGGCCGTCAGGGAGCCGGCGTGCACGAGCCGCAGGATGAGCGGGCTGCGCAGGTGGTCGGGTCCGGCCTCGGACGTGAGCCACGTCTTGAAGGCCTTCTTGCCCGCCGCGGTGAGCACGTACTGCTGGCTCGAGCGGGGCCCTTGCTTGCCGAGCCGGACGAGACCCTCTTTCGAGAGCGCCGGGAGCTCGCGGTAGACCTGGCTGCGGGTGACACTGAAGAAGGCGCCGAAGCGCTCGTCGGCGCCCGACACGAGCTGCCCGCCGGTGGCGGGACCGTCGTGGAGCAGACCGAGCAGAGCGGCGGCGGTTGCATTCAATTCGGACACCCCTCTACGGTCCCACTTATCCGCCGCTGTGTCCACAGTGGTCACCAATCAGTCCATTGTGGCCAGCGGCAACCCCTCTAACAGCCCAGTCCGCAGGTATGTCCACAATAGACTCTGCCACTCTGAGCAACCACCGCCGAAACGATCACCGCGCCGCAACCACCACCCGAGCGACGGCCAAATGGCGCACAAAAAAGCCGGGGCCCGTGCATCCGCACGAGCCCCGGCTTTCGTTCCACGTAGCGGGGACAGGATTTGAACCTGCGACCTCTGGGTTATGAGCCCAGCGAGCTACCGAGCTGCTCCACCCCGCGTCGTAGGACCTACCTTACGCCCTG
>NZ_JARACH010000082.1:0-39539 GCF_029087445.1 Amycolatopsis sp. La24
TTTCTACAACAGTGTGCGGCGGCACTCCGCTATCGGGATGCTCAGCCCCGACAACTTCGAGCAGGCACTCCGAACGGCTGCCTGAACCCCTCGTAAGCCCCTGTCCACCATTCGGGGTGAACCTCAACCGACCTAGCACCACGCTAAACCGCGCACCACACGCCGCAGCACCGCCGCCACAGGAACAGCCGGGCCCCTCAGCCAGCAAGCACCCCACCCACCCTCACGTCACCGCACCACTCCCCTCCTCGACCCGGTCCAGCCATTCGTCCACCAGCGCCTCGAACAACACCGGCTGCTCGAACTGCAGGTTGTGCCCCGCCCGGTCGAGCACCGCGTAACTCGCCCGCGGATAGTGCCCCAGCAATCCGTACAACTCAGCGAATCCCGTAGACGCGTCCTGCCGACCGCACACGATCAGCGACGGTTTCCGGTACACCGGACCGCTTTCCGGATCGACCGACAGCTCCCAGCCCGACAGCATCCGCTGCAGCGCGGCCCGGTCGGCGGCCGCCAGACCAGGCGCGACGTCCGCGCGGAAGCGCGCCAGCGTCTCCTCGGACTGGACGACCGCCATCTCCCCGTACTCCGCCGCCTCCGCCGGATCGAGACTCGCCAGCAGGTCCGGGTCGGCGCGCAGCACCTCGTGCTCCGGCACGTCCCGCTCCAGCACCGGCACCGGGCGGCCGACCGGGCACACCAGCGCCAGCCCGGCGACCTGCTCGGGCCGCGCCCGCGTGAGCCCGCGCGCCAGATAGCCGCCGTACGACTCGCCGACCAGCAGGAACGGCTCGTCCCCGATCAGGTCGTCCACCAGGTCCGCCAGCCCCGCCACCAGGTCGTCCGACCCGCGCGCGGACCCGGCGGGCGACTCGCCCATGCCGGGCAGATCCGGGTAGATCCGCCGGAATCCGGGCCGCCGCGCGAAGACCGGCTCGAGACAGCCGGTCATCAGGCGGTGGTCCGGCATCCAGCCGTGGACGGCCAGCACCGGCGTGCCGGAACCGTGTTCGACGTAATGCATGTTCCCTCCCTGTTCGCCGGCCACCGTTGTACCGCACGGCACCGACAATTCCGGGACTCCGGCGGCCGGGAGGAGGCGGCGCCGGCCGCCGGGCGGCAATTCCGGGGGAATTCTCCGGAAAGTCAGCCGCGGGAGCTGATCAATTCTCTTTCGGGTGCCGGCCGGCCCGGGGCGGGACGGCGCGGAACACAAGCCAGCAGAAGGAAACCTGCCACGACGCCCAGGAGCACGTGGCCGGTGACGGCGCACAATCCGCACAATGCGGTCCATAGGACGATCTTCATCCACCGAGTGTAGGACCGCCGGGAATCGCCGTCGGCGGACTTGGGGAAGACTTAGGGTTCGGTTAAGCGGAATTCACCGGAAGAAGCAGAAAAGAAAGGGTTGCCTTTCCTTTACGCCGGGAAGCGGGGCCCTTGCGGTGCGACGGCGCGGGCGGTCCGGCAGGATCGGGGCCGTGCCCACGCCCGGAACCAGCGCGCTCGTCGTCACGCTCCCGTCCGCCGCCGTCCTGCTCGAAACCGCCGCGGCCGTCGACCCCGGACTCGTCCGTCCCGGTCTTCCGCCGCACGTCACGGCGCTGTACCCGTTCCTGCCCGCCGAACGGCTCACCGAACAGACCGACGCCGACGTCACGCAGCTCGCCGCGAGCTTCCCCGTAACGGATGTGCAGCTCACCGACCTCGTCGTCGCACCCGGATTCGTCGCAGCGGCCGCCCCGGCGCTCCAGCCCCTCGCCGACGCCGTGTGCGATCACTGGCCCGACGTGCCTCCGTACGGCGGACGCTTCGGAGCGCACCCGCCAGCGCACCTGACGATCGCCCTCGGCGGCACCGACGATCAGCGCGCCGAGGTCGCCGAACGCGCCCGAGCAGCGCTGCCGCTCACCGCCCGGGCGGACATGCTGCACCTCGTCGTGCTCACGGAGCAGGGTTGGCAGCTCCGGCTGTCGGCTCCGCTCGGAACTCCTGCGCGATAGCCCGCAGCCGAGCCACCTCAGCCGCGAACGCGGTCTCCTCGGGCAGCACCGGCGGCTCCGCGGACTGCTCAAGCACCGGCTCAGAACTGCGCAGCACCCGCACAGCCGCGCTCGGCGACAACTCAGGCCCGACCCCGGACAGCAGCAGTCCGTCGTTGATCTCGCTCATCATCGTCAGCAGCCGCTCCCGGCCGGTCCCCGACGCGTCGTCGAGCCGGACGACATCCGGGTACCGGGAAGCCAGGTGCTCCCGCAGCGGCCGGAGCACCGCCCGCGTCCGCGCATCGCGCACCGCCCGGCCCACCGCGGGCAACGCAGGCACCGTCAGCCCCACCACGACCAGCAGCACCGATACCGCCGGAAAGCCGACCGCGAGCGTGCACGGAACCGTCGAAAACGCGCCGCGGCACAGCTTCGTGACCGGATGCTCCGCGGTCAGATCGCTGATCAGGCCGACGATCTTGCCGATCAGATAAGCGAAAGCGAACACACAGGCCAGCAGCATGATGCCCAGCCCGGCCCGCAGCGCACCCGTACCCGCGCGCACCGCCCCGGCCGACACCACGGCGATGTCCGCCACCGCCAAACCCAGGTACAGCGTGTAGACGACGATGTACACGACCAGTGTCGGATTCGACCGGTACAGCTCGTCGAAGAGCCCGACGCCCGTCGGAAGCCCGCGCGTCGCGAAGAACGACGCAGTGAGCACGACGAGCGCGACAATCAACGCCCCGAGCCGCGCGCGCCGTCGGCGCTCTGCCACGCCACCGATCTCCGCGACAGTCACTTCGATGCCGTACGCGGCCACCATCGTCGCGAGGTTCGACAGCAGCCGCCCCAGACTCGGGTACAGCTGACTCTCGATCGCCTGCGCACTGTCGGCGAGCAAGCACAACGCGACGCCGAGGGCGATCAGGCTGGTCGCGAGACCCCCGCCAGCACCGGTCCGCCGTGCTCGCACCGCGCGCCAGATCCCGACCGCGACGGCGAGCAGGCCGACGCCGAAGAACAAAACGTCGATCATCCGCGCACTACCCGAGCAGCGACGCGAAGCGACGCGCGCGATCCGCTGCCGGGCCGGAAGCGCCTGGCCGCAGCTGCGCACCGCTCTCGGTGGCGGCGCTCATCAGGAACACGGCAATGAGCTCCGCTTCGTACTCGTCGGAATTCGTGGTGACGCGGGTGAGCAGATGCGACAGCAGGTGCGCGCTGAGATCCGGCGCGAGCGTCGCCGCTTCGGCGTCGGTGAGCACGCATTCGCCGCGGTGCTCGCACAGCAGGTGCGCGATTTCGTGGGCGATGATGTGGTCCTGGTGCAGCGACGACGTGCCCGCCGCGTACGCGATGAGGTCGAAGTCGTCGTGCCGCTGCCACGCGCCGGAGGGCTGGCCGGGCGCGTAGTCGACCGCGACCAGGTCGATGTCGCGGCCGCGGTGCCGTTCCAGCCGGTCGATCCACGCGTTCATCGACCACGGCCGCGGGGCGGGCACGTGCCGCAGCAGGTCGCGCACCCGGTCGCGGGCGCGCGCTCGCACGGTCGGGTCGATGTCCCCTCCCGAGGCGATCGGCGGCTGGACCAGCCTGGTGCACCAGGGGGTCCCCGGCGCTCCGGCCGCCGCCAGCATAGCCGCCCGGCTCACTCCGGCTTGCGTCCGCGCCGGGTGCGGTCGCGCCCCTCGGCGTAGCTGCCGAGCTGGTCCATCAGGGCGGAAACGGTCCGCCGGTCGCGCTCGGACAGCCGCATCGCGCGCTGCGCCAGGTCGCGGGCCTGGGTGTCGCGCCAGGCGACCACGTCGGCGACCTGCTCGTCGACCCGGCCGGCGACCTCGTCGTCGAAGAAGTAGGTGACCGGCACGCCGAAGAACCGCGCGAGCGCCTGGATGTGCGACCGCTTCGGGTCGCGCCGCGCGCCCACGGCGAGCTGCTGGACGTGCGTGGCCGACATGCTGACGCCGGTCACGTCCGCGACGCCCTGGGCGATCTCGCGGTAGGAGTAGGGCTTGCGGTCCGGCGGATGCACGGTCGCGATCAGGTGCGCCAGACGTTCCGCGAAGCTGCGCTCCCCCGCCTGCTCGGCCATGCCGCCCCCATCACCGTTCCGTCTCCGTAACAGCGACCAGCATAACCGTCCCGAAAACTTGACACCAGCCGTCCCGTTCCGGCTACACTCGCCCCGCGCATCGTTTAGAAAACTAAACACCGGGATCCGCGTGCGGTCGCTGGGGGTGCCCGCACGCGGTCCCGCGCTCGCGCGGGCGAGGGACGCACAAGTGACGCACAGGCTGCGGAGGTAGGTTGTGCGCCATGACACTCCCCCACAGTCCCGAAAGGACACCCGTCGTCGTCACCGGCGGCAGCGGTTTCATCGGCCGCGCTGTCGTGCGCGAGTTCCGTGAGCGCGGTTATCCGGTCACTGTCGTGGACCGCGTGCGCTACGAGACGACGGACGAGGGAGTGCGCGTCGTCGTCGGAGATCTGCGTGCCGCCGAAACGCGCGAAGCAGCTGTCGAGGCAGGCGTCGGCGGGATTGTGCACCTTGCTGCGCTGACGTCCGTACTGAAGTCCGTAGAGCTGCCGCGCGACACGTACGCGGAGAACGTTGCGGTGACACAAGAACTTCTCGAGCTGTGTCGCGTACGCGAGGTGCCGCGCTTCATTCTCGCGTCCACGAACGCAGTGATCGGCGATGTCGGCACTAACACCATCACGGTCGACCTGCCCACGAAGCCGCTTACGCCATACGGTGCCACGAAAGCGGCCTGCGAGATGCTGCTGTCGGGTTACGCGGGCGCGTACGGCATCACGACGTGCGCGCTGCGCTTCACCAACGTGTACGGGCCTGGCATGTCGCATAAAGACAGCTTCGTGCCGCGCATGATGCGTGCGGCGTTGAATAATGAAGGCGTGCGGGTGTACGGCACCGGCGAGCAACGTCGGGACCTCGTGCATGTAGACGACGTCGTGCGCGCGATCGTGCTCGCCTACGAAAGCGGCTACACCGGTCGCGCGATCGTCGGCGCCGGACGTTCGGTGTCCGTGCTGGAAATGGTCGAGACCGTGCGCGCGGTGACCGGGGCCGAGTTGCCGATCGAGCACGTGCCCGCGCCCGCCGGGGAGATGCCGGCGGTGGTCGTGGACGTCTCGGCGAGCGCGGAAACCATCGGCTACCGCCCGGAAATCACCCTCGCCGACGGTCTCGCCACCGCGTGGAAGTACTTCTCCGGACTGGACCGGGCCGAGGCGCCGTGACCGGATTCCTCCGGCGCCACGCGTTCCTGCTGGTGCTCCTCGCCGCGGGAACCACGCTGCGGGTGCTGTCCTGGATCGCCTACCGGCCCGCGCTGCTGTACATCGATTCCTTCCGCTACCTGGACAATCTGCAGGGCCTGCGCGCCGACGGGATCAACCCGGTCGGCTACGACCTGCTGCTGAAACCGCTGCTCGCGGTCGGCGGACTGTCGTTCGTCGCCGCCGTGCAGCACCTGGCCGGACTGGCGATCGCGGTCGGCATCTACGCGCTGGCCCGGCGGCTCGGCGCGCGCAACTGGGTGGGCGCGCTGGCCGCCGCGCCCCTGCTGCTCGACGCCTACCAGGTGCAGATCGAGCAGAACATCATGGCCGAGGTGCTGTTCGAGGCACTGCTGTTCGGGCTGCTGTGGCTGGTGCTGGCCAAGGGAAAACCGAACTGGCGGCGGATCGCGCTGGCCGGGCTCGTGGTCGGGTTCGGCGTGCTGGTGCGGCTGATCGGCGTCACGATCGCCGTGCCGTTCCTGCTCTACGTGCTCGCCGCGGGCAGCGCGTGGCGTTCGTGGCGCGGCTGGCGCGACGCCGGGGTCGGCTTGCTCGCGATCCTCGTCGTGGTGGTCCCGTACGCGGCGAAAGTCAAGGCGGAGACCGGAAACTGGGGCTTGAGCGGGCCGTCCGGCAGCATGCTCTACGGCCGGACCGCCGCGGTCGCGGACTGCGCGAAACTCCAGCTCGACCCGGTCGTGCGGCAGTTCTGTCCCACCGAACCGGTCGAGAACCGGCTGGTCGACAACTACACGCACGCCGACCTCGACCCGGCGTGGCCCGGCCCGCTGCCGCCCGGCGCGGACAAGGGCGTGCTGGCGCACGAATTCGCGATGACCGCGCTGAAAGCGCAGTGGTGGGACGTCGCGACGTCGATCCTCGGCGACTTCGGGAAGAGCTTCCAGTTCACCCGCTACACCGCGCCCACCGACGTGCCGATCGACCGGTGGCAGTTCCAGCTGACCTATCCGGAGTTCGCCGATCCCGCCGCGGTCAAGGCGGTCACCCAGCAGTACGACAGCACGGATCCCCAGGTCAACGAGCCGATCGCGGCGTTCCTGCGCGACTACCAGATCAACGGCGGGTTCGTGCCCGGCGCGGTGCTCGGGTTCTTCGCGCTGCTCGGCCTGCTGACCGTGCTGCGGCGCAAGAAACCCCGGCACCCTGCGCGCAGCGGGGCGTTGTTCGCTGCGGGCACTGGGTTGTTCCTGCTGTTCGGGTCCGCGGTGTTCGAGTTTTCCTGGCGCTACCAGCTTCCCGCGCTCGTGCTGTTGCCAGTCGCGGGTGCGCTCGGGTTCACGACGCTCACTGTGGCGAGCCGTCGCCGTCTCGGCAGTTATCCCGACTCTGTCGACGAAGGCGCGATCAAGGACTTCCACGACCGGCATCCCGGCGCGAAGCTGTCCGAACTGACCGTAGTGATCGCCGCGTACAACGAAGCCGGCGGCATCGGACAAGTGCTGGAGAAGATGCCGGACGAATGTCTCGGGCTGCCGGTAGACGTCCTGGTGGTCGTAGACGGCGGTACGGACAACACTGCGGCCATCGCGGAAGACCATGGCGCGTACGTGTGCGTCGCGCCGACTAACCGCGGCCAGGGCGCCGCGCTACGCCTCGGGTACCACCTTGCGGCCGAGAACGGCGCGAAGTACATCGTCACCACCGACGGCGACGGTCAGTACGACAACAGCGAAATGGCCGAGTTGCTCGCACCGCTGCTGGACGGCACTGCCGATTTCGTGACCGGCTCCCGGCGTTTGGGCCACGAAGAGGCCGACAGCCGGATGCGCTGGATCGGCGTGCGCGTGTTCGCGTGGCTCGCGTCTGTGCTCACCTGGCGGCGGATCACCGACACGTCGTTCGGATTCCGTTCGCTGCGCGCGGAACTGGCGTGCGCGATCCCGCTCAACGAACCGCAGTACCAGTCGTCGGAACTGCTGCTGGGCGCGACCGCGCAAGGCGCGCGCGTGCTCGAACGGCCGATGAGCATGCGACTGCGCAAGGCGGGCAAGAGCAAGAAGGGCGGCAGCGTCGTGTACGGCGCGAACTACGCGCGGGTCATGACAGGGACGTGGTGGCGCGGGTACGTGCTGCGCCGCGGTCGAAAACGAACCGGTCGAGCATCGTGAACTTCGCGACGAACACCAGCGCGTAGCTGAGCACGTACGCCGCGTCGAGCAGGACGACCCACCAGAAGTGCGGCAGGTGCAACGGCGCGAGCAGGTGGCCGGCGAGCGTCGTCAGGCCCACCGAGGCGAGGCCGCCGAGCGAGATGACGAGGACGTAGGGCAGCAGCTCGCGGACGGGTTCGGGACGGCCGCGGCGGCCCCACACCCAGCGCCGGGTGAGGAAGAAGTTCAGCACCGCCCCGGCCGCGAACGCGCACGCGCTGGCCAGCCATGGGGCCCCGCCCGCGGCGAGCACCGCGATCAGCGCGGCCTGGCTGAGCAGCGTGGCGGCCACCGAACTGGCGGCCGCGCGGACGAACCTGGCCAGGCCGCGGCGGCGCGGCTCGGGCGATTCTTCCGTCGTGCGCGGGTTCGCCGGGTTGGTTACCGTCGTCATAGTCCCAGTCTCCCCTCGGGCCGCCGGCTCCGCCGCGCGACCCCCCGGCCCACAGCGGATTCACAGCTGACTGCCAGCCGAACATCAGCGGCGGGCGATTAGGTTCGGATCTGCCACCGCGACATCCGGGCGTCGTGTACAACGAAAGGCCGTGCCTGTCGCGAAAACGAAAGGAAAGGGTGCTCCGGATGCGAGTGCTGGTTCTCGGCGGTGACGGCTACCTAGGCTGGCCCACTGCGCTCCACTTGTCGGACAAAGGCCACGAAGTGGCTGTTCTGGACAACTTCGCGCGGCGGCAGTACGACGTCGAGCTCGGCGCCGAGAGCCTCGTCCCCATCGAAGACCTGAGCACCCGCGTCGACGCGTGGCACGAGGTGTCCGGGAAGCGCATCACGAGCTACGAAGGCGACCTGCTCGACGCGGAATTCCTCTTCGACGCGGTGCGCGATTTCCGCCCCGCGGCGATCGTGCACTTCGCCGAGCAGCGGTCCGCGCCGTATTCGATGATCGACCGCGAGCACGCCGTCTACACGCAGCACAACAACGTGGTCGGCAACCTCAACCTGCTCTACGCGATCGCCGAGATCGACCCGGACATCCACCTGGTCAAGCTGGGAACGATGGGCGAGTACGGGACCCCGAACATCGACATCGAGGAAGGCTGGCTCGAGGTCGAGCACAACGGCCGCCGCGACCGGATGCTGTACCCGAAGAAGCCGGGCTCGTTCTACCACCTGTCGAAGGTGCACGACTCGCACAACATCGAGTTCGCCTGCCGGATCTGGGAACTGCGCGCGACCGACCTCAACCAGGGCGTCGTGTACGGCCAGCAGACGCCGCAGACCGCGCTCGACCCGCGCCTGGCCACGCGGTTCG
Source organism: Amycolatopsis sp. La24 (assembly GCF_029087445.1). Lineage (NCBI taxonomy): Bacteria > Bacillati > Actinomycetota > Actinomycetes > Pseudonocardiales > Pseudonocardiaceae > Amycolatopsis > Amycolatopsis sp. La24. The sequence continues at coordinate 8,736 of NZ_JARACH010000082.1, forward strand.
ACTACGACGCGGTGTTCGGCACGGTGCTCAACCGGTTCGTCATCCAGGCCGTGCTGGGGCAGCCGCTCACGGTGTACGGCAAGGGCGGGCAGACGCGCGGGCTGATCGACATCCGCGACACCGTCGAGTGCATCCGGCTGGCCGTGGAGAATCCGGCCGGGCGCGGCGAGTTCCGGGTCTTCAACCAGATGACCGAGAGCATGTCGGTGCGGGAGATCGCCGAACTCGTCGCCGACCGCTTCCCCGGGCCGGTGCAGATCGAGAACCTGGACAACCCGCGGGTGGAGCAGCCCGAGCACTACTACAACGTCAAGCACACCGGGCTGGTCGGGCTGGGGCTGGAGCCGCATCTGCTGTCGGACACGCTGATCGAGTCGATGTTCGACATCGTCGGCGCGAACAAGCACCGGGTGAACGACGACCGGCTGCGGCCCACGGTGCGCTGGCGCGGGGCGGTCGAATCCTCCTGATTTCCGCTGCTCTCCCCCGCCGCCCGCGGAAATTGTCGGTGGCGGGTGGGATGCTCTTCGAGTCAGCCCCCGAGGGGGAGAAGAACTGGAAGAGCGGCAAGGAAAACGTGGGGGACGAAGCAGCGGCGCGGTGGAGCCCGGAGCGGGTGCTCGAACTCGCGCCGGACGCCGCGTCGGCGAAAGCCGGGCGCGGGCAGGCGGCGCCGGCGAAGTGGTCGGACGCGGGCGCGTCCGACCGCGCGGTCTGGGGCGCGTGCCAAGGCAGCGGGAAGCGGCCGTACCAGACGATGGTGGAAACGGCCGGGCCCGCGTTCCGGTGCACCTGCCCGAGCCGGAAGTTCCCGTGCAAGCACGCGCTGGGGTTGCTGCTGCTCTGGGCTGACGGGCAGGTCCCCCGCGCGGAGGAGCCCGGATGGGTGCACCCGTGGCTGGACGAACGGGCCGCGCGAGCGGAGCGGGCCGAGAAGAAAACGGACGCGCCGAAGGATCTCGAAGCGGCCGCCAAGCGGGCGCAGGAACGGCTCGCGCGGGTCACCGCCGGAGCCGCTGAGCTGCGCGGATGGCTTGCCGACCGGGTGTCCGCCGGGTTCGCGGCGTTCGAACGCGGCGGCGCCGACGAGCTGTACACGGTCGCCTCGCGCATGGTCGACGCGCAAGCTCCCGGGCTGGCGAACGGCCTGCGCCGGGCGGCGGCGCTGGTCGGCCGCGGCCGGGACTGGCCGGATCGGCTGCTGGCCGAGTTGTCGCTGGTGTACGTGCTCGCGGACGCGGCGAGCAGGCTGGAGTCGCTGCCTGCCGGGCTCGCCGACACCGTCCGGACCCGGCTCGGGTTCTCGGTGAGCAACGCGCAGGTGCTGGAGTCCGGCGAACGGGTGCCGGACCAATGGCTGGTCACCGGCGCGATCGACGAGGAGCAGGAATCGCTGCGCAGCAGGCGCACGTGGCTGCGGGGCAAACGCAGCGGCCGGCACGCGCTGGTGCTGTCGTTCGCTCCGCCCGGGCGTCCGCTGGACAGTTCGCTGCCGCCGGGATACGTCGTCGCGGGCGAGCTGGTGTTCCACCCGGGCGCGGTGCCGCTGCGGGCGGTGTTCGACCACCGGGAGGAGCCCGTCGCTCCGGAAAGCGGGCCGGTGGGCGGCACCTTCGCTGCCGCGCTGGCCGAACACGCCGCCGCGCTCGCGGCTGATCCTTGGCTGGACCGGTGGCCGGTGCTGGTGAGCGATCTTCGCCCGGCGCGGCACGGGGAGGGATGGGCACTGTCCGATGTGGACGGTGCAGCGCTGCCGCTGGTGCCTTCGGTGGATCCGTGGCCGCTGCTGGCGCTCGCGGCCGAGCGGCCGGTCACGGTGGCCGCGGAGTGGACGACAGCGGGGCTGCGGCCGTTGAGCTGCTGGCATCGCGACGGGATGGTGCGACTGTGACTGCCTGGAACGATCTCGTCAGCACCGTCCTGCTCGGCACCCGCCGCCGGACCCTCGACCCGGCCGGATTACCGCCCGGCGTAACGGAAATCGCCGGACACCGCACCGAGCCCGCCGACCAAGCGCTCGTCGCGGCAGCGGCGTACACCGGCTATCGGCGCGCCGGGCAGCGACCGCTCACCGGCATCGAACCCGAACCCGCCGCGGCGGAGGACACCCGCCCGTTCATCCCGAACGTGGCGCGGGCGCGGCTCGGGCACCTGCTCTCCGCGAACCGGCCGGAGCTGGTCGAGGAATGGCTCGCCACGGTGGCGCACAAGGGATTCCGCGTCCCGGCCGAGCGGCTGCCCGCGTTGGCCGACGCGGCACGGACCCGGGTGTCGCTGCGGGCGCCGCTCGCGACGGTCGCCGGGCCGGTCGGCGCGTGGCTCGGTGAGCGGAACCCGGATTGGGCGTTCCTGGTCGCCGCCGACGACGACACCAGCGACGACGCCTGGCAGTTCGGCACCGCCGCGCGTCGGCAGGCCTGGCTGGAACGCGTGCTCGCCGCCGATCCCGCCCGCGCGCGGGAGACGCTCGCCGCGGCTTGGGGGAACGAACCGGCCGACGTCCGGGCGACGTTCCTGACCTTGCTCGGCGAGCACCTCACCGAGGAGGACGAGCCGTTCGTCGAAGCCGCGCTCGGCGACCGGGCGGCCGGGGTGCGCGAGATCGCGCTGCGGCTGATCGGCCGGTACCCCGATTCGGCCTCCGGGGAGCGGATGATCGAACGGCTGCGCGCCTGCGTCACCGTACGCAGCCGTGCGCTGCGGGCCGACGTCCTCGAATTCACCCCGCCCGAACCGGACGAGAGCCTGATCCGCGACGGCATCCGCGTCCCGGCCGGGCCCGGGCAGGGCACCGCCCGGCTGCGCGCGATCATCGCCGCCACTCCCCTGCGGTTCTGGGCCGAGTACGGCACCCCGGGCGAACTGGCTGGGATGCTCGTCGAAGGCCCGCCGCTGAACGTGGTGCGCGAAAGCTGGGCCACCGCCGCGCTTCGGCAGCGCGACGAGCAATGGGCGCAAGCCCTCGTGGAAGCCGAACCGGGCGGGCGCAGCACCGCCGCGCTCATCGGCGTGCTGTCGCCCGAACAACAGGCCGCCACGGTCGCGAAGCTGACCCGCGGGCTGCCGGTCGAAGCCCTCACCCGGCTCATCCTCGACCTGCCGCAGCCGTGGCCCGCCGCGCTCGGCACGGTGCTGCTCGACTGGGTCGCCGGGCAGCGCGACCACCGGCTGGTCGCGCACGCGGCCGCGCTGATCGCGAAAGCCGTGCCCGTCGCCTGCCTCGGCCACCCGCTGGCCGAGATCCCGCTTCCCGGCGAGGCCGCCCCGTGGCGGCGCGCAGTCGCCGAAACCCTGTCCTTCCGCCGTGAAATGCACAAGGAGCTCGCATGACGTCCCCCGTCCTCCGGCCGCACGCCGAACAGGAATACGCCGGCGAACTGGCCGCTCTCGCCGCGGCCGACGACCGGGCGAAACCGCCGTCGTGGCGGCTGTCCCCGTGGGCGGTGGTCACCTACCTGCTCGGCGGGAAACTCGACGACGGCACCGAGATCAGCCCGAAGTACGTCGGTCCGCGACGGCTGATCGAGGTCGCGGTCGCCACCCTCGCCACCGACCGCGCGCTGCTGCTGCTCGGCGTGCCGGGCACGGCGAAGACCTGGGTGTCCGAACACCTCGCGGCGGCGATCAGCGGGGACTCCACGCTGCTCGTCCAGGGCACCGCGGGCACCGCCGAGGAGCAGATCCGCTACGGCTGGAACTACGCGCGGCTCATCGCCGAAGGGCCGAGCGACCAGGCGCTGGTCGAAAGCCCGATCCTGCGCGCGATGCGCGACGGCAAGGTCGCGCGGCTCGAGGAACTCACCCGGATCCCGGCGGACGTGCAGGACTCGCTCATCACGATCCTGTCCGAGAAGACGCTGCCGATCCCCGAACTGGGCTCCGAGGTGCAGGCCCGGCCCGGGTTCACGCTGGTGGCCACGGCGAACAACCGGGACAAGGGCGTCAACGAGCTGTCGAGCGCGCTGCGGCGGCGGTTCAACACCGTCGTGCTGCCGCTGCCGGACACCGCCGAAGCCGAGGTGGACATCGTCCGGCGGCGGGTCGGTCAGCTCGGCGCCGCGCTGTCGCTGCCCGCCGAAGCCGCCGATCTCGCCGAAATCCGCCGGGTGGTCACGGTGTTCCGCGAGTTGCGGGCCGGCCGCACCGAGGACGGCCGCACCGCGGTCAAAACCCCGTCAGGCACGCTCTCGACCGCCGAGGCGATCAGCGTGCTCACCGGCGGTCTCGCGCTGGCCGCCCACTTCGGCGACGGCGTGCTGCGCGCGCAGGACGTCGCGGCGGGGATCCACGGTGCGGTGGTGAAGGATCCGGTCGCGGACAGCGCGATTTGGAGCGAGTACCTGGAGACCGTGGTGCGCGAGCGGGAAGGCTGGGCCGACTTCTACCGGGCAGGCCAGGAGATCGCCGGATGACCACTCACCTCCTCGGGATCCGGCACCACGGTCCCGGTTCGGCGCGGGCGGTCGCCGCCCGGCTCGCCGAGCTGGAACCGGACGTGGTGCTGATCGAGGGACCGCCGGAAGCGGACCAGCTCGTCGATCTCGCCGCGGACGACGGCATGCGGCCGCCGGTGGCGCTGCTGGCGTACGCGTCCGACGACGTGTCGCGCGCGGCGTTCTGGCCGTTCGCGGTGTTCAGCCCGGAATGGCAGGCCCTGCGGTACGCCGCCGCGGCCGGTGTCCCGGTGAAGTTCTGCGATCTCCCCGCCGCACACCAGTTCGCGCTCGGCGAGGAACGGACCGCACCGCGCACCGACCCGCTCGCGGAGCTCGCCGCGGCGGGCGGATACGACGATCCGGAACGCTGGTGGGACGACTTCGTCGAATCCCGGCGAGGCGAGGAATCGCCGTTCGAGGTGATCGCCGACGCGATGACCGCGCTGCGCGAGGGCGACCGGCCGGACGATCCGCACGAGCAGCGGCGCGAGGCGTACATGCGCAACGTGCTGCGCAAGACGCGGAAGGAAGGCTACGAACGGATCGCCGTGGTGTGCGGGGCCTGGCACGTGCCCGCGCTGGCCGATCCGCTTCCGCCCGCGTCCAAGGACCAGGCTGTCCTCAAAGGACTCCCGAAGCGGAAGGTCGTGTGCACGTGGGTGCCGTGGACGCACGGCAGGCTCGCGTCGGTCACCGGCTACGGCGCGGGCGTCCGCTCTCCCGGCTGGTACCACCACCTGTTCAGCACCTCCGCCGACGTCACCACCCGGTGGCTCACCGCCGTCGCCGGGGTGCTGCGCGAAGAAGACCTGCCGGTCTCCACCGCGCACGTGATCGAAGCGGTGCGGCTGGCCGACACGCTGGCCGCCCTGCGCGGCCGGTCGTCCGCCGGACTGGCCGAGGTCGACGCCGCCACCCGCGCGGTCCTGTGCGGAGGCGACGACGTCCAGGCCGACCTGGTCACGCAACGGCTCGTGGTCGGCGAGCTGCTCGGCGAGGTCCCGGACCACGTGCCGCAAGCACCGCTGGCCGCCGACCTGATCGCCACCGCCCGACGGCTCCGGCTCAAACGCGAACCTCAAGCGCGGGAACTGGATCTGGACCTGCGCACCCCCGGCGGTCTCGACCGCTCGCGCCTGCTGCACCGGCTGCAGATCCTCGGCATCCCCTGGGGCGAACCGGAACTGTCCTCGGTGCGCAACAAAGGCACCTTCCGCGAGACCTGGACTTTGTGCTGGGAACCAGGTTTCGAGGTCGACCTGGTCGCAGCCGCGGTCCACGGCACCACCGTGCCCGCCGCCGCCACCGCGGTCGTGCGCGAAACCGTCGCCGAATCTCCGCCGCTCGCCGACATCACCGCAGCGGTAGAACGCTGCCTCCTCGCTGACCTGGGCGACGCCCTGCCGGAAACCCTCGCCGCTCTGGACACCCGCGCCGCCGCCGACGCGGACGTCGCGCACCTCATGACTGCGCTGCCGCCACTGGCGCGGGCAACCCGCTACGGCGACGTCCGTAGCACCGACACCGCGCAATTGCAAGAAGTCGCCGACCGGATCCTCACCCGGGTCTGCGCCGGCCTTCCGCCTGCCGTGCACGGGATCGACGAGGAAGCCGCCGCACAGTTCTGCGAACTCATCGACGACGTCCACGAAGCCACCGACCTGCTCGGCGACGCCGCCCGCGACCGCTGGTTCACCGCACTGGCCCGCCTCTCCACCCGCGACGCCCTGCCCCCGCTGCTGGCTGGCCGCATCGTGCGCCTGCTGCACGACGCCGACCTGCTGGACGGCGCAGAGGTCGAACTCCGGCTGAGCCGCATGCTCACCCCCGGCATCGCTCCGACCGACGGCGCGGCCTACGTCGAAGGCTTCTTCTCCGGCGGCGCGCTCCTGCTGGTCCACGACGAACGCATGCTGCGCGTCGTCGACACCTGGCTGACCTCGATCCCGCCCGAGGTCTTCACCGAGGTGCTTCCCTTGCTGCGCCGCACTTTCGGCGCCTTCGCCAGTCCGGAAAAACGCGCCATCGGCGAACGCGCCGCCACCCTGTCCGGCACTCGCCGGGTCGAGCCGGCGCTCGCCGAAGACCTGGACGAAATCCGCGCCGCAGCCGCCCTGCCGGTCTTCGCCACCCTCCTGGGAGCCGCCCCGTGACCACCGACCCCGAACGCCTCCGCCGCTGGCGCCTAGTGCTGGGCGGAGATTCCGACGGCACCGGCCACGCACTGTCCGAAGGGGACACCGGCGTCGACAACGTGCTGGCCGCTCTCTACGACGAGCGCCCCAAAAACTCCCGCAGCAGCGGCGACCGCAGCGGCGGCCTGCAAGCCTCCGCACCGCGAGTCGCGCGCTGGCTCGGCGACATCCGGAAGTACTTCCCCGGCTCCGTAGTCCAAGTCATGCAACGCGACGCCGTAGACCGCCTGGGCATCACCCGGATGCTGCTGGAACCGGAACTGCTCAGCGCCGTGGAACCGGACGTCCACCTGGTCGGAACCCTGTTGTCCCTCAACAACGTCCTGCCCGAGGAGACGAAGGAAACCGCACGCACCGTCGTACGCAAAGTCGTCACCGAGCTCGAGGAACGCCTAGCCGAACGCACCCGAGCAGCAGTCCGCGGTGCACTGGACCGTGCCGCCCGCACCCAACGCCCCCGAGGCGCGGACATCGACTGGGACCGCACCGTCCGCCGGAACCTGAAGCACTACTCGCCCACACTGAAAACCATTGTGCCCGAACAGCTTTTCGGCTTCGGCCGCCGAGAACAAAGCGTCCGCCGCGACGTGATCCTCGCGGTCGACCAGTCCGGCTCAATGGCAGAATCCGTGGTGTATTCAGGCGTTTTCGGTGCCGCCCTGGCCTCAATGCGCGCCCTGAGCACGAAATTCGTCGCGTTCGACACGGCGGTCGCCGACCTGTCCGACCACCTGGACGACCCGGTCGACGTCCTCTTCGGCACCCAACTAGGCGGCGGCACCGACATCAACCGCGCATTGGCGTACTGCCAAGGACTCGTGGAACGCCCCGAACAAACCCTCCTGGTGCTGATCAGCGACCTGTACGAAGGCGGAGTACGGGACGATCTGCTGCGCCGAGTCGCAGACCTGGTGGGATCCGGAGTGCAAGTGGTCACGCTGCTGGCACTGTCGGACTCGGGAGCGCCGTTCTACGACCACGAAAACGCCGCAGCGCTCAGCGAACTGGGGGTGCCCGCTTTCGCCTGCACGCCGGACCTCTTCCCGGATCTGATGGCCGCCGCACTCCGAAGGGAGGACCTGACCCGCTGGGCCGCCGCAGCGACCGCGCAATGAGCCGGAACGTTGTGGCCGAGCTCGCCGGGAACGGTTCGGCGAGCGCGGGCTAGGGAGCGAACCCCCGCTCGCTGGCCCCTCCAGCCCAGCGAAACGCGTCGCGCGAGCCGACACGTTTCCCGCTCGAGAGATCTCAGCCAGCCGAGCGGTCCAGCGCGTCCAGCAGCCAGGTGTGCGCGACCCCGACCGGCGCGGCTTCTCCAGTGATCTCGCCCGCGAGACGCCAATAGCGGCGCACCTGCGGATGCCGATCGCCAGCGGTGCGCCGTCGCAGAGTGCGGCGGAACTCCGGGGTGTCGCCGGTGCCGGACGCGGCGGCGTGGGCTGCGGCGAAACGGTCGAGTGCGGGTCCTGCCTCCGGCTCGGCTCCGGCCGCTACCTGCGGGCACGCCAGTTCGCAGGCCTCGCCGACGCCTTCGTGGAGAGCGCCCAGGTGAGTGACCAGCGTGCTCGCCCGCAGCCGGGCGGCGAACGCGCGGTCGGCGGCGAGCAGCACTAACTCGGCGTAGGCGACGACCTGCGCTGGGGTCGGCAGTTCCGGCGGCCGCGGCGCGCTCGCGGCGAGGAACATGTCTGCCGTGTCCGGCGGGACGGCACCGGTGGCCATCGGGTGCCAAAGGCGGACCAGGGCCGCATGCGCGGCGAAGCCGTCCGTCGCGGCGGACAGCAGCTCGAGCCGGGCGGGGCGGGCGGCAGGCGGTGCCTCCTCGACGGCGCGGAGGGCTGAGCGTCGCCACGCCAGCGTCGTCAGCTCGCGGTCCAGCGCGGCGCGCTCTGCGGACACGGCGTCGGAAAGGGAACGTTCTCCGGCAAGGACGTCCATGATCGGCTTCAAGCTCAGCCCGAGTCCGCGCAAGCGCCGCACCAGAACGAGGCGGTTGACGTCCGCCGGGTCGAATCGGCGGTGTCCGCCGGCGCTGCGCACGGGTGCCAGCAGTCCCTCGTCGCAGTAAAAGCGGATCGTGCGGACGGGCACGCCGGTGCGCCGCGCCAGGTCGCCGATCCCGAGTGTGTCGCCGGTCACTTCCGATGGAACCTCCAGCCGGGTGGAGTTCCTACGGTACGGCCATGGATCTCGACACCGCACGACTTGTCCAGGGATTGCACCAACACACGGAGGAATTCGCGAAGGCGGTCGCCGGCGCGGATCCGGAGGCTCCGGTGCCCACCTGCCCGGAGTGGCCGCTGCGAGTGCTGGCCGGTCACGTCGGCCAGGCGCACCGCTGGGCGGCGGACCTCATCCGGTCCGGCCCGGCCCCGGTCCCCAACCCGTTCGAGGCGGACCCAGGCGCACCCGGCGAATGGCCGGCCTGGCTCCAAGCGGGCGCCGCGGACCTCGCCGACGCGGTGCTCGCTGCCGCCGACCGTCCAGTGTGGACCTACTTCGGCCCGCGACCGGCGACGTTCTGGCTGCGCCGCATGCTCCACGACACGACGGTGCACCACGCGGACGCGGCCTTCGCCACCGGGACCGCGTTCGCGGTGGCGCCGGACCTCGCGGCCGACGCGATCAGCGAGTGGCTGGAAATGCTGTCCCATCCGGTCATGGCGACCCTGAGACCGGGTTTCTCGGCCCTGCGCGGCACCGGCCAGACGCTCCAGCTCCGACCTGGCGACGGCGCGGGCTGGCTGATCACCCGCACTCCCGACGGCGTCCGGTGGACGCGCGCCGCGGACGCCGCGGACGCGACGCTGACAGGTTCGGTCCAGGACCTCCTGCTGGTGCTCACCCGGCGCCTGCCAGCCGACCGGGTAACGATCACCGGCGATCGCGACCTGGCCGACCACTGGCTGGCTCACTCGGCGGCGTGAGCGCGTCGAACTCCCGGAACCCAGGCTGCCGAACCCTCGACCTGTCGAGTCCAGCAGCCTGGGTTCCTTTTCGGCGAGCTTCAAAAAGCACACCCGCTGACCAATCACAAACGATCGAGCACAGCCCACCAGATCAGGAGGTCACGCGCTGCGCCCCCACCCGCTCGAACCGCAGCACCCCGTCGTCCATGCGGCTCAGGCGGAGATCCGCTGCGTCCAGCAGGTAGTTCTGCCGCATCAGCCACGGGCGGCGGTCGCCTTGGCGGGGCAGGACTGAGGCGGCGCGGGTGAGGTAGCCCGACGTCAGGTTCATGATCGGCCGCCGCCGCGTGGACGGGATCGCGGGCGGGCGGGGCACGCAGGTGTCGAAACCGTTGCGCGACAGGTGGTTCAGCAACCGGCACACATACCGAGAGACGAGATCCGAGCGCAGCGTCCAGGAGGCATTCACGTAGCCGATACACCAGGCCAGGTTCGGCACCCCGCCGAGCATCATTCCCTTGTACACCAGTTGTTCCGACGGTTCGATCACCTCGCCGTCGACAGTCAGCTCGATTCCGCCGAACGCGACCACCCGCAGGCCGGTCGCGGTGACGACCACGTCCGCGGGCAGGTGTGCGCCGGATTCCAGCGTGAGGCCGTCGGGGGTGAAGCGGTCGATCCGGTCGGTGACGATGTCCGCTCGGCCGCTGCGGAGTGCGCGGAAGAAGTCCGCTCCGGGCGTCAGGCAGAGTCGTTGGTCCCAGGGCCGGTACCGGGGCGAGAAGTGGGGGTCGACCGGGATCGAGGCGGGCAGCTGCTTCGCGGCCGCGTCGCGCAAGAAAGCCGCGGCGCGGTCGGGCTGTCGGCGCGAGAACTGGTACAGCAACGTTGTCACCAGGACGTTCTTCGCGCGCACCGCGTGGTACGCGACGCGCGAGGGCAGGAATCGGCGCAGGCGGCGGGCGAGCGAGTCCGTCCACGGGCGCGACAGGACGTAGCTCGGCGAGCGTTGCAGCATCGTCACTGACTCCGCCGTCGAAGCCAGTTCCGGCACCAAGGTCACCGCGGTGGCGCCGCTGCCGACGACGACCACTCGTTTGCCCGTGAAGTCCGACCCCTCCGGCCAGAACTGGGGGTGCACGATCTCGCCGCGGAACGAGTCGCGGCCGGGGAAGTCGACGACGTGGCCGTTCTCGTAGCTGTAGTAGCCGCTGCACAAATACAGGAAAGAGCAGGTGTGGGTGACGACCTCGCCGTCGTGCGAGGCCGCTACGGTCCAGCGGGCCGACGCGGACGACCAGGACGCGCGGACCACCCGGTGCCCGAACCGGATGTGCCGGGAGACCTCGTGCTCAGCGGCGGTCTCGCGGATGTACTCGAGGATCTCGGCGCCGGACGCGATCGCCTGTTCCTTGCGCCACGGCCGGAACGGGTAGCCGAGCGTGAACATGTCCGAGTCGGAGCGCACGCCCGGGTACCGGAAGAGGTCCCAGGTACCGCCGATCGTGTCGCGCGCTTCGAGGATCGCGTACGTCCGGTCCGGGGCCTGCTGCTGCAGCCGGCAAGCCGCGCCGATGCCGGAAAGCCCGGCTCCGACCACCAGGACATCGAAATGCGCCACGATTCCTCCCCGCGAGAAGCGACTCCGCCCACTTTACGGCCGGGGCCGGATCAAGTGGGGCCCCGCCGGGCCAGGCCGGGAACCACCGGCCCGGCGGGGAAAACCGGGTTCACCGCAAGGAAACCACCTTGGTGGCGCCGAAGGTGTCCTTGAGCGGAACTTCCACCGTGCGCCGCCGCACCGTCACACGGACGCTGTCCTGCAGCTGCGTCGGGTCGGAAACAGCGATGCTGTTCCGGCCGAGCGCTACCGAAGCCGGTCCTGAAACGGATACTTCGTCTACCGTACCCGCACTGTAGAAGTTTGCGAGCAGTGTGTTATCCCACAGCCGCAAAGCCTGGACAGCGGGCGTATTGGCCCGCACGCGCCACGCGAGCACCGACGCGACCGTCCCCACCACCGACGCGCCCGGCAGAATCGCGTACGCGTACTTCGCGTCCACCGGCTTCGCGCCGTGCTCGATCACCAGCTTCTGGTACCGCCGCGTGTTCGGCGTCGTGGTGCCCTTCGTGTTGGCACCGGTGTCGACGTCGCGCCACGCGCCGGTCCGGTCTTCGCGCAGGGCGGTGACCTCGGCGTTGTCGAGCAGGACGTACCCGCCCACCTGGTCGAGGTGCAGCCAGCGCGGCCGGTGCAGCGTGCTCGAATCGCCGACCGCGCGCGCGTCGGCCAGCAGCGTGCCGCGTCCGTTTTCACCGAGGTTGCGGTTTTCGATCGTCGTCCGGACCGCCTGCCCTGACGTGTCGGTGATCCCCGCGCCGAGGCAGACGACGCCCGCCGGAGTGAAGAACCACGACTTCTTCGCGGTCAGCGAACCGTCTTCGGAGACGAAATCCATCGCGTACGCGCCGTGCCGGGCGTCCCAGCGCACGCCGCCGACGTGCGCTTTCGTCGTCAACGGCGTCGCTGCCAGCGGTCCCGGCGGCCCGGCCTTCGCCGTCGTGCCAGGCAGCAGGGCAGGATCGACAGTCGGCCAATAGGCGTCCGAGTAGTGGCCTTTCGCGTTGGGAAGGAACAGATACAGCACCCCGTCGCCGACGTGCCAGCCGTGCAGGTTCATCCCGTTGATCGACTCGTAGCGCGAGATCCGCGTGGAGCCGACGCCGAGCGACGCGGACCAGCCCTCGGTCACGTGCACCATCCGGTCCTGCTGCCCGAAGATCCGGTGCGTCGCGACGATCGGCGCGGGCCGCACGCGTCCGGCGAGCATCTCCTGGGCGAACTCGATGCCCGGCGTCGCGACGAGGTCCGGGCCGGGCGCGAACCGTTCGGGATCGGGGATTTCCAGGAACGGCGCGTACGTGCCTTCCTTGATCCACTTGGCGGCGAGCCCGGAAAGCTCAGACTGCACGGGGCCGGTCGCCGACCGTGCGAGGACCAAAGTCGCGACGGTCAGCTGATGTCCGATGTCGTGCGCGGTTTCGCCCTGCCGCGACAGCATCCGCCCGCGCACCGGCTCCATCAGCGCGCCCGCGTACACGAACGGCGCGAACGTGTCGCCGACCAGCGCGTACACCTTCTGCTTCAGCTCGTCCGGCAGCGCGTACTCGGTGCCTTCGGTGACGTGGATCGTCCCGGCGAGCGCAGTCAGCAGGACGATGCCGTAGTGCCCGGGGTACGGGATGGTGTCGTGCTGGATGAACGAGCCGTCGGCGTGGAAACCGTCGCCCGCCGCGCGGTCCAGCTTCGCCAGGACGCTGGCCGCTCCCCCGCCGGCGACGTCGGTGATCGCGTCGATGCCGGTGCGGATCCACGCGGTGTCGCCGGTCAGCGCGCCGGAAACGATGGAGATGAGCGCCTTGTCCGCCCGGTTCGCGCCGGTTTCGACGATCTTCGGGTTGTTCGCGCGCAGATTCGGGTTCCCGACGAACCGCTTGACCGGGCTGACATACCGCGCCAGCTCGTCGGCGGTCAGCTGGTCGGCGACCGTGACGAGGGTGTGCAGCAGGTAGTACGGCACGCCGATCTCGTAGGTGTACCAGTTGCCGATCTCGCCGACCTGCGGGTTGTACTGGCTGGCGTAGATCAGCTCCAGCGCCTTCTTGATCCCGTCGAGCACCTTCGGATCGCCGGACAGCGTGCTGCCCGGCGTCCCCCAGTCGACGGCGATCGCGCGCAGCCGGGCGTACATCGACGTCGTGTAGTCGCTGCCGGGACCGAGCGGCAGATCAGTCCACAGTGGACCGTTACCGGACACCGACATGCTGTCGTAGTAAGACTTCGCGACCCGGCCGAGGTTCTTGAGCGCGGCCGTGCGTTCCGGCGACGGACGGTTGATGCCCGTCTGCAGCTCGCGGTAGCCGGTCACGATCTTCTTCAGCGGATCCGCGGCAGGTGCGGCGAAGGCCGGGCGCGCCGTGGCGACGAGCGCGGCCGACGCGGCGGCGATGGCACCGCCACGCAGTGCGGTTCTGCGGTTCACGGGCATGACGGTGCCTCCCAGTGGGGTTGGTTGCGCGGGGCGATCCCGGCTGGAACCGGGACCGCCGCGCACGAGGGGGTCTGCTCAGCGCGCTCCGTCGACACGGCGCGGCAGCTGCCACGGGTTCGCTTCCTGAAGGGCTTCCGGCAGCAGCGCGTCCGGGAAGCTCTGCCAGGCCACCGGGCGCAGGAAGCGTTCGATCGCGGCGGTGCCGACCGACGTCGTGGTCGGAGCGGTCGTCGCCGGGTACGGGCCGCCGTGCTGCTGGGCCCAGCTGACCGTGACGCCGGTCGGCCAGTCGTTCCACAGCAGCCGTCCGGCCAGGCGGGTCAGGGAAGGCAGCAGCGGACGCACGAAGTCGGCGTCGCCGTCCTCGCCCTGGACCGTCGCGGTGAGTCCGGGTTCGAGGCTGTCGAGGACTTCGATCAGTTCGGCCTGGTCGGAGTAGGTGACGATCAGCGACGCCGGGCCGAAGTGCTCCTCGCGGACTGCCTCTCCCCCAGCCAGGAACTCCTTCGCCGTGGTAGCCAGCAGCGACGGGGTGAACGCGTCGCCGTCCTGCGCGCCTTCCACGACCGATTCGACGCCGGACACCGCACGCAGATCCGCCAGCTTCTGCGCGAACCCGGCCGCGATGCGGTCGTTCAGCATTTCCTGCTGAGCCACCGCGCTGACCGCCTCGCGGAGAGAGTCGTCCAATCCGTGGCCCTCGGGCAGGAAGAGCAGGCCCGGCTTGGTGCAGAACTGGCCCGCGCCGAGGCTGAACGACCCGGCGTAGCCCTTCGCCACCGCTTCGCCGCGCGCGGCGACCGCACCCGGCGTGACGACGACCGGGTTGACGCTGCCCAGCTCGCCGTAGAACGGAATCGGCGTCGGTCGCGAGACCGCGATGTCGAACAGCGCGCGCCCGCCCGGCACGGAACCGGTGAACGCGGCGGCGGAAATCCGCGGGTCCTTGAGCGCCGTGACGCCCTGTTCGACCCCGTGGATCACCGCGAACGCACCCTCCGGCGCACCGGCGGCGGTCAACGCCTGTGCGACGATCTCGCCGGTCCGCGTCGAGAGTTCTTCGTGGCCCGGGTGGGCTTTGAGCACGACCGGACACCCCGCGGCCAGCGCCGAAGCGGTGTCGCCGCCCGCGACGCTGAACGCGAACGGGAAGTTGCTCGCGGCGAACACCAGCACCGGACCGATCGGCACGAGCACCCGGCGCAGGTCCGGCCGGGCGCCCATCGGCCAGGCCGGGTCGGCGTGGTCGACGGTCGCGCCCAGGAATTCGCCGTCCCGCAGCACCTCGCCGAACAGCCGCAGCTGGAACGTCGTGCGCGCGAGCTCGCCCTTCAACCGCGGCGCGGCCGGCAAGCGGGTCTCCTGGTGCGCCAGCGGAATCAGCTCTTCGGCGGCAGCGTCGAGCGCGTCCGCGGCGGCGGCCAGCCACCGGGCCCGATCGGCCGGGGTGCTCTCGGCGAACGGCCGGGCGGCAGCGGCCGCGGCGGCCAGCACGCTTTCCAGTTCCGGGGCGGAAGTTTCGCGGCTCAATGGATCTCCTCGTCAAACAGATTCAGGACGTCAGGTGCGCCGCGGCTCGATCGGCCGGGCGCGCTCGCTGAACCACCGGGCTTCGGCGGCCAACACGGGTTCCCGCGCCGGGGCGGAAGCTTTGCGGTTCAACGGACCTCCTCGTCAAACAGGTTCAGGACGTCAAGTGCGCTGCGGCTCGGACAGCCGGGACACGATCGCTGAACCGCCGGGCTGCAGCGGCCAACACGGGTTCCCGCGCCGGGGCGGAAGCTTCGCGGCTCAACGGACCTCCTCGTCAAACAGATTCAGGCACCAGATGCGCTGTGGCCCAGCCAGCCGAGGCCGACCGACGAACCGCCGGGCTGCAGCGGCCAACACGCGTTCCCGCGCCGGAGCGGAAGCTTCACGGCTCAACGGACCTCCTCGTCAAACAGATTCAGGCACCAGATGCGCTGTGGCCCAGCCAGCCGAGGCCGACCGACGAACCGCCGGGCTGCAGCGGCCAACTCGCTTTCCCGCTCTGGCGCGGAAGCTTCACGGCCCAACGCATCTCCTCATCAAACAACCGTCACGACACCGAGTGCGCGGCACCAGTAGCGGCATGCAGATCCGGCCACCGCGCCGGACCAGCAAGACCCAAGTGGTACAGGTGCAACTCCGCAGCCCCCGCCTTAGCCAACTCGCCCACGTACGCCGCGATGTCCGGCACCGCGCTAGCCGCGACCGCCGTGATGTAGCTGCCGATCGCGACTCGGTCCGGCAGCGCTCGCCGTGCGGCCGCGACCGCGTCGACGCTCGCCTGGCCCGGTGCCCAGTTCTGCAGCACGACCGTCTCGGCGTCGTCGGCGGCCGTCGGGGTCAGGCCGGGCAGTGCGCCGGTGACCCACGGGTCGAGCGCGCCGTGCAGCACGATCCGCGTACCCGGCTCCAACACGGCCAAGACCGCAGCGCGCAACGCATCGGTCGCCTGCTGCCGACCGGAAAGCAGCTTTCCCTTCAACTCACCCGGAAGTCTATCCTCGACCACCGACAAATCCGCCGTAGCGATCAGCCGCTGCACCTCGGCCCGCAAAGTCTCGCGGACGGCGGACGGGTCGAGGCCGGTCCAGCCCCCCGCACAAGCGTCGCAGCAGCAGATCGACAACAGCCGCGCGGTAGCCGGAGCCCACACGCCGTCGGTCTTCTCGTGCTGATGCTGGTGCACGCCGCCGAGCGGGCCGCACGCCTCCAGCAGCACCGACGAAAGCTTCAGTCCCGCAACGGATTCCGCAGTCAGCGTCGCGGCGTGCTCGCGTACCGCGGGCTGCGCGGGGCACAGCGCCCACGGGTACGTCTCGCCGAAGCAGTTGCGCACGGCGTACTGCGGAAACTCCGTGCCCAGCTGCGAGTTGTGCGTGAGCACGATCCACGCGGCGGCCGGGATTCCGGCGTCGTTGAGCCGCCGGACCGCGTCGCCGCCGCTGTCTTCCGAGGAGACCCAGTCCGGCGCGGCGGGG
Source organism: Amycolatopsis sp. La24 (assembly GCF_029087445.1). Taxonomy (NCBI): domain Bacteria; kingdom Bacillati; phylum Actinomycetota; class Actinomycetes; order Pseudonocardiales; family Pseudonocardiaceae; genus Amycolatopsis; species Amycolatopsis sp. La24. The sequence continues at coordinate 25,336 of NZ_JARACH010000082.1, forward strand.
ACGAGATCCCGGCCCGACCAGGCTTCCGCGCGCACCGGGCGGTAGAGCGCGGCGGTGCGCGCGACCACCGAGGTGCGCTCGGTCGACCACGGTGTCGCGGCCCGCGCGCTGTGGTAAGCCAAAGCCACCGCGACCTCGTCCACGCCGAGGTCCTGTACCCGCTCGGCGAACGCGGTGTCGCCGAGCACGTCCCACGGATACGCGTATCCGGTCACCTTCACCGGGTCACCACCTCGCCGTGTTCGGCTCGAAACCGGGCGTGTACTCGCGCATGTACGTCACATCGTCCCGTTTGGTCAGTCCACATCGGACATAGTCCTCGTGCGCCCTGGCGAGCGCGTCCTGGTCCAGCGTGATCCCGAGCCCGGGCCGGTCCGGCACCGCGACCGCTCCATCGACGAAATTCAGCACGCCCGGTTCGATCACGTCGGCAGTCTTCCACGGCCAGTGCGTGTCGCAGGCGTATGTCAGGTGCGGGGTCGCCGCCGCGACGTGCACCATCGCGGCGAGGCTGATCCCGAGGTGGCTGTTGGAGTGCATGGACAGCCCGACGCCGAAGCTCTCGCACGCCACCGACAGCGCCTGCGTGTCGCGCATGCCGCCCCAGAAGTGGTGATCGGACAGCAGGACGCCGATCGCGCGCGCCCGGAACGCCGGTTCCAGGTCGCCGAAGTTCACCACGCACATGTTGGTGGCCAACGGCATGCTCGCCTCGCGCGCAACGCGTGCCATGCCCTCGATGCCCGGTGTCGGGTCTTCGAGGTACTCCAGCACTCCGTCGAGTTCGGCGGCCACCCGGATGCTCGTCTCGGGCGTCCACGCCGCGTTCGGGTCGATGCGCAGCGGATGCCCGGGGAACGCTTCGGCCAGCGTGCGAATGCCCTCGATCTCTTGCTCCGGAGCGAAAACCCCGCCCTTGAGCTTGATCGAGCGGAACCCGTACTCGTCGACCATCCGCTTCGCCGAGCCGACCAGCGCTTCCGGCGTCAGGATGTCGCCCCAGCTGTCCTCGTCCGCATCGATGTGCGCACCGTACTTGTAGAACAGGTACGCGGAGAAGTCGACGGCGTCGCGCGCCTTGCCGCCGAGCAGGTCGGCGACCGGACGGCCGAGGAACTGGCCTTGTGCGTCCAGGCAGGCGACCTCGAACAGCGAGTACACGCTGGCGATCGTCTTGCGGATGGAGAACCCGCCGATCAGGCCGTGCTCGTCGGTCAGCACGGTTCCGGCCAGCTCGCGCGCGATGATCCGCTTCAGGCCCGGCAGGTCGAAAATGTCGTGTCCGGCCAGTTCCGGCAGCACCTTGCGCACCTCGCCGAGGAACGCCGCGTCGCCGTAAGACTCGCCGAGGCCGACCACGCCGTCGTCGCACACCACCTGGACCACGCTGCGCAACGCGAACGGTTCGTGCACGCCCATCACGTTGAGCAGCGGTGCGTCCGCGAAGGCGACCGGGGTCAGCACTACGTCCCGGATCTTCATCAGAGGCCTTTCAGCACGGCGAAACCGTTCTCGACGACCTTGCCCAGCCGGTCGATCTGCTCCGGCGTCGGCTCGATCAGCGGCGGCCGGACGGTGCCGACCTTGTCGCCGCGCAGCCGGGCGGCGGCCTTGACCAGCGACACCGCGAAGCCGGGCGTCTCGTCGCGCAACGCCACCAGCGGCAGGTAGAACCCGGCGAGCAGCGCGTCCATCGTCGCGTCGTCGTTCTCCGCCAGCGCGCGGTGGAACCGGTGCGCGATTTCCGGCGCGAAGCAGTGCACCGCCGAGGAGTAGCGCGCGACGCCTGCCGCCGCGTACGCCTTCGCGGACACCTCAGCGGTCGGCAACCCGTTGAAGAACAAGAAGTCCGCGGACCGCTGCGTGCCGAGCGCGCGAATCGTGGTGACGATCCGGGTCATCGTTTCGACGTCGCCGTAGCCGTCCTTGATGCCGACCACCGACGGGATGTCCAGCAGCTTCGCCGCGGCCGGCGCGGTGAAGACGCCGGTGCTGCGGTGGTAGACGATCACCGGGACCGACGTGTCGCCGACCGCGTAGCGCACGTAGTCGACCAGCCCGTCCTGCGGCCCGGTGATCAGGTACGGCGGGAGCAGCAACACCCCATCGGCGTTGCCCGCCTGCGCCGCCGCGACGCCCGCGCGCACACCGGCCGCACCACCGCCCGCGCCGACCCACACCGGTACCCGCCCGTTCGCGACCTCGCGCGCCTTGGCCAGCAGCGCGGCGACCTCGTCGACCGACAGCGAGCTGAACTCCCCGGTGCCGCACGCGACGAACAGCGCGCCCGCACCGGCGGCGATGTGGCTCTCCACGTTCTCCGCGAACCCGTCGAGATTGATCTCGAGGTCTTCGGTGAAGGGGGTCAGCGGGAACGCCAGCAAGCCGTCCAGCTCGATTTCGGTCTGTGCCATCAGTTTCTGCTCCAATGTTCACATTCTTGAATGGAGTCTGTTATCGTGACTATGTTCACCCACAAGAACGCTGTTCGGGACGCTAATATGGCCGGACTCACAAGTCAACGGCCCGGTTGGAGGACGCGCATGGCGCAGAAGACGGACCCCGCCACCGCTCCCGCGGAGTCCGCGGGCGTGAAGTCGGCGCGGCGCGCCATCGACCTGATCGAGACGTTCGCCGCGAACGACGTGTGGCTGTCGCTGTCGGATCTTCATGCGCGCACCGGGTTCCCCCGCTCCAGTCTGCACGGTCTGCTGCGCACCCTGCTGGACGCGGGCTGGCTGGAGGCCGACGCGAACTCCGCGCGCTACCGGCTCGGCGTGCGCGCGCTGATCTGCGGCACCGCGTACCTCGACCGCGACGCGATCGTCCCCTACGCCACCGAAGCTTTGGAGCGCATCCGCGAGAAGACCGGCTTCACCGCGCATTTCGCGCGCCGCAACGGCACCGAGGTCGTCTACCTGGAGACTCGCGAGTCGCAGCACTCCACGCACCTCATCTCGCGCGTCGGCCGCACGCTGCCCACGCACGCGACCGCGCTGGGCAAGGCCCTGCTCGCCGAGCTGACCCACGAAGAGGTCGAGGCGCTCATGCCCGACGAGCTGGTCGCGCTCACCCCGAACACCATCACCACGCTCGACGCGCTGCACGCCGACCTCGCGCGCACCCGGGAACGCGGGTACGCCGCCGAGATCGAAGAAGGCACCCTCGGCGTGCGCTGCGTGGCCGCGGTGATCCCGTACCGCATCCCCGGCACCGACGCGATGAGCTGCTCGATGCCGCTGGGCAAGGTCACCGACGCCGATGTCGAACGCGTCGGCGAGTTGCTGGCCGAAACCACCGCCGAGCTCGGCCAGCAGCTGCGCCGCGCCGGAATCCGCTGACCGCCGCCACCCGTCCCCTCGTGAGTGTTTATGCCGGTTAGAACCGGCATGGGCACGCACGAGGCTTTCGTGAGAGGAACTCCATGCCAGACCAGCGTGTGCTGATCACCGGATCGGCCGGCGTCGTCGGCACCCTGATGCGGCCGCGGCTGCGCCGGGAAGGCCGGGTGCTGCGCCTGCTCGACCTCGCCGAGCAGCCCGCCGCCGAGGACGGCGAAGCGGTCGAGATCGTGACCGGCTCGGTCACCGACCCCGAGGCGATGGCCGCCGCCTGCGCGGGAGCGGACGCGGTGATCCACCTGGGCGGGCTCAGCCGCGAGGCATCCTGGGACGCCACCCTCGACGTCAACATCAACGGCACGCACACCGTCCTCGAAGCCGCCCGGGAAGCCGGGATCCGCCGGGTCGTGCTCGCGTCGAGCAACCACGCCGTCGGCTTCCGCCGGAACGCCGACGCGGGCGAGCACGGGCTGCCCGCCGACTCCAGCACCCGGCCGGACACTTATTACGGCGTGAGCAAAGCCGCCATCGAAGCGCTGGGCAGCCTGTACGCGTCGCGCTTCGACATGGACGTGATCGTCATCCGCATCGGCTCGTGCTTCGAGACCCCGCTGCCGCTCGGCATCCGCGGGCTGACCAGCTGGTTGTCGCCGGACGACGGGGCACGGCTGTTCGAGGCCTGCTTGAGCGCGCCGTCGCCGGGCTACCGGATGATCTGGGGCGTCTCGGACAACACCCGCCGCGTCTACTCGCTCGCCGAGGCCGAGGCGCTGGGCTACAAGTCGCACGACAACGCCGAGGTCTACGCCGAGCAGCTGGCGGACAAGCCCGCGCCGACCGGGGCCGCCGCCGAGTACGTCGGCGGGCCGTTCTGCACCGCGCCGCTGGGCGTGTTCAACCCGCTCTGAGAGGTACCCTCGCCCACGGGACCCTCGAGGAGGAGGACGCCGTGGGCGAGCTCGGGCCTGCCGACACGAACGGCATCCTTTCCCTGCCGTGGATCCGCCCGGAACGCACCAGCGCGGGTCTCGGCTGGGACCGGATCTACCTGTCCAAACAGCGCGAACGGCCGTATCGCGCGGAGTTCGGGCCCGCGCGCACGCACCAGCTGATCCTGCACCTCGCCGGTCCGGTCACGGTCCGCCGCGGCGTCGGGACGCCCGGCGAGCGCAGCAGGCGGATCCCGGCGGGCGGGCTCTTTCTCCAGCCCTCGCACCAGGAACTGTCGGTGGAACTCGGCGGCGAACTCGACACGCTGCACGTCTACCTGCCGGATTCGGCGGTGCAGGAGGCCGCCGGATCGGACGCTCCGATCCGGCTGGCCGACGAGCTCGGCAGCGTGGACCCCCTGCTCGAACAGCTCGTTCTCGCGCTCGACCAGGTCGTGCGCGAGTGGGAGCCCGGCGCTCGCGCGTACGCGGATCAGCTCAGCACGCTCGTCGCCGCGCAGCTCGCCCGCCAGCATCGAGCGGGGCGGAGCGCACCCGCGGCGGCGAGGCCGGTCGAGGCGCTGACTGACCGGCAGTTCGCCCAGGTGCGCGAGCTGATGGACGAACGCCTGGCCGAACCCCTCGGCCTCGACGAACTAGCCGCGGCAGCCGGGCTGAGCGTCAGCCGGTTCGCCCGGCGGTTCAAGGCGCGCACCGGGCTGCCACCGCACCGGTACCTGCTGCGACTGCGCGTGGAGCAGGCCGGATTGCTGCTGCGAACCGGCACCGAACCGATCGCGGACATCGCCGTGCGCTGCGGTTTCTCCCACCAGGAACACCTCACGCGAGTCCTGCGCGCCCAGCTGGGCACCACGCCCGCCGCGCTTCGCCGGGACGGCTGACGCGCGTTTCGTGCAGTCCGCTCAGCACGTCTGTGCAGGCGCGGTCCCTCCTCCGCCCGGATACTCGACGTACCCGCGTGGAAGGACCGTCGATGTTCACCTACACCGCCAACCCGGCCCGGGTCGTGTTCGGCAGCGGCACGCTCGCTGTCGTTCCCGACGAGGTGCAGCGGCTCGCGGCAGGCCGGGTGCTGCTGGTGGCCGGGAAGTCCGCCGCCGAGGCAGCCGACCGGACGGCCGGGGCGCTCGGCCCGCGGCTCGCCGCCCGCTTCGGCGAGCCCGCCATGCACACCCCGGTCGAGGTCACCGAACGCGCGCTCGCGCTGGTCACCGAGCACTCCGTGGACTGCGTCGTCGCGATCGGCGGCGGATCCGCGACCGGGCTGGCCAAAGCGCTCGCGCTGCGCACCGACATTCCGCAGGTCATCGTGCCGACCACGTACGCCGGGTCGGAGATGACGCCGGTGGTCGGCCAGACCGAGAACGGCCGCAAGACCACCCAGTCGTCGCCGAAGGTGCTGCCCGAGGTGGTCGTGTACGACGTCGACCTCACTCTCGGCCTGCCCGTGCCGACCTCGCTGACCAGCGGCGTCAACGCGATGGCGCACGCGGTCGAGGCGCTCTACTCGGCACAGGCGAACCCGATCGTCGACCAGCTCGCCCTGGAGGCGATCCGGCTGCTCGCCGCCGCGCTGCCGCGGATCGCCGCCGATCCGTCCGATGTGGACGCCCGGACCGACGCGCTGCGTGCCGCGTGGCTGGCCGGCTCCTGCCTCGGTTCGGTCGGGATGGGCTTGCACCACAAGCTGTGCCACACCCTCGGCGGCAGTTTCGGGCTGCCGCACGCGGAAACGCACACGATCGTCCTCCCGCACGCCATGGCGTACAACGCGCCGAACGCGTCCGGCGCGATGCGGCGGATCGCCGAAGCGCTCGGTGCGCCGGACGCGCCGACCGCGGTGTTCGATCTGATCGCCAGCCTGCCGGTACCGCATTCGCTGGCTGAGATCGGTCTTGCCGAAGGCGATCTCGCCAAGGCCGCCGAACTGGCCACCGCCGCGCCGTATCCGAATCCGCGCGAACTCACCCGCGACGGCATCGAGGACCTGCTGCGGCGTGCGTGGTCCGGCACCCGGCCGACCCCCGCTGAAGGCACGCCGCCCGATCTGCGCGGTCTCACGCAGGAGGTCGTGGACAGTTTCGCCAACACACCGGACCCTCGGTTGCGCGAACTGCTGTCCGAACTGGTCCGCACGCTGCATTCGTACGTCGTGCGCACCGATCTCACCCAGGAGGAGTGGGAGTACGCGATCGGCTTCCTCACCCGCACCGGGCAGATCAGCTCGGACACGCGGCAGGAGTTCATTCTGCTGTCGGACACTCTCGGCGTTTCGAGCGTGGTCGACGTCCTCACGAACTCGCGCACGCCGGACACCACGCCGTCGGCCGTGCTGGGCCCGTTCTACGTCGAAGGCCCACCGGAAACCGAGCAGGGCGCGGATCTCGCCGAAGGGCTTCCGGGCACTCCACTGTGGACGGACGTCCAGGTGACCGATCCGGACGGGACCCCGGTGCCGGACGCGATCGTGGACGTCTGGCAGTCCAATGAGGACGGTTTCTACGACGTCCAGCTCCCCGACCTGGACGGTCCGGTGCTGCGCGCCCGCTTCCGCACCGACGCCGAGGGCAGGCTGCGGTTCTGGACGATCGTGCCGTCGGCGTACCCGATCCCGGACGACGGCCCGGTCGGCGGCATGCTGGCCGCGACCGAACGGCATCCCTACCGCGCGCCGCACGTGCACTTCATGATCGCCAAACCGGGCTACCGCACGCTGGTGACCCAGCTGTTCGTCCGCAGCGGCGACTACCTCGATTCGGACACCGTGTTCGGCGTGAAGGACGGCCTGATCGTCGACTTCGCCGAGCAGACCGGCCCCGCGCCGGACGGGCGCGAACCCTGGCGCCGCCTCGATTTCACCTTCCGCATCTCCCCGGGAACCCACCATGACCAGCTATGACACCGATGTCCTCGTGGTCGGCAGCGGCCCGGCAGGCGGTTCCGCCGCGCTGCTGCTCGCGACCTACGGCGTGCGCACCGTGCTCGCGACCAAGTACGGCTGGATGGCGCACACGCCCCGCGCGCACATCACCAACCAGCGGACCATGGAAGTCCTCCGCGACCTCGGCATCGAAGACCAGGCGCTCGCGCAAGGCACTCCCCCGGAGCTGATGGGCGACACCGTGCTGTGCACGTCGCTCGTCGGCGAGGAGATCGGCCGGATCGCCAGCTGGGGCACCGCCGATCGCTCGGCCGCCGAGTACGCGGCGGCGAGCCCGTGCCACATGATCGACCTGCCGCAGACCTACCTGGAACCGATCCTGGCCGCGAACGCCGCCGCGCGCGGGGCGAAACTGCGCCTGGACACGGAATTCCTCGACTTCACCCAAGACGCGGACGGGGTGACTGCGCGGCTGCGGGACCGGGTCCGCGGCGACGAGTTCACCCTCCGCGCCCGCTACCTGATCGGTGCGGACGGCGCCCGCAGCCGCGTCGCCGAGCAGGCCGGGCTGCCGATCGACGGCCAGTCCGGCAAGGCCGGCAGCATGAACATCACCTTCACCGCCGATCTTTCCGAGCACGTCGCGCACCGGCCGAGCGTGCTGTACTGGGTGATGCGGCCCGGCGCGCACCTGGGCGGCATCGGGATGGGTCTGGTGCGGATGGTCCGGCCGTGGAACGAATGGCTGCTGACCTGGGGTTACGACATCGCCCAGCCGCCGCCCGACGTGACCGCCGAGGAAGCGGCCCGGATCGTCCGCGACCTCGTCGGGGATCCCGGTCTGCCGGTGGAGATCACCTCGACTTCACTGTGGACGGTCAACCACAGCTACGCCACGCAGTACTCGTCCGGCCGCGTTTTCTGCGCGGGCGACGCGGTGCACCGGCATCCGCCGTCGAACGGGCTCGGGTCCAACACCTCGGTGCAGGACGCGTACAACCTGGCGTGGAAACTCGCGATGGTCGTCCGCGGCGAGGCGGGCGAAGGGCTTCTCGACAGCTACAGCGCCGAGCGCGCCCCGGTCGGCAAGCAGATCGTGGACCGGGCGAACCTCAGCCGCGACCAGTTCGGGCCGATCTTCGCCGCGCTCGGCATCGACGGCGGCTCCGATGCGGACGCCATCACCGCCGGTCTCGCCGCCTGCACCGCCTCGACCGAGGACGGAGCGTTGCGGCGCAAGCAACTGCAGGCGGCGATCGAGCTGAAGAACTACGAGTTCAACGCGCACGGCGTGGAAATGGACCAGCGGTACGTCTCGGCCGCGGTGCTCCCGGACGGCGTCGAGCCCGCTGCGGACCGGGATCCCGAGCTGTACCACCGTCCGACGACCACGCCGGGCGCGAAACTGCCGCACGTCTGGTTCGTCGGCCCGGACGGCCGCCGAGTGTCCACACTGGACCTTGTCGGCCGTGGCCGGTGGACTGTCCTCACCGGACTCACCGGCGGCGCCTGGCGGGACGCCGCCGCGAAAGCCGGCGCGGACCTCGGGCTGGACCTCCGGGTGGTGACCGTCGGTTCGCCCGAGGCGCGCGATTCCTACGGCGACTGGGCGCGGATCAGCGGGATCGAGGAAGACGGCTGTCTCCTGATCCGGCCGGACGGGTACGTCGCCTGGCGGCACGCGGCCGCCGGAACCGGCCTGCCGGAAGCACTTCGCAAGCTCCTGGACCGTTAACTCACGGCATCCCCCACGGATCGCTCGCCCCGCCTGGCGCGACCGGCTGGACCGTGAAGTCCGGCCGGTCGCCGCGGCGGCAGACATACGCGTCCTGACCGCGTCCGAGATCGACCTGCACGTCTCCGTTCGCCAGCCGCCGCCAGCGACGCGGACGGCCGTGCGCGTCCGTCACCGTCAACTCGCCGTCGATACCCGGTCGCAGGACACACGGCGCGCCGGCTTCGCTGTGCACCTTCAGCCAGCGCGTTTTCCCTCCGGAACGGGAAGCGCTGAGCAGGAACGCGCCTTCGGTCCGGAAGTCGCGCAGCGCGATGTCGCCCCACGCCTGCGGCACTGCCGGGAACAGCCGGATGACGCCGCCCCAGCTCTGCACCAGCATGTCCTGCATGGATTTCGCCGCGGACAACGGCGTTTCGATGACCGGACCGGATTCCTTGTACATCGTGTTCGGCTGGATATACCGCTTTTGCAGTTCGCCGAGGTAATACGCGGCCTCCTCGCCGCGCAGCATCTGCGCGGAAATCGACGCGGCCCCGGTGAACGTGTAGCCCTGCAACGCACCCTCGAACCCGACCCAGTGGTTGAGCGAAGTTTCGATGATCTTGCGATGCTCCGGCTGTTCCCACGTGATCTCGTAAAGCGGATAGATCTGCAACAGATGCGAGTAATGCCGATGCGATTTCGCGAACGGGACGCCCGCGCCGATCATGTAGCCGTTCTCGTCGGCCGGGTAATCGGTGAGTGTGGCGAGCACCTGCTGCCACTTCCCCGCCAGCGGATCGGCGATGCGCAACTCGCGGGCGGTGTCCAGCAGCGTCTTGCAACCCCAGCGGATCAGGGCGAGGTCGTAATTGGTGTCCGGCGCGTTGACGCCGTACTCCGGGGAGAAGGTCGCCGGGAGATGCAGCCTGCCGTCCGGGCCGGGGGCGAGGAAGTGCAGATAGTAGTTGATCGCCTTGCGCAGCAACGGGAACAGCGTGTCACGCAGCAGCTGGCGGTCCATCGTGTGCCGGTAGGACAGCCAGACGTTGTGCAGCGCCCAGGTGAGGTTGCCGACCTCAGGCGTCGGAGTGTCCTGGCCGGGGATGCCGACCGGGTAGCCGCTGGTGGAATCGGCGAGACCGTTGAGCAGCGTCATGTCGGTGGTGCGTGGGATGCCCGCGGAGTCGGTCTGGTACGGCTGCGCGACCTGGCTGGTGAGCCGGTCGCGGTACTTGCCGAGCGCGTAGCTGACCGCGTCGAGTTCGAGGTGGTTGGATCCCTGGATCAGCCAGTATTCCAGCTGCACGTTGAGGTTCCACCACGTCGCGGGCCACGGCGTGTTTTCCAGCCACGGCCCGGAAGTCGCCATCACCGGCGCTTCGCGACGCGCGGCCGACGCGACTTTGTACAGCTGGATCCAGTAGAAACTCTGCAGCCGAGTGTCCGGGATGGACAGGAAGCTGCGCCGGTAGTAGTCGTGCCACCAGCGGCGGTGATCCCAGGCCAGCACGTCCAGCGTGCTCGCGCGCCGCACCGTGTGCAACGCGCGGACCGCCGAGGTCTTCTCCGGATGCGACCACGCGACCGACGTGTACAGCGTCCGCGCACTGCCCCGGGTGACCTCGCGCCAGGCCGTCACGTGCTCGCCGCCCGCGAGCAGCGGCTGGATCGCGAGATGCGCGTCGCCAGCCTGCTGCAGCTGGACCGGCGGATTCGCCACGTATCCGTCCGGCGGCGGCTTCTTCCATACCGGGTCAGCGCGCGGGCTGATCGCCTTCGCCGGATGGAACACCCACTGGAAACCGCGTTCTCCCTCGGACGGCCGCACCTCCACCGCGAGCAGCGACTGTCCGGTGTGGACGATCGCACGCAGCTCCAGACTGCCCGCCGCGGTGGTGATCGTGCCGGTCAGTTCGGCGTTCCAGACGTCGAGCCGCCAGTCGAGCCCGGTGATCGCGCCGACCGGTTCGAGCGTGAAGTACCCGACCGGCAGCCGCGCCAGGCCGAACAGCGACCCGAACTGCGGCCGGTGGTCCTGCACCTGGCTGTGCTGGACGTTGAAACGGATCGCGTTGCGCCCGGGTTCGGCGTAGATGCCGGAGCCGAGGAAACCGTTGCCCAGGAACGGTCCCTCGTACCAGGTCTTCGGCATCCGCCGCCAGCGCAGGTCCGCGGTCGCCAGGAAATCCGCCCAGTCGACGCCGTCGCGGCCCAGTTCCGCCGCACTGGCTTGCGGCAGCCCGACCGCTCCGGCGGCGATCCCGGCGAGCGCTCCGCCGAGCACTGTCCGGCGCGAGATGTCCATGTCCGCCAGCCTCCTCGTTTTTCTAGTCAGGCAAACCCCAGGCCGGAACAGCACCCAGCGATGGAACGTCACGCGGCCCGAAGTCCGGACGACCACCGCGCGGGGTGACAGTGACCGTGCTTCCCCGCCGCAGTTCGAGCGTGATCCGCCGCGCCCCAACCGGCCGCCACGGCAACCGCCTGCCCCATTGATCACGCACGTCGATCTCGCCGTCGATGCCATGATCAAGCACCAACGGCGCACCAGCTTCGCTATGCACCCGCACGAACTCCGTCGCACCGCGCCGCCGCGACGCGTCCACCAGGAACGCGCCCTCAGTACGCAACCCAGCGATCGACGCGTCCGGCCACTTCGCCGACACCGACGGGAACGCTTTCACCACTCCCCCGGACCCTTGCAGCAGCATGTCCACAACGGACTGTGCGGCAGTGATCGGGCTTTCGATGGCGAAGTTCGAGCCCTCGCGGTACATCGTGTTCGCGGTCAGCTCGGTGTCCGCGACGATGTTCCGATCGAGGAAGAACTTCAAGTACCGCAACGCTTCCTCAGGCTGATCCATCACCGAATTCATCGACGACGCAGCCGCGTAACTGTAGCCGTGCCATGCCGACTGATCCGCCGCCCAATGCCGGAAAGTGCGGGTCATGATGTCCCGATCGGCCGGGCGCTCCCAATTCCGCTCCCGCAACGGGTACAGCCACAGCAAATGCGAGAAGTGCCGATGCGAAGCAGCGAGCCGGACGCCGTCGCCGATCAGCACGCCCTCGGCCGGATCCTCATGGTACGGAACGAGTTTCGTCGCGATCGCCCGCCACATCGGCACGCGCGGCTCGTTCAAGCGCAGGATTCGCGCGGACTCGACCAACGTCGTCGCGGCCCAGCGGATCAGCGAAAGGTCATACGTGCAATCGGCCGCGTCGGCGTACTCCGGCGACCGGGTGAGCGGCAGGTGCAGGAGGCCGTCCGGTCCGGTGAAAAGGAAGTGCCGGTAGAAGTTGAGCGCCTTGGCGAGCGTCGGGTAGAGCACGTCGCGCAGCACCGAGTGGTCGAGGTGATGGCGGTACGCTAGCCAGACATTGTGCAAGCCCCACAACAGGTTCCCGGTCTGGTCCGTTTTGGACGTAGTCCCCGGCACGCCGACCGTCCGCACGCCGCCGGGCCGCAGCCGCCAGTCCCCCGGATGCGAAAGCGCGTAAGTGTCGCCGTCCCGATAGGCGAGCGGAACCGACACCTCCAGGTTCGCATGATCGCGGCGGAAGGTCTCGGTGACCGCGTCCAGCTCCGGATGGTTGGTGCTGTTCACGATCGGATACGTGACCTGGACGTTCAGGTTCCACCAGACCGCCGTCCAGCTGTTGCCGACCTCCGGGAACCACGGCCCCCATTCGGCGGCGACCGGCCCGTCCTTGCGGGTCGCCGAGGCGATTTTGTAAAGCTGGATCCAGTAGAACCGCTGGACCTGCTTGTCCGGCACGGACACGAAACTGCGCTCGTGGAAGCCGTTCCACCAGCGACGATGCCAAGCGAGCAGCAGATCCGGATTCATCGCGAGCGTCCGCCCGACCAACGACACCGCGTCGCGAGTATGCGTAGACCGCGGGAAGGAATACGCGACCGCCGCCGCGAACAACCGCTTCGTGCCGACCCGCTTCTCCCGCCACGCCGTCGTATACCCACCACCGGCGATCAGCGGCTGCGCACAGTACCCGTTGGCCTGCTCAGGCTCAGGATTCGCGGTGTACTCCGGCGGCTTGCGCACCGTCCGCGTCGTCGCCGACACGAGCGGCGCGAACCCCCACGTCGCCCCGGATTCGCCCGCACTGGGGTCGAGCGAGACGAGCAAAACGCCAAGATCGTTGTGCACCACCGCAGAAAACGCGACCTGCCCGCGCGTCGTAGTGATGGTGCCGCCGAGCTCGGCGTTGTAAAGGTCGAGCGTCCAGTCGACCCCCGTGATCGCTCCGGCGAAGGCAAGCGTGATCGCCCCGATCGACAACCGCGACAGCCCGATCCCCGCTTCCCACTGAACGCGCTGGTCCTGGACCTGGGTGTGGCTGAGCATGAACTTCAGCACCTGCGGCGTCTGCCCGGCGTAGACCTGCACCCCGAGATAACCATTGGCGAGAAACGGCGCTTCCTGCCAATTCTTCGGCAACCGCTGCCAGCGCATCCGCGCATCCACCGCAACATCCCGATGCGGATTGCGCGGCGCCGCCACCCCCGGCGGCGCACCCTGCGCCCACAGCCCGCCGAACGCCGCCACCCCAGCAGCGACCGACACCGATCGAAGCACCGTCCGCCGCGACACCCCGACCATGTCACCCTCCGGATTCATATTACGTTTCGCTCCCGCAGGCGCGGGGTCAGCGGAATATATCCAGACAGAGCAAGTGAAAGCCAGAGTTGTTCACCCGGAAAGCCGCACAGACATCCGATGACTGGGATCCGACGGGCGCGCGTTCAGATACCTGAAACCGCCGGATCGCCCCATCACCCGGGACAGCTTCACGCACCGCACTCGCCGAGGCTTCACCCTCCCCACGACGGGCGGCGCACGGTGACAAAGGTTGTGAAGGGCTCCTTGAGGGAACCAGATTCCCTCAAGGACCCCTTCACGGCCCACCCCGCCAGCCTCGCGCCCACCGGCCTGCTGCCCCAATGCGGCATCGGGTGCGTCCCACGCACCGAACGCCACATTGGGTGCGTCAGATGCACCCAATGCCACATTGGGGCGCTAGCCCCGCCCCGACCGACCCGCAGCCGGTGTACCCAACCATCAAGGCATCCAGCCCCAACCGCAGCCGATCCACCCAACCATCAAGGCACCCAGCCACGCCCCCGCAGGCGATCCACCCAACCCTCAAGGCACCCAGCCCTCTACCGCAGCCGATGCACCCAACGAGCGAGGCACCCAGCCCTCCCCCGCACCCCGATACGAAGCTCCCCTGCGGTTCGGGGGTGCTTGTCAAGGCATCTTTCCCGCCTTGACAAGCACCCCCGAACCGTC
>NZ_JARACH010000083.1:0-37383 GCF_029087445.1 Amycolatopsis sp. La24
ATCAACATCCGGGGGCTCCACCGCGTTCCCGCCCGGCCCACGCCCGCCCAGCAACTCCGTTACAGCACAACCACAACCAGCCCCGTCAACCCCACCTAACCAGCACCAACAAGATGAAAAATCCCCATTGGGGCGCTAGCCACGCCACCCCACCGCAGCCAGTGCACCCAACCCGCCAACGCACCCACACTCCCCCGCACCCCGATACGAAGCCGAAAAACGCGGCGCGGGGGTGCTTGTCAAGGCATCTTTCCCGCCTTGACCAGCACCCCCGCGCCGTCGTCACAATCAGGCTTCGGGGCGCCCCGACCGCAGCTACTCCGCGACCGGCGCCCCAGTCTTCTCCCGCACCTCGTCAAGAGAAACCCCCGGCGCCAGCTCCACCAGCTTCAGCCCGTCGTCCGTAACGTCCAGCACCGCCAGATTGGTGATGATCCGGTTCACCACTCCGGCCCCGGTCAACGGCAGCGTGCACTTCTCGACGATCTTCGGCGTCCCGTCCTTGGCGGTGTGATCGGTGATGATCACCACCCGGCGAGCCCCGGCGACGAGATCCATCGCCCCGCCCATCCCCTTGACCAGCGCACCGGGCACCGTCCAGTTGGCCAGGTCGCCGTTGGCGCCGACCTGCAGCGCCCCGAGCAGCGCCAGGTCGATGTGCCCGCCGCGGATCATCGCGAACGACTCCGCGGAGTCGAACAGGCTGGCCCCGGGCTGCAACGTGACCGTCTGCTTGCCCGCGTTCACCAGGTCGGGGTCTTCCTCGCCCTCCCAGGGGAACGGCCCCAGCCCGAGAATCCCGTTCTCGCTGTGCAACGTCACCTGCACGCCGTCCGGAATGTGGTTCGCCACCTGGGTGGGAATCCCGATCCCGAGGTTCACGTAGTCGCCGTCCCGCAGTTCGCGAGCGCCGATCGTGGCCATGTCGTCCCGAGTCCAGCTCACGCCGACGCCTCCTCACGCACGCGCACGGTCCGCTTTTCGATCTGCTTTTCCCGCGCAGTCGCCTGAATCAGCCGCTGCACGTAAATCCCCGGCGTCGTGATGCGCTCCGGATCCAGGTACTCGTCCGAAACCTGCTCGGCCTCGGCGACGGTCACCTTGCCGCAGGTCGCGACGAGCGGGTTGAAGTTCCGCGAGGCGTACCGGTAGATCAGGTTCCCGGCCGGGTCCGCGACGTACGCGTGCACCAGCGAAAGGTCCGCGACGATGCCGCGCTCCTGCACGTAGGTGACGCCGTCGAACTCGGCGTGCGGCTTGCCCTCGGCGATCGGCGTGCCGACGCCGGACTTGGTGTAGAACGCCGGGATCCCCGCGCCGCCTGCCCGCATCCGCTCGGCGAGCGTCCCCTGCGGGGTGAACTCGACCTCGACGGTCCCGTCGAGGTACTGCTGCGCGAACAGCTTGTTCTCGCCCACGTACGACGCGATCACCCGGCGCACCTGCCGGTTGTCGAGCAGAATGCCGAGCCCGGCCCCGTCGACTCCCATGTTGTTCGAGACGATCGTCAGATCGCGCACGCCCGAGTCCCGGACCGCCTCGATGAGGTCGTTCGGGTTCCCGGTGAGGCCGAAGCCCCCGACCGCGATCGTCAGCCCGTCCTCGAGCAGCCCGTCGAGGGCCTCCGCGGCGCTGCGGTACTTCGTCGGCACGGCATCCTCTCCACTTCGTTCGGTGAGTGGTCAGTCCCCGCATTCCACCCAGCGCAGGGGAAACGGGTCAACCGACACGCCGGGATCCCCGGCAAACCTCTCGCGCACCGAACACCCGCGCCCGATGCGTCCACTGAGCGGACGTACCCTCGTTCCCGTGCCCACCTCGCCTCCCGACCACGTCGTAGGACGGGTGTCCGCGGTCCTGCGCGCATTGTCCGCCTTCCGCGACGGAGCGTCGACCTCGCAGCTGGCGCGCCAGTGCGGCCTCGCCCGGCCGACGGTGCACCGGCTGCTCGCGTCGCTGGCCGCCGAGGGCTACGTCGACCGCGACCGGCAATCCGGCCGCTGGTACCTGGGCCCGGAGCTGTACCTGCTGGGCGAGGCGGCCGCCCCGCGCTACGACGTGACGCAGCAGGCGCGCGCGAGCGTCCACCGGCTGGCCGCGGCGACCGGGGAGAGCGCGTTCTTCTCCGCGCGCCGCGGCAACGAGACGGTCTGCCTGCTGCGCGAGGACGGCGACTTCCCGATCCGGTCGTTCGTCCTGTACGAGGGCGCCCGGTTCCCGCTGGGCGTGGTGTCGGCGGGGCTGGTGGTGCTGTCGATGCTGCCGGACCGGGAGGTCGAGGAGTATCTGTCCACAGTGGACCTGACGGCCGAATGGGGCCCCGCGCACCGGGCGGAGGACGTGCGGGCCCGGGTCGCGCGGACGCGGGAGGACGGGTACTCGACCAACCCCGGACTGGTGGTCGAAGGAAGCTGGGGGATGGCCGCGGCGGTGTTCACGCCGACCGGGGAGCCCGCGTGGGCGTTGACGCTGACCGGCGTGGAGTCGCGGTTCCGGGCGGAGCGGCGGGGCGAACTGGGGGCGTTGCTGCTCAAGGAAGCGCATGCGTTGACGAACCTGCTTCGGCAGCCCTCGTAAGCGGCCAGCCGCTCACGAAGCAGTAGCGGCGTTCTCCGCGTCGTAAGCCGCTCGCGCGGCCGTCACCTGGTCCATGTTCTGGCGGGCCCAGCGGTCCAGCAGGTCCAGCGGTTCGGCGAGGTTGCGGCCCAGCTGGGTGAGCTCGTACTCGACCTTCGGCGGGATCACCGGGTACGCCGTGCGGATCAGGATGCCGTCGCGGACCAGGCTGCGCAGGGTCTGCGTGAGGACCTTCTGCGAGATCCCGTCGACGCGCTTGCCGATCTCGGTGAACCGCAGCGGGCCGTCGGTCAGGGCGCCGACGATCAGCACCGTCCACTGGTCGCCGATGCGGTCGAGCAGCTGGCGCGTCGGGCAGTCGCGGTCGTACGGGTTTCCGAGCACGGCGGCCTCCTCACTCTCCGCAAGAGAGTAACACTCCCCCGGGCCGGCAGGCTTTACCGAACCCGAACATTCGTCCCACACCCCTCGTACACCCGCGCGCGACGGTGGTCTCCAGAACACCGACGCAGGAGGACGAGAACGATGCGAGGAACGAAGCGGCTGGCACTGGCGGGCTGCGGGATCGCGGCCGGACTGCTCGTGGCCGCGCCGATCGCCAGCGCCGACACGCAGGCGCCGGCCCCGGCCCCGGTCACGCTGAGCCCGCAGGAGGTGCAGCAGATGTGCACGGCCTGGGTGCCGAAACTGCACAAACAGGCCCAGAACCTGACCAACCGGATCAACGGCGGGCCGGAGGTTTCCGGGTCGGTCGCGAATCTCAAGGCACGCGCGAACGACGCCCGCACGAAGGGGCACACCGCGCAGGCCGACCGGCTGCAGAAGCGGGCGGACAAGCGGCAGAGCCGGATCGGGGAGCTGGCGAACGCGACGAAGCAGCTCGACGCGTTCACCGCGGCGCACTGCCAGGCGCCGAAGTGAAACGGCTGATCGCGATCGCCGCCGCGGCCGCTGTCGTCGGGCTCGGCTGCGTTGCGTGCGACGACAGTTCGGCACCGTCGTCGGGGGCGGCGCCGGACGGCGACCTGAGCAGCATCCAGTCCACGCTGGACTCGATCCAGTCCGACATGGCGGGCGACGGGCAGCGGTGACGCGCGTACCGTTTCCCCCGACGTAGCCGGCCGGAGGAACGGGAGCCCGCATGGGGTCAGCTGGCCGCGGTCTCGTCCTCGTCGTGGAGGACGAGACCGCGATCGCCGAGCTCGCCGCGCTGTACCTGCGGCGCGACGGGTTCGGGGTGGAGGTCGAGCCGGACGGCGCGAAGGCGCTCGAGGCGATCCGCCGGTTGCGGCCGGTCGCGGTGGTGCTCGACATTGGACTGTCCGGAATGGACGGCATCGAGATCTGTCGGGCGCTGCGCGCGGCGGGCGACTGGACTCCGGTGCTGTTCGTGACCGCTCGCGACGACGAGCTGGATCGCTTGCTGGGCCTCGAAATCGGCGCGGACGACTATCTCACCAAACCGTTCAGCCCTCGCGAACTCGCCGCCCGCGTGCGGACTGTGCTGCGCCGCGCGTCCGGCGGTCCGGCCACGACACTGGCTTGCGGCGGCGTGCGCATCGACGTTCCCGGCCGTCGCGCTTGGGCAGGCGAGGCGGAGGTCACGCTCACCTCCACGGAGTTCGATCTGCTCGCTTACCTGCTGCGCCATCCCGGCCAGGTGTTGTCGCGCGATCAGCTGCTGAGTGCGGTCTGGGGCTACGCCGCGGCGGCCGGTACCCGCACGGTGGACGTGCATGTCGCGCAGCTGCGGGCAAAACTCGGCGACGATAGTCCGATTCGGACAGTCCGGGGCATCGGCTACGCGGCGGACGCCGGATGAAAACCACGCTCGCGCTCCGGATCACCGTGGTGTGCCTGGCAGTCGCCGGGATCGCGGTGCTCGTGGCCGGGCTGGTCGCGTCCCGGCTGGTCCGCAGCACCGCCGATTCGGTGCTGCAGCAGTCGTTGCGGGATCAGGCGGACGTCGTCGCCGGGCAGCTCGACGGCACCAGCATCGGCAACCGGCTCGCGATCGGCAAAGTGGCCGCGGTCGTGCGGGGGCAGGGCATCGAGGTCGTCGTGCACCGGGTCAGCGGCCAGAATTCCGGGCAGCCGACGGCGGTGCGCGCGGCGGAACGGGCCGGCCTCACGTCCGGAAAGGACCGTTCGACGCGGGTCACGATCGGCAATGTCGACTACCTCGTGGAGGTGCGCCCGGTCGGTCCGGAAGTCGCGTTCGCGCTCGTGCAACCGGTGCGCAGCGCCGAATCCACGCAACATGCGTTGCTGCGCAACATCCTTCTGGCACTGGGCATCGGGCTTTTGGTCGCCGCCATCGCCGGGTACGTCTCCGGTCGCTTGCTCGGCCGCCCCCTGCGCCGCGCGGCCGCCGCCGCGGGCAGCCTCAGCGCGGGCCGGCGCGACGTCCGGGTTCCGGTCGAAGGCCCAGCGGAGGTCGCGCAGGTCGCGGGCTCGCTGAACGAACTCGCCGACGCGCTGGCCCGCAGCGAATCCCGGCAACGGGAGTTCCTGCTGTCGGTGTCGCACGAACTTCGCACCCCGTTGACGGCGGTGACCGGTTTCGCCGAGGCGATCGCCGACGGAGTCGCGGAAGGCCCGGACGCCCGCCGCGCCGGCGAGACGATCCACCGCGAGGCCCAACGCCTGGAGCGGCTCGTGTCCGACCTCCTGGAACTCGCCCGCCTCGGGGCCGACGAATTCCAGCTCGACCTGGACGTTTTCGACTTCGCCGCGCTGGTCCGGGACTGCGCGGAAGTGTGGCAGCTGCGGTGCGCGCGCTCGGACGTCCCGCTGACCGTGCAGACACCCCCGGGACCCGCGATGGTCACCGCCGACGCCCGGCGGCTGCACCAGGTCGTGGACGGGCTGGCGGAGAACGCCCTGCGCGTCACGCCCGCGGGTGCGCCGATGGTGTTCGCCCTGGCGGTCGCGGACGGCCACGCCCACCTGTCGGTCCGCGACGGCGGGCCGGGGCTGGCGCCGGAGGACTACCCGGTCGCTTTCGAGCGGGGCGTACTCAATGCGCGGTACCGCGACAGCCGCCCCGTCGGGTCCGGCATCGGGCTCGCGCTGGCGCACGGGCTGGTGACACGGATGGGCGGGACGCTCACGGCCGGACCGGCGCCCGAAGGTGGGGCCGCGTTCACGATCACGCTGCCACTGGCCTAGTTCACGCACCCGCTGGCAACCGCCATCTCCGGCCGCGCAGCCGTTCACCATCACCCTGCCGTTGGTCTAATTCACGCACCCGCTGGCCGCCGTCATCTTCGGCTGCGCCGGGGTGCCTGCCGGAGGGGTCGGCGTCGTGGTCTCCGCGATCGGCCGCACCACGCCGCTGCTCGATGACGGGTGGACGGTGCCCGGGTCGGAGGTTCCTCCGGATGCCGCGGCGTCCGGCGAGCTGATCTGCGTCTGCACGAATTGGCGCACCTGCGACGGATCCACCTTCACCGCGTCGCCGTCGGACGGGGTGGCCAGCGACAGGCTCTGCACCGGGATCGTGCCGAAGGAGATCGCGCCCGAGCTGAGGCCGTGCAGTTGCTGGGCGAAGCTCAGCAGGTTCCAGCCGTGGTCGAGCGTGACCGAACCTTCCAAAGCGTCCACCAGGGACGAAAGCCGCGCCGGATCAGTGAAGGTGCCGGAGCCGAGGACGGTTTTCGCCATCGCCGACATGAACGCCTGCTGCCGCGCGATCCGGTCCAGGTCGCCGTTGGGCAGGCCGTGCCGCTGCCGGACGAAGGCGAGCGCTTGCGTACCGGAAATGGTCTGCGTCCCGGCGGGGAAATCCGCGCCGGAGAAGGAATCGTGCACCGGGGCCTTCAGGCACACCTGCACCCCGCCGACCGCCTGGCTCAGCGCGGCGAATCCTGAGAGGTTGACCGCGGCGTAGTGATTGATGGTGAGCCCGGTGAGTTTCTGCACCGCGGCGATCGCCGATTTCGCCCCGGCAGCGTCCGCTGCGACTTCCAGTTCCGGGCCGCTCATTCCTTGCTGCGCAAGCTTTCCGCGCCGATCGGCCCGCGCTCGGCTGTACGCCGAATTGATCTTGTGCTTGCCGTAGCCTGGAATGTCCACATAGGAATCGCGCGGGATCGAGATCGCGGTGGCCGCCGCCCCGCCGACCGGGACGTGCACCACGATCATCGTGTCGGTGGTGTTGCCGCCGTCGTCTCCCCCGCCCGCGTGCAGCGCGTCGAGCACGTTCTGCGGCAGCGGCGTCCCGTCCGGTTTGGTGCGGGAATCGAGACCTACCAACAGAATGTTCTGCGCGACGGTGAGCGGTTCCCCGGCCGGGGTGTCCGGGACCTGCGCGGACGGGGCGATGACGTCTGCGGTGACGAGGCTGGTGTCCAGCCGGTGCAGTTGCGACCACGCGAATCCGGTGGCGCCCAGCACCAGGGTGGACACCACCCCCAGCACCGCACGGCCGCCGATCCGGCGGCCCCGGGACGTGATCAGCACGGCCGGTTCCTCGCTTCCCGGGGGACGGATTTCGCCCCCCGCGTTCGAGGATCACCGCGTTAGCTGGGAATAGCCTGAGAAACCTGTCGCGAACATGTGATGCTGCCCGTTCGGCGGAGCGTGCGGCGACAGCCGGTATCCCTTCGGACACCGGGAGTTCAGCGCGGCATGCGCCGCCACACCGCGCGCGGCACGAACCGCATCGCCGCGAACACCAAGCGCAACACGCCCGGCACCCACACGACTTCCCGGCGGCGGCGCAAGGCGGCGACGGTCGCGTCGGCCACCTGATCGGCCGTGCTGGAGAGCGGCGCGGGAGACATTCCTTCGGTCATCCGGCCGATCACGAAACCCGGGCGCACGAGGAGCAGGTGGACGCCGGTGCCGTGCAGCGCGTCGGACAGTCCCGAGGCGAACCCGTCGAGACCCGCTTTCGCCGAGCCGTACACGTAGTTCGCCCGCCGCACGCGAATCCCGGCGACGGACGAGAAGACGACCAGATTTCCGGAACCCTGAGTGCGCAACAGTTCCGCCGTGTGAGTGAGCACGGACACCTGTGCGACGTAATCGGTGTGCACGATCGCGGTGGCGTGCGCGGCGTCGGTCTCGGCGCGGGCTTGGTCGCCGAGGATGCCGAACGCCAGCACGACCGTCTCGAGCGGTCCATGCTCCTTGAGGACGCGCTCGAGCAGCGGACGGTGCGCGGAGAGGTCGTCGGCGTCGAAGTCCTCGGTCGCGACAACCTCCGCGCCCGCTTCACGCAGGGCGGCGGTCTGCTCGCTGAGGTCCGCGCCCGGCCGCGCGGCCAGCACGAACCGCTTCGCTCCCCCGCGCGCCAGCCGGACGGCCAACGCCGTCCCGATTTCGCTGCGTCCGCCTAGTACCAGCACCGTTCCGCTCACGGTGGGTGAGTCTGCCAGCCCGCCCCGGAGCGGCACGAGGTGCCCTGATTCACAAACTGCAACTATGCAGAGTCTGCAAGATCTGGCTACGCTGATCAAGTGCCCTCTCCCGGACTTCGCGAGCGCAAGAAGCTCGAAACCCACCGCACGATCGCTCTCGCGGCGCTTCGGCTGATCGACGAGCGTGGTCTGGACCAGGTCACCGTCGACGACATCGCCGCCGAGGCGGGCGTGTCCGCGCGCACGTTCTTCAACTACTTCCCGGTCAAGGAAGACGCCGTGCTGCTCGCGTACGCCGACCACGCGGAGCGGGCCGAGCAGACGATCGCCCGGTTCCTCGCGCAGCCGGACGGGATCGACGCGTTTCCCGCGTTCGTCGCGACCGTCCGGGAAGACCTCGCCGACATCGAGCGGGACCGCGACGAGTGGCTGACCCGGCTGCGGATCATCCACGGCGACCCGTCGCTGCTCATCCGCGCGACGACGCTCAACTCCGGCTCGCGCGATCCGATGATCGCGGCCATCGCCCAGCGCTCCGGCACCGACGCGGAGAAGGACCTGTTCCCGTCGCTGCTGCTGGCCGTGGCGGGCGGAGTGCTCAACACCTCGCTCAGCCGGTGGGCCGCCCGCGACGGCGCCCAGCCGCTGCTCGAGATCTTCGACGAGGCCGCCGCCGCCGCTGCCGCCGGCCTGCCCGACCCGCGCTGACCCCTCCCGAGTCCGGAAAGGACTGTCCATGTCCCTGTCCACCGCGGAATCTCCCGCGCCTTCCCCGGCGATGAGCCACCGGCAAGTGCTGCAGGCGATGTCCGGCCTGATGATGGGCATTTTCGTCGCCATCCTCGCGTCCACTGTGGTCGCGAACGCGCTGCCGCGGATCGTGTCCGAGCTGGGCGGCAGCCAGTCGTCCTACACCTGGGTCGTCACCACCGAACTGCTCGCGATGACCGCGACCGTCCCGCTGTGGGGCAAGCTTTCCGACCTGTACAACAAGAAACTGCTGATCCAGCTCTCGCTCGGGCTGTTCGTGGTCGGCTCGCTGGTGGCCGGGTTCGCGCAGAACATCGACGTGCTGATCCTCAGCCGGATCGCCCAGGGCATCGGCGGCGGCGGGCTCACCGCGCTCGCCCAGGTGATCATGGCGGCCATCGTTTCGCCGCGCGAGCTGGGCAAGTTCTCCGGCGTCTTCGGCGCGGTCTTCGCGGTCGGCACGGTCGCCGGACCGCTGATCGGCGGCGTGCTCGTGGACACCTCGTGGCTCGGCTGGCGCTGGTGCTTCTTCCTCGGCGTGCCGTTCGCGCTCGCCGCGATCCTGTTGCTGCAGCGCACCCTGGACCTGCCGACCCTGCGCCGCGAGGTGCACGTCGACTACCTCGGCGCGTTCCTGATCATGCTCGGCGTTTCGACGCTGCTGGTGTGGTCGTCGCTGGCCGGCTCGACCTTCGCATGGGGCTCCTGGCAGACCGCGGTGCTCGTGCCCGCCGGCGTGCTCGTGCTGGTGCTCGCGGTGTGGGTCGAGTCGAAGGTGCGCGAACCGGTCGTGCCGCTGAAGCTGTTCCGCAACCGCACGGTCACCCTCGCCACCGTCGCGAGCTTCCTGGTCGGCGTCGCGATGTTCGGCGGCACCGTGTTCCTGTCGCAGTATTTCCAGCTGGCGCTCGGCAAATCGCCGACGGTGGCCGGGCTGATGAGCCTGCCGATGATCTTCGGCCTGCTGGTTTCGTCCACGGTGTCCGGCCAGCTGATCAGCCGCACCGGCAAGTGGAAGCCGTTCCTGCTGCTCGGCTCGGTGCTGATGGCGGCCGGGCTGGGCCTGCTCGGGCTGATCGACGCGCACACCTCGCTGGTGGAGCTGAGCCTGTTCATGCTGGTGCTCGGCGTCGGCGTGGGCATGCTCAACCAGAACCTGGTGCTGGTGACGCAGAACGACGTGCCCGCCGCCGACCTCGGCGCGGCGACCTCGACGCTGTCGTTCTTCCGCAGCCTCGGCGGGTCGATCGGCGTCAGCGCGCTCGGCGCGGTGCTGGCCAGCCGGGTCGGCACGCTCATCGCCGACGGGCTCGGGCCCGCCGCGTCCGCCGGGTCCGGCAGCGGCGGGAAGGTGCCCGACCTGGCGCAGCTGCCCGCCCCGGTCGTGACCGTGATCCGGGAGGCCTACGGGGTCGCGACCAGCGACCTGTTCCTGATCAGCGCGCCGATCGCGCTGCTCGTGGTGGTCGCGGTCGCGTTCCTGAAGCACCTGCCGCTCAAGACGCAGAGCGGGCTGGAACGGCTGGCGGACGAGGCCGCCTGAGCTACCGTTGCCCGGGTGACCAGCGACGAGGAGTTCGGCGCCCTGATCGAACGGCACCGGCGCGAGATCCGCGTGCACTGCTACCGGATGAGCGGTTCGTTCGAGGAGGCCGAGGACCTCACGCAGGAGGCGTTTCTCCGGGCCTGGAAAGGCCGCTCCGGCTTCGCCGGGCGGGCGAGCGTGCGGACGTGGCTGTACCGGATCGCCACGAACGTCTGCCTCGACGCGCTCGCCCGGCGGCCGCGGCGGGTGCTGCCGGACGAACTGGGCCCGGCGGCCGACCCGGCGGGCGAGATCTCCGCGCTCGACGTGCCGTGGCTGAGCCCGTTCCCCGATCTGCTGCTCGACCCCGCGGCGCCGGACGACACCGGCGCCGCGGTCGTCGAACGGGAAACCATCGAACTGGCGTTCCTCGCCACCATCCAGTTGCTCCCGCCGCGGCAGCGGGCCGCGCTGATCCTGCGCGACGTGCTCGATTGGTCCGCAAAGGACACGGCCGACCTGCTGGGGACCTCGGTGGCCTCGGCGAACAGCGCGCTGCAGCGGGGCCGGGAGACGTTGCGCGCCAAGCTCCCCGCCCGGCGCGCCGAGTGGTCCGCTCCGGCCAGCACGACCGCCGAGGAAACGGCGCTGCTGCGGAAGTTCATCGCCGCCTACGAATCGGCGGACGTGCAGGCGGTGGCCGCTGTGCTCAGCGAGGACGCGCGCGCGGTGATGCCGCCGTACTCGTTGTGGTTCGACAGCCGCGATCGGATTCTCGGCGCGCTCGGCCCGAGTTTCGATCCGCGGTCGCCGCACTACCGGGGCAGTTTCCGGATGGCGCCGGTGCGCGCGAACCGGCAGCCCGCGGTCGCGACTTATCTGCGCCGGCCCGGCGAATCGGTTTATCGCGCTTTCGGCGTCAGCGTCCTCACCGTGCGAAACGGACTGGTCACGGCGATGGCCGCGTTCGAAACGGCGGCATTGGCACCTTACGGACTCGCCGAAACGTTCGACGAATAAAAAACGCCCGGGCGGCGATCGCTGTGCTGCGATCGCCGCCCGGGCGCAACCACCGAGTTCCGGGCTTTGCGGCCGGTCGTGGTGGGGGAAACTGCTAGCGCCCTCGCCGCCGGGAAATGGTCACCGGCTCGCGGTCAGGCGACTCGATGCCGTGCGGCGGCGGAGCCGGTTCGCACCAGCTTCCGGCGCTCCAGCTCGGTAGTTCCCCCGAAGATCCCGTTGCCGAGACCGTTGTCGAGAGCATAGGAAAGGCATTCCGCGCGGACCGGGCATCGCGCGCAGACCGCCTTGGCCTTCGCGACCTGCTGCGCCCCCGGACCCATGTCGGAAATCGGGAAGAACAGTTCCGGGTCCTCGTCCTGGCACGCCGCGCGGGCGAGCCAGCTGGTGGCCGTGAGTTCCATTGTTGCTTTTCACCTCCTGTCCTCATTGTCGAACCGTGGTCAACCGACTTCTCCGCGCGCACGGGCACGCCATGCCTTCGGAGGGTGTTCGGTGGGCTTTTCGGCCGAACCGCCCCGGGCCGCGAAGGACCCGGCGGACGACCGGCTTTCCAAGTTACCACCGATCACCGCCCGCGCGCGAAATTTCGATTCAGCTCACATCGCGGACGCGGTTGGCGGCGGACGTGCTACGGCCCCCGCGCCGACCGCTCTCCGGGTCCGGAGAGTCCGGGTTTTCCTTTTCCGCGCACCGTTTCCCCCTTCCGCCGCGTCCGAGGCCGGCCTGCCCGTCCGACCCAGGTACCCGCCCGTCCCGGGGTTAACCACATTTCCGTGACCGGATCGTTACATCCCACGGGCGCGCCACCGCACCTGTTCGACAAGTGCGGGATCGGGAGGGGGTGCGCGTGGCGGGGTTCGACGGCTTCTTCCGGGGCGAATTCCCTCGCCTCGTGGCGTTCCTGTGCGCGGGCGGGCTCGGCCCGGCCACCGCGCGCGAGGTGGCGGTGGAGGCGTTCGTCCAGGAAACCGGGACGTGGCCGCCGCCGGGCGACCCGCGCGTCGCGGTGCGGCTGACCGCCGTCCGGCTCGCCGCCGAGCAGACGTGGTTCGACGGCGGCGCGGCGGCCGCGGACCCGCCGGGCGACCGGCTGACCTCGGTCGTGGAGCGGAACGCCCGCGGGGTCGAACTGCTTTCGACGCTGCCGGAAACCCAGCGCACGGTGCTGACCTGGTCGCTCAACGGGTTTTCGCCCGCCGCGATCGCCTCCGCGCTCGGCATGGCGGGCACCACAGTCCGCTCGAATCTGCGGCACGCGCGGGAACGGCTGAAGCACCGGCTCGGCCTGGCCGGGCGCGAGGAGGCGCTGATGACCGAGCTGCGCGACGCCGAAGCCGCACTGGTCAACGCGCTGCGCTCGGCGCTCGACGTCGAAGAAGCGTTGACCCGGGTGAAAACCGAGGCGACCGCTTTGGCCGCGCCGCGCGTCCCGGCCGGCCGGTTCGGCTTCGACGGCCCGGTGCGTGCGGCGGTCGAGGGCGATCCGGACGCGGCGCAGGACCTGCTCGCGGCGGTGCAGCCGCTGATCGTGCGCTACTGCCGGGCTCGATTGGGCGGCGCCGACGCATATTCGTCCGCGGACGACGTGGCGCAGGAAGTCTGTCTCGCGTTGCTGTCCGCGTTGCCCGGTTACCGGCATCAGGGGCGGCCGTTTCTGGCTTTCGTTTACGGGATCGCGCAGCACAAAGTGGCGGACGCGCACCGGGCGCACGCGCGCAACCGGACCGAAACGGTGGCCGAGATGCCGGAGGCGGTCGATCTGGCCGACGGGCCGGAGGAACGGGCGCTGCGCGCGGAGCTGAACCGGCAGCTGGCTCGGCTGCTGCAGTTGCTGCCGGCGCGACAGCGGGAGATTGTGTTGCTGCGCATAGTAGTCGGGCTCTCTGCCGACGAAGCGGCCGAAGCGGTCGACTCCACCCCGGGCGCGGTACGGGTGGCGCAACACCGCGCGCTGCTGCGGCTCCGCTCAGCTCTCGAACGACGCCGCTGACCCGATCCGCGCCACCACGAACTCCGCCAGCGCCGCCACCGGGCCCTCGCTGCCGTCGCGCGACAGCAAAATGAAATCGACGTCGCCCGGATCCGGCAGGCCGAGTTCGGCGGGCAATTCGACCAGGTCGGACGGCACCAGGCTCCGCGCGTGCACGGTGATCCCGAGCCCGGCGGCCGCCGCCGCGCGCAGGCCGGTCAGGCTCGAGGTCTGGCAGGCCGCCCGCCATTCCAGCCCGGCGCGCTCCAGCGTTTCCACCGCCAGCTGCCGGGTGACCGACGGCATCGGGTACTGCACGAGCGGCA
This sequence comes from Amycolatopsis sp. La24, assembly GCF_029087445.1. Lineage (NCBI taxonomy): Bacteria > Bacillati > Actinomycetota > Actinomycetes > Pseudonocardiales > Pseudonocardiaceae > Amycolatopsis > Amycolatopsis sp. La24. The sequence goes on from NZ_JARACH010000083.1 coordinate 13,537, forward strand.
CCGGGTGGCCGGGCGTGAGGTCCGTCGCCGCCGAGCCGATCCACACCAGGGGTTCGCGGCGCAGCAGCCGTCCCGGGCCGGGCGCGCCCGGACGGCGTTTGCCGAGCACCAGGTCGAGGCGGCCGTCGGCGATCCGGCGGGCGAGCACATCGGACAGTTCCACGTGCAGTTCGACGTCCACCAGCGGATGGCTTTCCCGCAGCCGCCGCAGGATGTCCGGCAGCTCGCCGAGCGCGAAGTCCTCGGACACCCCGAACCGGACCCGGCCGCGCACCTGCGCGCCGCGGAAATGCCGGGCCGCGCGGTCCTCGGTGTCCACAATGGTCTGGGCGAACCCGAGCATCGCCTGCCCGCGCGCGGTCAGGTCGACCGCGTGCGTGTCCCGGGCGAACAGCAAGCCGCCCGCCTCGGACTCGAGCCGCCGGATGTGCTGGCTGATTGTGGGCTGCCCCACACCGAGACGCCTCGCCGCCGCCGTGAAGCTGCGAGTTTCCGCCACGGCAAGGAAAGAACGGCACAACCGCGGATCCAGCATGCGTCACATCTTATCGGCTTTCACAATGACAGTCAGTACGGTCATCGGGGTTCCGAATGACCGTCGGCGACGGGAGAATGACCGGGAAAGGAGATCCACCGTGCTCGCTTCGTTCGCCCGCCCCGTCTCGGCCTTGCTCGCCAAGCTGCGGATCGACCCGTTCATCGCCCTGATCCTCGTCACCGTGGGCATCGCCTCGCTGCTGCCCGCCTCCGGCGCGGTCGCGACCGGATTCGGCGTGGTGACGAAGATCGCGGTCGGTCTGCTGTTCTTCCTTTACGGCGCAAGGCTTTCCAGTCAGGAAGCGGTCGAGGGGATGCGGCACTGGCGGTTGCACGTCACGGTGCTCTGCGCCACTTTCGTGCTGTTTCCGTTGCTGGGGCTCGCCGCGTCGTTCCTCTCCCCCGGTCTGCTGACCTCGCCGCTGTACACCGGCGTGCTGTTCCTCTGCCTGCTGCCCTCGACCGTCCAGTCGTCGATCGCGTTCACCTCGATCGCGAAGGGCAACGTCGCGGCGGCGATCTGCAGCGCGTCGCTGTCCAATCTGCTCGGCATCGTGCTTACGCCGCTGCTCGTCGCGCTGCTGCTGGCCACCGACGGCCCGGGCGTGAGCGGTTCGGCGGTGCTGGACATCGTGCTGCAGCTGCTGGTGCCGTTCGTCGCCGGGCAGCTGGCGCGCCGCTGGATCGGCGGGTGGGTGCAGCGGCATTCCGCGCCGCTCAAGATCGTCGACCGCGGTTCGATCCTGCTGGTGGTCTACACCGCGTTCAGCGAAGGGATGACCGAGGGCATCTGGCACCAGCTGGACGTCGGCCCGCTGCTGGCGCTGGTCGCGGTCTGCTGCGTGCTGCTGGCGGCGGTGCTCGCCGCGACGAGCGGCGGCGCGCGGCTGCTCGGGTTCGCCCGCGCGGACCGGATCACGATCATGTTCTGCGGTTCGAAGAAGAGCCTGGCGAGCGGCCTGCCGATGGCGACGGTGCTGTTCGGGCACGCCGAGGTCGGGCTGATCGTGCTGCCGCTGATGCTGTTCCACCAGATTCAGCTGATCGTGTGCGCGGCGATGGCGCGCCGGTACGCCCGGCAGGAGGCCGCGCAGGAGCCGGGGGAACTGGCCGCGGTCGGCTGACGTTGACCGGGCGCCTCCGGGCCCGCCAGGATCGGTCCCCATGCGGGAACTGGTGTACGTCTCCGAGGCCAAGCTCAGCCAGTTCGAGAGCCAGGGGCTGGACAAGCACTTGGCCCGGGCGTCGGAGGTCGCCGGGAAGGTCCCGGGCGTCGAGCTTCGCGTGAACCTGTCCGGCCGGGCCGCCCATCCGGGGCTCGACCGGGCGGTCCGGAAGATCGGGACCTCCGCGCGGTGGTACACCGACGACGAACTGGTCCCCGGGCAATGGGTGCAGTTCGAGGCGCGGCTGAACTACCGCGTCGTGCACGGCGGAAGCCACGCCGGACAGTCCGCCGCGCTGCTCTTCTGGGAGCCGCCGAACGGCGACGAGCCCCGGCTGCTCCTGCACGGTTCGCCGGAGCATCTGGTCGGCGCGCGCACGCCCCCGCCCGCCGAAACGATCGGGCTGCCGATCTCGCACAGCGGCGGGATGGCGGATTTCCTCGACGAGCTGACCGGGAAGTCCTTCTCGCAGGCGCTGCACTTCCTGCTCGGGGACCTGGACCGGCGGACGCCGCCCGAACTGGCGGGCTGGATGGCGGGGTACGCGCGCCTGACGGCCGATCTGGCCGTCACGAACACCCCGGCCCATTTCACCCGGGAGGAACGCACCCCGCCGACCCGGGTGGTGCTGGCCAGTCCGCTGTATGTCGAGTACACGAGCGCGCCGGAGCCGGGCTGACGGGAAATCCGGTGGAGCCGCGCCCGCGTCCGCGGCTACTGTCGCCCGACCAGTGTCGGCTAGGCAAGGACGTGCCGTTGTACATCGCGTGAGGCATCCCAAGCTCTGATCCCGTCGCGCGCCGCGCTTGAGCGTCGCGCTTCTTCGTGCTGCGGAATTCTCACTGGAATCGGTGTACTCCTGTGCTCTATCACTGGACAGTCCTGCCCACTTGCCTGCCGCTCGTCCGGCGGCGCTGCCATACGTGCTCGTCCGGGCTTTTCCGGGCGGACGGCAAGTTCCGGGTCAACGCCAACCACAAACTCGTCGACGCCTGGCTCCTCGTGCTCTGCACCGGTTGCGGGGAAACGGCGAAACTCACCGTGTTCGAACGGGCGAAGGTGCGCTCGGTCCGGCCGGATCTGCTGGACCGCTTGCACCACAACGATCCCGGCCTCGCCGCCGAACTCCTCCAGGACCCGGTCCTGCGACGGCGCAACCGCGTCGCGCTCGACTGGGAGGGTGCCTGGCGGCTCGACACCGGTGGTCCGGACCACTTGGACCAGGACGCGATCGACGTCTCGGTCGGCTTCGCGGCCCGGATCCCGGTCCGCCCGGTACGGCTCATCGCCGAGGGCTGCCGTCTGCCCCGGGCTGAGGTCGAGCGGTTGCTCGCCGAGGGGAAGGTCGTGTCGGGAGTCCGGCTGAGCGGCAAGCTCTCCGGCGACTTCGCCTTCACGCTCAAGTACTGACCGCCGTGCGGGGAACCCTGATTCTCGCGGGTTCCCCGCACGGACGGTCGGCGACGTCCGTCCACAACGGACACCGCAAGTCCACCCGCGATTTCCGCTCGCATGAGCGCGAACCGCGAACGCGGGCACCAGCCAGTGCCTGAACGGGCAATCCGCAGCGGTCCCGCACCTCCAGGGGCCCTTCGCGGCTGATCGCCGAGGCGGCGTCCGTCCACAGAGGACCGCGCAAGTCCACTCGCGATTCCCGCTCGCATGAGCGCGAACGGCAAACCAGGGCAACGGCGGTGCCTGAACGGGCAATCGCGCGTAACCAGGTCCCGCGGGAAGCGTTGCCGCTGCCCGCGCCCCCCGGGTGGAGGAGCCGCTTGCCCCGCCGTCCGCGCACTGGTGTTCAGAAGGGAACAACGCGGCGACAACCCGTAGACCGGCACTTACCGTAAGTCCGCAGTCTCCCCGTGCTCTGTCGTATCGGCCGAACGAAGGGCATCCGCGGCGACATCGGCGGTCTGGCATGCCAGACCGTCATATCCGGAGAACCCGATCAGAGGAGAAAGCATGGCTTCGCAGGACGGCGCCCGCGTCGACACCAGCGTCATGCGCAAGGGCGCGCAGACGATCAGCGACACCGGGCAGAACATCACCGGGGTGAACCAGAAGGTCGACGGCACCATGCAGACGTTGTTCGGCACCTGGCGGTCGGACTCGGCGAACGTGTTCAACCAGGCGATGGGCCAGTTCGACCAGACGGTCCGCAAGATCGTGCAGAAGCTGGACGAGCTCGCGCAGAACGTGCAGACCTCGGCGAGCGAGTACGACAGCCGGGACTCGGACAACACCTCCACCGCCAACAACGCCGCGACGGTCATCGGCGGCGGCGGTCTGCAGGGCTTCTGATCCCCTTCCTTCCCACGAAAGGACATTCCCATGGCTTTGGGCCAGTTCCAGATCAGCTTCGCCACCATGCAGGACACCGTCGGGCAGGCGAAGCAGCAGTCCAACCAGATCACCGAGCTGCTGGACCAGATGAAGGCCGTCATCGAGGGCCAGCGCGAAAACTGGACCGGTGTCGCGGCGGACATGTTCCACGAGACCTACAACTACTGCCACCAGGCGGCACTCACGCTGCCGCAGGCGCTCGACGCCGCCGCGCAGACCCTCGGCCAGATCAACGAGGGCACCTCCAACACCGAGGGCAACAACGCCAAGCGGTTCGCCGCGAACTGACGCGGCCCGGTTCGGCACAACTGACCAGAAAGGAGGGTGAGCGACGGTGGACGGCAACGGCAACGGGGAGCACAAGGACAACTCCTCGAACAACCACCAGACCACGTCGGACAACGGCAAGTTCCACAGTCCGGGCGACCAGACCCCGCCGGACGTGAAGAACGAGTGGATCCCGCCGGGCGACGTCGGCAAGCCGCCGCCGGTGCCGGGCGGTTCCGAGCATCCGGGCAAGGGCGTCACCGCGGTCAACACCGAGGCGATGCGCACGTTCGCGAAGAACATGCAGGCGCTCGCGGACGGGCCGCTGAAGGACCTGCCGACGAAACTCGACGGCATCCAGCTCAAGCCCGGCGTGTTCCTGACGGCGCAGAGCAAGATCTTCACGCCGATCCAGGGCACGAACGCGCTGCGGGACACCACCCGCACGGCGATCCACGACCTCTGCAAGGCGCTCGACGAGGTCGCGGACGCGGTGAACAAGGCCTCGAAGGCGTACGACAACGCCGACGAGGTCAACAAGATGTCCGCCGACGACTACAACCAGTACTTCAACACCGTCAGCGGGCACATCACCGGCGCCGGTCAGAAACCCTGACCGGACGGGCGGCGGTCTCTCCGGGTTCGAAGCGATCGAGGGAAGATGGCGGACGACAACAACACCCACGGGTTCACCTCGGACGACAACGGGGTCTGGCCCGACACCACGCAGACCGGCAACCAGAACACCACTGGTGACCCGTCGAAGGATTTCGACGGCCTGACGTGGAAGCAGATCGAAGCGGCGATCCTCGGCGGCGGTTCGCTGTCGGGCGGCCAGGACAACCGGGACAAGGCCTACGGCAACGTCAACTGGCAGTCGCTTCAGGACGCGGCCGGGGTGTTTCAGGAGACGCAGCAGAACCTCGCGATGGTCGCTCAGTCCATTCAGGACCAGACCGCCGCCCTCGCCGGACCCGACGGTCCGTGGAAGGGCGACGCCGCGACGAAGTTCAAGGACATGATGACCGCGCTGGGCAACAAGTTCTCCGATCTGGCCGACCGGATCGGCGACGGCGGCGGATCGAACAACGTGCCGACGAACCTCGTCAATTCCGCGGCCTATCTCAAGTGGGCGCAGGACACGATCCGCTACATCGACAGCTATTACGCCAGCCAGGTCCTCGCCCAGGGCAGCAAGTACCACCTCAGCGACGGGCGCGCGTACATCTCGCAGTTCCCCGAGGCCGTCGAGATGATGACCAACGACATGCGCAAGGTGGGCGGGCAGCTCGCGCAGAAGTACAACACCGTGCACGTCAACGCGGGCAAGACGACCCCGCCCCCGACCCCCGGCGGCGGTGACGTCAACACGCCCAAGCCTCCCCCGCCACCGCCTGCTCCGCCGCCACCGCCCACACCGCCGCCGCCACCGCCGCCGGTGACTGCTCCTCCCCCGCCGCCGGCTTCTCCTCCGCCGCCTCCGGTGACGCAGCCGCCGCCTACCCCGAAGCCGCCGCCGGTGTCCCCGCCTCCGGGCGGTGGCAACGGCACTCCGCCGCCGGTGAACAAGGCCGCGATTCCGCCGCCGCCGAACGGCGTGAACGGTCCTGGCGGGAGCGATGTGCCGCCGCCGATCAAGAACGCGATGGTGCCGCCTCCGCCCGGGGACGTGAACGGTCCCGGCGGGAACAGTCCCGGCGGGAACAACGTGCCGCCGCCGATCAAGAACGCCATGGTGCCGCCTCCGCCCGGCGACCTCAACGGTCCCGGGGGCAACGGCACGCCGCCGCCGGTGAACGCTGCCTCCATTCCGCCGCCGCCCAACGGGGTCGGCGGGAACAACGTGAAGCAGCCGTCGGTCAAGCCGCCGGCCATTCCCGCGCCGCCGGGCGATTCGACGGGAGGGAACAACCTCAAGTCGCCCTCGATCCCGCCGCCGCCCGGGGCCTCGGGCAACAACCTGGGCGGGAACGTCAACCCGCCTTCGATCCCGGCCCCGCCGGGCAGCTCGGGCGGGTCGGGGCACGTCAACCCGCCTTCGATCCCCGCTCCCCCGGGCAGCTCCGGCGGATCCGGGCACGTCAACCCGCCTTCGATCCCCGCCCCGCCGGGCGATGCCGGCGGCAACCTGGCGAACAACGCGCTCAACCCGGCGCATCTGCCGCCGGGCCTCAACACCCCGCCGGGCAACCAGACGCCGGGCGGCAGCGGCATCCCGATGATGCCGCCGGGCGGCATGGGCGGCGGCGGTGGGCTGAACCCGCCGTCGGCGGAACGTCCGGACTCGTCCGGGCTGCTCGGCAACATCAAGAAACCGTGGGTGAGCCCTCCCCCGGACGGCATCGGCAACCCCGACGCACACGGCGACACCCCGCCGCTCAGCTCGGCCAAGTGGGCTCCGCCTCCTGGCGCGAGCGGCGGAGGCGTCGGCGGACCCAGCACCAACGGCCTCGGCGGCCCCGGCGATGGCGTCGGCGGCCCCGGCGACTCCGGTCCGGGCGCGATCAAGGGCCTCGGCGAGAGCGATCTGCCGAAGATGCCGGATCCGGTCGGCAACCACGAGCAGGTCCCCGGCGGCGGAACCCCGCCGATGATCCCGCCCGGCGGCATGGGCGGCGGCAGCGGCCTCAACACGCCCTCCGCCGAACGCCCAGACTCGTCTGGATTGCTCGGCAACATCAAGAAGCCGTGGGTAAGCGCTCCGCCGGAGGGCATCGGCAACCCCGACGCACACGGCGACACCCCACCCCTCAGCTCGGCCGAATGGGCCCCGCCGCCATCTGCCGTCGGCGGTCCCGGCGGCGGAGCACCGGGCGTCAACGGTCCCGGCGGCGAGGAACCAGCCGGGCCCGGAGTGAAGGGGCTCGGCGAGAGCAACCTGCCGAAGATGCCGGATCCGGTCAGCAACCACGAGCAGCAACAGCTTCCGGCTTCGGGAACGCCACCGATGGTCCCGCCGGGCGGCATGGGCGGCGGCAGCGGCCTCAACACGCCCTCCGCCGAACGCCCGGATTCCTCCGGACTGCTCGGCAACATCAAGAAACCGTGGGTAAGCGCTCCGCCAGAGGGCATCGGCAACCCCGACGCACACGGCGACACCCCACCGCTCAGCTCAGCCGAATGGGCCCCGCCGCCAGCTGCCATCAGCGGCCCCGGCGGCGAGGAACCAGCCGGACCGGGAGTGAAGGGCCTCGGCGAAAGCAACCTGCCGAAGATCCCCGGCTCCGTCAGCAACCACGGGCAGGCCCCCAGCGGCGGAACCCCGCCGATGATCCCTCCAGGCGGAATGGGCGGCGGCAGCGGACTGAACACCCCTGCCGCGGAACGTCCGGATTCGGCTGGACTGCTCGGCAACGTGCAGGAGCCGTGGACGGCCGATCTGCCCGGCGGCGTCGGCGACCCGAGCGCGTTCGGGGATACCCCGCCGAGCGAAGCGGCGGACTGGGCGAAGAACCAGCAGGCTCAAGAGCCTGGCATGCCGATGGTCCCGCCGGGCGGTGCCGGTGGCGGAGCGAACACGCCTGCCGCCGAACGACCCGACTCCGCCGGGATGCTCGGTGACGTCCAAGAACCGTGGGCAGCAACCACGCCGGTGGGCATCGGAAACCCCAGCGCACAAGGCGAAACCCCGCCCAGCGCCTCAACCAGCTGGGCAAACGACCAGCAACCCGCCACACCCGTCGGCCTCGGGAACCCCAGCGCCCCGAACACCTCAGCCGACTGGGCAAACAACCGGCAACCCGGCGGCGTCGGCAATCCCAGCGCCCCGAGCACGGCCGACGGGGCGAAGCAAGCCCAAGGACCGGGCATGCCGATGGTCCCGCCCGGCAATGCGGGCAGCGGAGCGAACACGCCCGCCGCCGAACGACCCGACTCCGCCGGGCTCCTCGGCGACGTCCGGCAACCCTGGACGCCAGCCACACCGGTCGGCATCGGAAACCCCAGCGCACAAGGCGAAACCCCTCCCAGCACCTCAACCAGCTGGGCAAGCGACCACCGACCCGCCACGCCCGTCGGCATCGGGAACTCCAGCGCCCTGAGCACCACAGCCGACGGGGCGGACCAAACCCCGGGAGCCGCCATCCCGGTAGTCCCGCTGAACACCCCAGGCAACAGCACAAAGCCTCCAGCCGAACGTCCCGACGCGGCCGAAATGCTGAGCGAGGCCCGGCGATCCTGGCTTCCGCAGTCCACTGTGGACACACCCGCGAACACCGGCTGGGGAACCGCACCGACCCCCGAAGACGAGAGCGTGCGGATTGCCGTGGTCCAACCCCTCGACCACGAGGACATCTCAGCCTGGGACGTAGGCACCGCCGACTTCCTCCCCGCTCTCCTGCCGGTCACCGCGCCGGCAGAGGACCGGGCCGAGGAGATCACCACCGACCACGTCCAGCGCACCGACGAACCGTGGCGGCCCGACGAAGCGCTCGGCACCTACCAGCGGGTCCGCGGCGGACCGGCCGAAATCCTGCCTGACGAGCTGCCCACCTGCGGCGACGCACCAGAACCCCTGGAGCCCGAAGCGGACGAGGCGGACGAAGAGACCGAGGAAGAAGAGGAACGCACCATGGCCGACCTGCTCCGGCAGGACGATTCAGCCTGGGGCAGGCACCGCAGCTCTCCGGGGGTGCTCGAATGAGCACGGAAACCGTCAAGCGGGGCCCGCGCGCGGCGGGTCCGGAAATGCCCGAGGGGCAAGAAGAACTGCAGGAACCGCCCGTCATGGCGGAACCGGCGGCGCGCGATTTCAACTCGCTGCTGATGATGCTGCCGATGGCCATCGGGTCGCTGGTGATGGTGCTGGCGTTCTCCGGGGTCGCGGGCAGTTCGCCGTTCACCTACGTGATCGGCGGCGGCATGGGCGTGTCCATGATCGCGATGAGCCTCGGGCAGCTGTCCCGCGCGGCCGCCGAGCGCAAGCGCAAGATGCAGGCCGAGCGGCGGGACTACCTGCGCTACATCGGGCAGGTCCGCGAGCGGGCCCGTTCGACCGCCGAGGAGCAGCGGCACGCGGTGGCCTGGAACAACCCGTCCCCGGACTCGCTGTGGTCGCTCGCGATGGGGCCGCGGCTGTGGGAGCGCCGGATCAGCCACGAGGACTTCGCGCGGGTGCGGATCGGGCTCGGCACGCAGCAGTCGGCGCTCGAACTGGTGCCGCCGGTGACCAAGCCGATCGAGGACCTCGAACCGCTGTCGGCGATCTCGCTGCGCCGGTTCACCGAGACCTACCGCACGCTGTCGGGCATCCCGACCGCGGTGGGGCTGCGCAGCTTCACCAGCGTCGAGTTCGACGGCGACCCGGACGCGGCCGTCGGGCTGGTCCGGGCGATGCTCGCGCAGCTGGTCGCCTTCCATTCGCCGGACGAGCTGCGGCTCGCGGTGCTCACCACGGAAGCCGCGCAGGCGCAGTGGGACTGGGTGAAGTGGTTGCCGCACAACAACCATCCGACCCTGCGCGACGCGGCGGGCCCGCTCCGGCTGCTCGCCGCCGACCACGACGAGCTGATGGACCTCCTCGGCCCGGACGTCGCCGACCGCGACGACCACGACAAGACCGTCGGGCCGACGACGACCGAACCGTTCGTGGTGGTCGTCGCGCACCTGGCGACGATCCCGGAGTCCTCGCGGCTGGTCGGCGCGGGACTGCGCAACGTGGTGCTGCTCGACGTCACCGGCACGCTCCCGGGCGGCCCCAAGGTGCTGCGGCTGACCACCAAGGACGATCTGGTCGAGTTCCCGGCGGGAAGCGGCGTCGGATCGGCGACCCGCGACGAGCTGTCGGTAACCCAGGTCGAGGGCCTCGCCCGGCTGCTCGCTCCGAAAAGGACCAGCGGCACGCTGGAGATCGCCGATCAGCCGTTGGAAAGCGATTTCGGGCTGACCGCGTTGCTGGGCATCAAGGACGTGCACACCTTCGACATCCCGGGCCAGTGGCGGCCGAGGTCGGCGCAGCGGGCCCGGATGTCGGTGCCGATCGGCGTGACCGAGGACGGCGAGATCGTCGAGCTGGACCTGAAGGAATCCGCGCAGGGCGGGATGGGCCCGCACGGGATGCTGATCGGCGCGACCGGTTCGGGGAAGTCGGAGCTGCTGCGCACGCTCGTGCTCGGGCTGGCCGCGACGCATTCGTCGGAGATCCTCAACTTCGTGCTCGTCGACTTCAAGGGCGGCGCGACGTTCCTCGGCATGGACCGGCTGCCGCACACCTCGGCGACGATCACCAACCTCGCCGACGAACTGCCGCTGGTCGACCGCATGCAAGACTCGCTCAACGGCGAAATGGTGCGGCGGCAGGAACAACTGCGCGCGAGCGGCTACCCGTCACTGTACGAATACGAAAAGGCGCGCGCGGCCGGCGAACAGCTGGCTCCGATGCCGACGCTGTTCCTGGTGGTGGACGAGTTCTCCGAACTGCTGAGCGCCAAGCCGGAGTTCATGGAGCTGTTCGTCTCGGTCGGACGGCTGGGCCGCAGCCTCGGCGTGCACCTGCTGCTCGCCTCGCAGCGGCTGGACGAGGGCCGCATCCACCGCGTCGAAGGCCACCTGTCGTACCGGATCGCGCTGCGCACCTTCTCCTCGATGGAGTCCCGCAGCGTGATCGGCGCGGGCAGTGCGTACGAGCTGCCGCCGGAACCGGGCAACGGCTACCTGAAGATCGACACCACGAACCTGGTGCGGTTCAAGGCCGCTTACGTCTCCGGTCCGGTCCCCGCGGGCAACGGCGAAACGCACGTGGACGCCGCGCGCGTGAGCCGCGAGGTCGTCCCGTTCCGCACCGAGGCCCGGCCCGCCAAGCTGATCATCCGCGACGACGAACCGGAACCGGCCGAGAAACAGTCCGATGTGGACGCTCTCGAAGCCGCCGTGCCGGGCGGGCCGACGCTCGCCGACGCGTTCATCGACCGGCTGACCGGCGCGGGCCCGGCGGCGCGCCAGGTGTGGCTGCCGCCGCTGGCCGAATCGCCGAGCCTGGACTCGCTGCTGCCGAGCGTCACGCCGGACCCGGTGCGCGGCATGGCGGTGGCCGACCCGGCGCACTGGGGCAAGCTCCGGGTGCCGATGGGGATGATCGACCGGCCGTTCGAGCAGGTTCGCGAGCTGCTGACGGCCGACCTGTCGTCGGCGGCCGGGCACGTAGCGGTGGTCGGCGGGCCGAAGACCGGCAAGTCGACGCTGCTGCGCACACTCGTGCTGGCGCTGGCGATGACGCACACCCCGCAGGAGGTCCAGTTCTACGGGCTGGACTTCGGCGGCGGCGGGATCATGTCGCTGTCCGGGCTGCCGCACGTCGGTTCGGTCGCCACCCGCCTCGAACGCGACCGCGTCGTCCGGACCATCGAGGAAATCTCGCAGGTCATGGAAGGCCGCGAGACGCTGTTCTCCGAGCACGGCATCGAATCCATGGACGCTTACCGCGCGTTGCGCCGCAAGGGCCAGATCGAGGATCCGTTCGGCGACGTGTTCCTGGTGGTCGACGGCTGGTACAGCCTCAAGAACGACTACAGCGACCTGGAACAGAAGATCGGCGAACTGGCCTCGCGCGGCCTGTCGTTCGGCGTGCACGTGGTGATCGGCGCGACCCGCTGGTCGGAGATCCGGCCGTACCTGCGCGACCTGCTGCAGACGCGGTTCGAGCTGCGGCTCGGCGATCCGATGGAGTCGGAAATCGGCTCCCGCAAGGCGAAAACGGTGCCGAACCAGCCGGGCCGCGGCCTGACCCCGGACGGACTCCATTTCCTGGCCGGGCTGCCGCGGATGGACGGCAGCGGGAACACCGACGACCTCGCCGCGGCGGCCAAGGCGGTCGCCGAGGAGGTCCACCTGTTCTGGCCGGGCGCGCCGGCCCCGGCGGTGCGGCTGCTGCCCGCGAAACTGCCGATGGCCCAGCTGCCCGCGCCGGACGGCGACCTGCGGATCGCGCTCGGCCAGGACGAGCAGCGGCTGCTGCCGGTGTGGCACGATTTCGCGGCCACTCCGCACCTGCTTGCCTTCGGCGACAACGAAACCGGCAAGACCAACCTGCTGCGGGTCGTCCTGCGGTCGGTCCTGACGCGCTACTCGCCGAGCGAGGCGAAGATCGTGCTGGCCGACCCGAGCCGCCAGCTCGACGCCGAAGTGCCCGAGGCCTACCGCGTCGGGTACGCGACCACCACCGAGGCACTGCAGGAATTGGCGCAGCAGGCCAGCGTTTCGCTCACGCCGCGGGTGCCGGACCAGACCATCACCGCGGACCGGCTCAAGCGCCGCGACTGGTGGACCGGCCCGCGGCTGTTCTTCGTGGTCGACGACTACCAGCTGCTGACCAGCGGCATGGGCTCGCCCCTGGAACCGCTGTTGTCCTTGCTGTCGCAGGGTTCCTACATCGGGTTCCACCTGATCCTCAGCCGCAGCACCTCGGGCGCGATGCGGGCGCTGAGCGATTCGGTGGTCCGCCGGATCTGGGAGCTCGGCAGCCCGGGCGTGGTGTTCTCCTACCCCAAGGAGGAGGGCAAATTCCTCGGCGAGGCGGCGCCGCGCCCGCTGCCCGCCGGACGCGCGCAGCTGGTCACCCGCCGCGGCGTGAAGCTCGTGCAGACCGCGATCGCGGAAGAAGAACGGGCCGGCGAGGGCTGGTCCCCGCTCGCGACGACCGAAGGAGGCGTGCGATGACCGCGTCGACCGGCGAACTGTGCCGGATCACCGTGTACGGGCCGCAGGGCAGGGCGGATCTGGCGGTGCCGATGTCCGTCCCGCTGACCAGCCTGCTGCCGGTGCTGCTGGAGCACACCGGCGGCCGCGAGGACCTCGGCGAGGCCTGGGTGCTGCAGCGGCTCGGCGAGGAACCGCTCGACGCGTCCGGCACGCCGGAGTCGCTGGACTGGAAGGAGGGCGAGGAATTCCACCTGCGCCCTCGCGCGGATCCGTTGCCGGAACTGGACTTCGACGACATCGCGGACGGCATGGCCACCGCGGTGAGCCGCCACCCCGGCCGCTGGCGCCCCGAGTTCAACCGCGGCCTGTTCCTCGGGTTCGCGATCTTCTCCCTCGTCGTGCTGGCCAAAGTGCTGCTCTACCCGGGTTCGTCCGGGCTGAGCGCGATCGGCGGCGGCGTGGTGTCGCTCGGGCTGCTCGTCGCGGCCGTGGCGACCGGGGTGCGTTCGGACGACAAGGCCCTGCTGGCCCTGCTCGGGCTCGGCGGCTGCGGGTTCGCGTTCCTCGCGGGCGCGGTCGCGGTGGCCGGGCTCGAGCCGGCGTTCGACCTCCAAGGCACGCCGATCCTGACCGGCTGCCTGGCCTTCGCGCTGGCCGGCGGTCTGGTGCTCGGCGGACGGGCCGCCTGGTCGCACGCCATCCCGTTCGTGCCGTTCGGCGCGGTGGTCGCGACCGGGCTGGCCGGGGCGATCTCGCTGTGGCTGCACCTCGGCGCCGGGTTCACCACCGAGCAGGCAGCCGGGCTGGTGTCGTTCGTGCTGGTCGGGCTGATGGTGTTCGCGCCGCGGATCGGCATCCGGTTCGCCCGCATCCGCGGTCCGCAGCTGCCGCGTTCGGCCGGCGAACTGCAGTACGACATCGAGCCGATGCCGGCCGCGCAGATGGTGCACCAGACCGGGTACGCCGACGGCTACCTCACCATCGCCTGTCTCGCCGCCACGGCCGTTTTCGTCGGCTGCTTCCCGTTCCTGGTCGGCCACGGGCTGTTCCCGGCCCTTCTCGGCGGGCTGGTGTCCGCGGCGGTGCTGATGCGGTCGCGGGCGCTGCTGGGCGGGTGGCAGCGGGTTCCGCTCGCCGTCGCCGGCGCGATCGGCCTGGTGCTGCTCGGGCTGGCGCTGATCCAGCCGCTGCCCGCGCAGTGGCGGGGCGCCTGCCTCGCCGGGCTGTGCCTGGTGTTCTTCCTGCTCCTGCTGGCGATGCTGCGCCCGCCGCCGCGGCGGCTGCTGCCGATCTGGGGGCATCTGGCGAACTGGCTGGAAACGCTGAGCGCGGTGGCGATGATCCCGATCCTGCTGCAGCTGTTCGGCGTCTACGCGTGGGCTGTCGGGCTCACCGAATAAGCGAAGGAGAGGTGCCATGGTGCAGACGCAGAAGGACCACGTCGAGGCGTATTCGTTCCTGATCGGGCGGATGACGTCGGCGCTGGTGCTCGGCGACGCGAGCCACCTCGACGTGCCCGCGCGGAGGGCCTGGGTGGGCCTGCTGGTCGGGCTCGTCCTCGGACTGCTGATCGCGGTCGGGTTCTTCGTGTACGGGCTGATCGCGCACCACACCGGCGGGGCGGCGCCCGCCGTCGGCCGACGGGCCTGAGCGGAAGGAGGACAGCCATGGAACTCTCGCTGATCCGGCGCGACGACGGCGCTTTGGAGAAGAAGACCGTGGGCAACGCCCTGGTCGTGCACCTCGCCGAGGGGATGACCGGCGAGGCGCAGTCGCTCGCGCTCGGCGTCGCCGCCGATCCCGACCACGACCTGGTGGTCGTCGACCTGCCGGTGGATTCGCCGATCACGATGTGGGAATCGGTCGCCAAGGCGCTCCCCCGGCGCCGGCGCGGCGTGCGGCTGGTGATCGGCGGCCGTTCGCGCGAGACCACCGCGCTGGCCGGGCAGTGGCTGGCCGAGCGGATCAACCGCCCGGTGCTCGCGCCGGACGGGTCGGTGATCCCGAGCGCGGGCGGCGCGCTGTTCGTCCACGCCGGGCGCGGCGGCGGCTGGGTGCGGTTCCGGCCGGGCCGTCCGCCGACGTGGGAGGCGAAGCGGTTCCCGCGCCCGGCCTGGGATTCCGGGATCGCCGCCGAGCTGACCCCGACGAGCTCGCGCGGCGTCGCCGAACCGCTGCCGGGCGGCTTGTGGGTCCGTCCGGTCGGCTTCGACGCGCCCCAGCGGCACCACCGCCGCGCGCTGATCTCCCGGATGCCCGCCCAGCACGACACCATGACGATCGTGCTGGGCTGCCCCGGCTGCCCGCCGCTGGCGCTGGACGACGCGGCCCGGCTGTGGGTGCAGCTGCCGGAGAAGGTGCGGGCCAAGGCGCGGTTCGTCCAGTACGGCCCGATGCAGGTGCCCGGCGAGGCCGCGATCGGGCAGGCGCTGGCCGATCTGCTGGGCAAGCCGGTCGCGTTCTACGCGGGCGTGCCGGTCGGTTCGCCACAGCTGCCGACCCTGCGGACGGTGCTGTACGACGGACGGCTCGGCTGGCGTCCGTTCACCACCGAACTCGGCTACGAACCGGGCTCGGATTCCGTCTTGCCTCAGCTGCTGTCGCACCGTCCGCCGATCCACGGACTCGACCAGGTCTCTCCGGCGGTGTACTGGTACTCGCCGGACGCGGTGGTCGAGGTCGTGCAGTCCGGCCTGCTGGTGCGTCCGCCGCAGGACGGTCCTTCGTCGGCCGCGATCCGCGAGATCGGCCTCGATGCCGCGGTGCACAATCTGACCTTTGACGCGGCGGACGAGGGCTCGGCCTCGCGGATGCGGTTGCTGGCGGAGGATTTGCTGGCGCGGCTGGACGAGCAGACTCGCCGGATGAGCCGGGTGCTGCCTGCTGCGGCGCTGCTCGCGGAGCGTGCTCGGCCGCGGGTGGTGGCGCGGGCGTTGGACGCGATCGAGTCCGGACATCCGGTGCCGGTGGTGGCTGCGCCTGCTCCGGCGGCTTATCTGCCGGCGGCTCCGGCGGCGTTGGGTATTGCCGCGCCGACGGAGGTTCCCGGGGCGATCGCTGCTCCGGCTGCTCCCGTTGCTGCTCCGGTTGCTGCTCCGGTTGCTGCTCCGGCGGAAACTCCCGCCGAGCCCCCGGTCAAGGTCTCCGCCGCTCCTCCGGCCGCGAAGCCGCTCACGCACCTCGCCCCGGCCGACGTCGCACCGGCCAAGCCCGTCGAACCACCGGTCGCCAAGCCCGCGACTCCGGTGTCCACTTCGGACCAGCCGGAACCCGCGGTCAAAGCGGAGCCCGCACCGAAACCGGCGAAAGCCCCGGCAGAGCTGCGTTTCCAGGAAACCCCAGGTGCGGAATCGACCGCGTTGCTGCCCAAACGCGGCGCGGACAAGGAACGCCAGTGGCTCCGTAAATCGCTCGGCGCGGAATACGGCCTGATGTCGAACACGGTCGCGCGGATCCTGTCCGAGCACCCGGGATTCCAAGGCGTGCTGTCGACGTCGTCCTCGGCCGAGGTGCTGACCGACGCGGTGGCCGTGCAGCTTTACCTGTCCCCCAAGGGATCGACGATCGACGCGGGACTGCGGCGCGGCGCGAACGGCCCGCACGTCCCGGTCGCCCGGTGCGTCGTGGCGGGGCTGAGCAGGCTGCCCTCGCACCGCGGTCCGGCGACCTTCGCCACCGAGCTGCCGCCGCCGGTGTGGCCGCTGCTGGACGGGCGGAAAGTGCTGACCGAATGGGGTTTCCTCAACGCGCTGACCCAACCCTCGTCCACAGTGGACGGGGAGACGGACGTGCTGGTGTGGTCGATCACCGGACGGCGCACCAAATTGCTGGAACCGAGCGAGGGCGGCGTCGAAAACCGCGTCCTGTTCGTGCCGGGGACCAGCTTCAAGGTGCTGGAAACGCGCAAACCGGCCGCCGGTGCGCGCGGCGCGGTGCTGCTGCGGGAGCTGACCGCGAGCGAGATCGACGAGACCGGACGGGTGGCGAACGACCGGGCTTCGCTGGACGAGCTGGCCATGAACTCGCTCCGGCAGACGGTGCAGACGTGGGCGGAAGCGGGCGAGGACCTGGTCCGGACCGTGATGGACGAGCAGGCCGCGGAGCGGTTCGGGGCGCTCCCGGGCCTGGCGTGAGTGCGGAGAGGCGGAGACGATGAACCGACAGCTGCTCGTGGTCGGCGGCGACCGGCCGGGTGCCTTCGGAACCATCGGCGCGGCGCTGGCGCAGGCGCAGCCGGGGGCGACGATCAGCGTGCACCCCGGCCGGTACGAGGAAAACCTCGTGGTGGACCGGATGGTGTCGCTGGTGGCCGAACAGGGCGCGGGCACCGTGGAAATCGTGGCGAACACCGGGAGCGTGCTCGTCGCGAACGCCGAGGCGGTGCAGCTCAGCGGGTTCGTCCTCACCGGCGTCGACGACCAGCTGGTCACGGTGGACGTCGTGCGCGGCGAGGCAGCGCTGGACGGCTGTCGGCTGTCCGGGACATCGTGGGCGACGCTGCTGGCCCGGTTGGAGGGTTCGCTCGCGCTGCGCGGCTGCACGGTGACGAGCACCGGCGGCGCCGGGGTCGTGGTCGCGTCGCCGGTGCAATCGGCCATTGAGGACACTGAGATCGTCGACGCCGCGTCGTCCGGCGTTGTGGTGGCCGAGACCGGTTCGGTGCTGCTGCGCCGCTGCGTGGTGCGGGGCGCGGCGGGCAACGGGATGTGCGTCAACGGCGAAGCGGTCGCGATTGTCGAGCAGTGCGAGATCGTCGGCGCGCAGAAACCGGCGATGGTCGTGGAGCAGCAAGGGCGCGCGACGATCACCGGGCTGACCGTGCGGGACAGCGCGAATGTCGACCTGTACGTGACCAGCAAGGGCCGGGTTTCCGTCGCGTCGTCGCAGTTCCGTTCGGCGCCGATGCAGGCCGCGCACATCGCCGCGTCCGCCGAGCCGTTGCTGCGCGAGTGCGTGTTCGCCGGGGCAGGTGCGAACGCGGTGCAGGCCACCGGAGCCGCCGCGCCGCAGTTCGTGGACTGCACCTTTGAAGGTTCACCGGTCACGATCCTGGTCGACGATCAGGCGCGACCGCGGTTCGAACGCGCGACCGTGCGGGGCTCGACGCACACTGCGATGTCGGTCAGCGCCGACGCCGCGGTGACCGTCGGCGGGCTGCGGATGACGCCGGACAGCGGCGTCGGGATCGTCCTTTCCGGACAGTCCACCTTGGACCTCGCGGACGCCTCCATCGACACCGGCCGGGAAACCGGGGTGCAGGTCACCGAGGACGCCCGGCTGACCGTGGCCGACCTTCGAGTCGATTCGACCTCCGACAAGGCGGTCTCGTTCGCTAGCGGCGCGCCGTCCTCGGCGAAGTCGGTGCAGGTGCGCGGCGGCGGTCTGCACCTTGGCGGTACTGCGGAAATCTCCTTGCAGGACTGCGAGATCATCGATTCCACTGGGGACGGAATCACCGTGGGTACGACGCTGACCGCTTCCCGCTGCCGGGTGCGCAATGCGCGCGGCAACGGCGTGTACGTCGCTGCTCAGGCGTCGTTCACCGAATGCGAGATCCTCGGTGCGGGCGAGGACGGCTTCCACGTGGAAACCACCGAACCGGTCAGCATCCGCGATTGCGTGGTCAACGACGCGTCGGGCGAACTCGTGAGCGGCGAGCACGCGGACGTGGACAACCTGAGCACCGATTCCGCCCGGACTGCTGAGCCGGTGCCCGCCAGTCCGCCGGGTGACTTCGCGACCGCCGATCAGACCGTGAGCGAGGCCGCCGGAGAGGTGCTCGAAGGCCCGCTGGGCGATCTGGAGGCGCTGGTCGGGCTCGCCGGGGTGAAGAAGGAAGTCACCGGCCTGATCAACCTGATCAAGATGTCGCAGATGCGCGAGCGGATGGGCCTGCCGATGCCGCCGATGTCGCGGCATCTCGTGTTCGCGGGCCCGCCCGGCACGGGCAAGACGACGGTCGCCCGGCTGTACGGCACGGTGCTCGCCGAACTCGGGATCCTGTCGAAGGGGCACATGATCGAGGTGGCCCGCCAGGACCTGGTCGGCCAGTACATCGGGTCCACCGCGATCAAGACGACCGAGGTCGTCGAGAAGGCCGTCGGCGGGGTGCTGTTCATCGACGAGGCGTACACGCTGAGCGCGCCGACCGGCGGTTCCGGCCCGGACTTCGGGCAGGAAGCCATCGACGCGCTGATGAAGATCATGGAGGACCAGCGCGATTCGCTGGTGGTGATCGTCGCGGGCTATTCCGAGCAGATGGAACAGTTCCTGCAGTCGAACCCCGGTCTCGCTTCGCGGTTCACGCGCACCATCGAATTCCCGAACTACAGCGTCGACGAACTGGTCACCATCACGACCGGCCTGACCCGCAAGCACTACTACGAAATGACCGACGACGCGCTCGCCGCGCTGCGCGAGTATTTCGAACGGGTGCCGAAGAACTCGACGTTCGGCAACGGTCGTGTCGCGCGCAAGCTGTTCGAGGCGATGGTGAACAACCAGGCGTCGCGGCTGGCGCTTTACCCGCCGTCCAAAGACATCGAGCTGAACCGCCTCACCGCCGACGATCTTCAGGCCGAGCTGGCGCAACTGCCTTCGGCCGCGAAGTCAACGGTTTCGGTCACCGCCGATCCCGCCGCCGCGGTTTCGACCAGCGCGGGCTGGAAACGCCTCAGCGGCTTGGTCGGCCAGAAATCGGTGCGAGAGAACGCCGAACGGCTGCTGCTCAAACTCGGCCGGCTCACCCACGAACGGCAACCGCTCGGCCACCAGGCCAACCTGGTGATCAGCGGCAAACGCGGCACCGGACGGTCGGAGTACGCGAAACTGTACGCGCAAATCCTCTCCGAATTCGGCATGGCTCCGATGGGCCAGCTGGTGCACCGCAACCTCGCCGAAGAGCTTTCCCCGCAATGGCCCGGCCAAGCCGAACACCTCGTCCGGGCCGCCGTGGAGGACGCTTCCGGCGGCACCCTGGTCGTCGACCTGGACGGCGATTGGGACACCTCGCCGCACACCCCTGGTATCGAAGCCCTGGAAGCGCTGTCCGAAATGATCGCCCGCCGCCCCGCCGACCCGGTCGTGGTGTTCACCGGCGAAAGCGACCGCGTCGGCGAACTGCTCGCGCAACTGCCCACCCTGCGCGACGCGTTGCCGTACGGCTGGCAACTCGGCGAGTACACAGTGGACGAACTCGCCGAGATCGCCGTACGGTTGCTGGTCCGCCGCGGCCACGAGGTCCCCGCCGACGTCCGCGACGCCCTGGCCCACGAGTTGTCCGCCGCGTCCGACCACACCGCCTTCGCCGCGCACGAACTGGCCCGCACGCTGTCGGCCGCCGCCGCGTCCCGCACGCTCGCCGCCGCCGACCTGCGCGGCATCCGCCCGTCCGACACCGGTGCCATGGCCCTCGGGCCCGGCCTCGCCTCGGTCGGCTGACCCCTCGGGAGGAGACCCGATGAGCACGCACTACGAAAAGATGCTCGAGGACGCGATGGCCGCTTACCAGCACCAGCGCGACCATTTCGACCAAGCCCGCCAGGACGTCGAAACCGCCACCAGTACCGTCACTTCGGCTCGCCGCGAGGTGACCGCGACCGTCGGCCGTACCGGCGAATTGACCGAACTTTCCTTTCCCACCAGCGCGTACAAACGCATGGCTCCCGCCGAACTGGCCTCGGTGATCGTGCAGACCGTCTCCGCCGCCCGGCAGAAATCCGTCGCCGCGGCCGCGGAAATGATGGCCCCCATGCTGCCGCCGGGCATTTCCGCGGAGGATTTGATGAGCGGAAAAGTGGACGTCAACGCCCTGTTCTCGGCGCGGGTGCCGGGATTCGACGAAGGGAACCTGCCGTGACCGACCAATTTTTCGTCGACGCCGACGGCCTGGACGGAGGCCGCGACGGCTTCGACGGCAAGAGCGCCGAACTGCGCACGCTGGCCCAGCGGGTGCAAAGCCTGGCGAACCCCAGCCGGATCCAGGACGCGGCCGGGAATGACAAGAACGGCAACGAATTCTCGAAAACCCACATCCAGTCGGCGGCCGAGATCTACAACGGCATCAACGCGTGGGCACTGGCGGTGGAGGCGACCCGCGACGCGATCGGCGACATGGCGACGTCGTTCCGCGAGGCCGACCAGGGTGCTTTCGACGGGTCGAATGCCCTGTTCAAGAACTTCACCGACCTGCACGAGAAGGTCACCAAGTCCGACCCCGGCGACGGTTCGGACACCCCTCCGACCGAGTACCGGCGCGGCGTGCGAATCCAAAACAGGGTGCTGGGCAAATCCCCGGAAGCCGAAGACGGCGGCTGGACCGCGGCGAAGAGCGTCCGGGCCCGGATTCCGGATCGCGGCCAGGAACCGTTGCCTGACGAGGAACCGCGCTTGAAGCACCTGTCGATCGGACGCCCGGTTCAGCACAAGGTCGTGACCCCGCTGCAGCCGACAGAATCGACCGTCTTCGTCCGCTCGCAAAAGCCGGTGGACGCGGTCGAGGGCGAAGTCACGCACCCTTTGGAGCCCGCTGAACTCTGGGAACCCGCGAAGTCGATCCCCGCCCAGCCGCCGGTCACCCCGGAAGAACCCGTTTCCTGATTTATTCGCGCTAAGGAGGTGCGCCCGCGATGAGTCTCATGGTGGACCCCAGCCTGAACTGGGTGTTCTACATCATCGCGGGCGACGCCTGGCCGCAGGGCGACGAGGACAAAGCCCGCGAGCTGGCCGCCGAGTGGGATCAGGTCGCGCAGGAGATTTCCGCCGCTGGCACTGGTTTCAGCCAGCTGGCGGAGCAGGTAGTGTCCAATGTGGGCGGTGAGGTGGCGACCAACTTCGCCGACTACGCCAACAAACTCAGCACCATGGGCGCCGGTTTCTCCTACCGGGCGCAGCAGCAAGCCGCCGCCCTGCGCGAATACGCGTTGAATGTGGAAAACGCCAAATACGGCATCCTCATCTCCATCGCAGTCACCGCAGCGGATCTGATCTGGGCGATGACGAACCCGTTCACCGCCCCGCTGATCCCGGGAATCTGGGCAGCCGGGCGGACCGCGGTGATGCAGATCGAACGCTCGCTGATGTCGCGCCTGATGAGCCTGCTGTCGAGGGTCGCGCGAGAGGCAGCGCAGGAAGCCGCGGAAGAGGCGGCGGAGGAGATGCTGGCCGAGTTCATCCAAATCGCGCAGGGCAACCGGGACGGCTTCGACTGGAAACAAATCGGCCAGAACGCCGCACTGGGCGCGATCGGCGGCGCGTTCGCCGCGGGCGCGCACAGCGGCCTGGGCAAGTGGGGCCACAACGTCTTCGGCGCGGCCGGCGTCGAAGCGGCGACCGAGGTAGTAGTCGGCCTGGCCGGCGCGGGTTTGTTCGGCGGAGACCTGGACAGCCTGGGCTGGGGCGCCCTGAACGGCGGCCTCAGCGGCGCTGCGACTCATGGCGCCCATCACGCAGGCCAAAACCTGCACGACAAACTCACCGGCGGCGGTGGTGGCGGTGAGGGGAAGGGCCCGAACGACCCTGGCGGGGAGGGCGGGACCGGGAACATCAAGGTGGACCCGGTCAACGGCCCGAACGGCCTTGGCGGATCCGGCGATCCGAGGGGTCTCGGCCCTGGCGATTCGGGCGGCTCCGGTCCTGGCGACGCTGGTCCGGGTGGCACCGGCTCCGGCTCCCATGGCTCCGGTGGCACCGGCCCTGGTGGCACCGGCTCCGGTGGCTCCGGCTCCGGCTCCGGCGGCACCAACAACTCCGATCCCCATGGCTCCGGCGGCACCGGCGCCGGTGGCTCTGGCGGTGCCAACGGCCCCGGTAGCTCCGGCCCGGGCGGCGCTAATAGTTCCAGCAACTCCGGCAACAACGCCCCGCACAGCGTCGGCCAGAACAACTCCACCTCCCCAGACACCAACTCCGCCAGCAACTCGCCTGGCAGCCAGAACTCCCCCAACGGCTCGACGACCGGCGATGCCTCGAACTCCGCGCCCGGCACGCCCAACTCCACACCCGACGCACACTCGACGAACGGCAACCCGTCGACCGGAGACCCCGCCACCAACTCAAGCTCAGCGAACGGCTCCCACACCCCAACCTCACCCGGCGCCAATTCCCCTTCAACGGGCGGCCCCAACTCCGCGAACAACCCGTCCAACGACCCCACCACCAGCAATGCTCCCGCGAACGGCCCGGCCAGCAATCCCGCGCCGCAGTCACCCGGCAGCAACCCCGCTGGTTCGTCCGGCAGCACGAACGACAACACCCCCGCCACCGGCTCGACCCCTCCCGGCAGCGACCCCAGCACCGGAAACCAGGGCGGGAGCAACACCACCAGCCCCACCCCCGACCAGAACCCCAGCACGAATGGCGGCCACAGCACTGGCCCTGGCACGAGCGCCGGAAACCCCACCACCGGTCCCAGCACGAGCGCCGGAAACCCCAGCACCAGTCCCAACACAGGTGCTGGGAACCCCAACACCAATCCCGACGCAAGTGCCGGAAACCCCAACACCGGTCCCAACGCAGGCACCGGGAACCCGAGCACCAATCCGGGCACGAACTCCGCCCCGAATCCGGGCACGAACTCCGCCCCGAATCCGGGCGCGAACACCGATCCCGGCACCAACCCGTCGCCCAGCACGATCACCAACCCAGGCACCAGCACCAGCCCGTCCCCCGGCGCCAACCCCGGAGCCAGCGCCAACCCGCCCTCCGGGGCAAACACCAACCCCAGCACTAGTCCGAACCCCGGGTCAAACACCAATCCCGGTGGCAGCACAAGCCCGTCAACCAGCACAAACCCCAGCCCGGGCTCCACTCCCGCCAGTCAAGGCACGAACGGTGCCGACCACCACGCCGCCCCACCCCCGTCCACGCCGGACTCGGTCAAGACCGGGACCCCCACCCC
>NZ_JARACH010000084.1:0-35839 GCF_029087445.1 Amycolatopsis sp. La24
CCGTATAGGCCGTTATACAACCCCTACTCCCGAAGGATCGAATTAAGCGGCCGCCCAACATCCCCATAAGCAGGCATCAACCCAGGACTAACCGTGAACGCGACCGTCCCGGCCAGCGCCACCACCACCGTCAGCCCGCCCAGCAGCGCGCCTTTGCGGGCCAGATCGCCGCCGTAGCGCAGTCCTCCCCCGAGCCGCCCCAGCACCACCGCGAGCACCCCGGCCAGCAGCGCCAGGAACCACAACGCACCGAGCACCAGGACGAACACCTCGGCCACGAGCGGATACACCCCGGCGGTCAGCATCCGGGGCCGGACCAGCAGCCAGGCCAGCCAGGTGAGCACCGCGAGCGAGAAACTCACCGCGGCCACGGACACCGCTCCCACGGCCAGGCCGCGGCTGGGTCTTTCCTCGGAAGAACGCACGGATTCGGAGTCGGGTTCGGTCATTGACCAGTAATAGCACCCGCCCCCGACAGAATCCGGCGTTCCGCCCGGCAGCGCCCGAAAGCACCAGCCCGGATACGCCGAAAGCCGCCCCCGGCGAACCGGGAGCGGCCTTCTCGAAGCACAAACCGTCAGACAGTGAACCCGAGCGCCCGCAACTGCTCGCGACCGTCGTCGGTGATCTTCTCCGGGCCCCACGGCGGCATCCAGACCCAGTTGATCCGGAAGTCGTTCACGAGACCGCCGGACGTCAGCGCGGCCGACGTCTGGTCCTCGATCACGTCGGTGAGCGGGCACGCCGCGGACGTGAGCGTCATGTCGATCGTCGCGGTGTTGTCGGTCTCGACCCGGATGTCGTAGACCAGGCCGAGGTCCACGACGTTGATGCCGAGTTCCGGGTCGACGACGTCGCGCATCGCTTCCTCGACGTCCTCGATCTTGGCGATGTCGGCGGGGACGGCGGCGGACTGCTCGGGCAGGTCCGCGGCGGTGCGCCCCTCGCGCGGGTCGGTGGCCGTCTCTTCGCTCATGCCTTCTCAGCTCCTGTGGTGGTGCTGGACACCGCGTCCTTGAACGCCATCCAGCCGAGCAGGGCGCACTTCACGCGCGCCGGGTACTTCGCGACGCCGGCGAACGCGACGCCGTCCTCCAGTACGTCCTCGTCCGGTTCGACCTTGCCCTTGCCCTGCATCAGTTCCACGAACGCGTCCATGGTCGTGAACGCCTCGTCGACCGTGTGCCCGACGACCAGGTCGGTGAGGACCGACGCGGACGCCTGGCTGATCGAGCAGCCCTGCCCGTCGTAGGACACGTCCTCGACTTTGCCGTCGCTGACCTTCACCCGCAAGGTGATCTCGTCGCCGCAGGTCGGGTTGACCTGGAACGACTCCGCGTCGAACGGATCGCGCAGGCCGCGCCCGTGCGGGTTTTTGTAGTGGTCCAGGATGATCTCCTGGTACATGCTCTCCAGGTTCACTTCTCGGCCCCGTCCTGGGCCACCCCGAAGAACTTCTGCGCCTCGCGGATCCCGGCGACCAGAGCGTCCACTTCGGACAGCGTGTTGTACAGGTAGAAGCTCGCCCGCACGGTGGCGGGCACCGAGCACGCCCGGTGCAGCGGCCACGCGCAGTGGTGCCCCACCCGCACCGCGATGCCGAGGCTGTCGAGCACCTGGCCGGCGTCGTGCGGGTGCACGCCGTCGATCACGAACGCGACGGTGGCGCCGCGGTCCTCCAGGTCGGTCGGACCGACGATGCGCACGCCCGGGATCGCGCTGATCCCCGCGATCGCGGCCGCGGCCAGCTCGTGCTCGTGCGCCGCGACGCGGTCCATCCCGATGGCGGACAGGTAGTCCACCGCCGCGCCGAGGCCGATCGCCTGCGACGTCATCGGCACCCCGGCCTCGAACCGCTGCGGCGGCGCGGCGAACGTGGTGCGCTCCATCGTGACGAGCTCGATCATCGAACCGCCGGTCAGGAACGGCGGCATCGCGGACAGCAGTTCGGTCCGGCCGTACAGCACGCCGATCCCGGACGGGGCCAGCATCTTGTGCCCGGAGAACACCGCGAAGTCGACGTCCAGCGCGTGGAAATCGACCGGGAAGTGCGGAACGGACTGGCAGGCGTCGAGGACGGTCAGCGCGCCGACCTCTTTCGCCTTGGCCACCAGCTTGGCCACCGGGTTGACCGTGCCGAGCACGTTGGACTGGTGCGCGAACGCGACCACCTTCGTGCGCGGCGTGATCACATTGTCCATGTCGGACAGATCGAGCCGGCCCTCGGCGGTCACCTTGAACCACTTCAGCGTCGCCCCGGTGCGCTGGCACAACTGCTGCCACGGCACGAGGTTCGCGTGGTGCTCCATCTCGGTGATGACGATTTCGTCGCCCTCGCCGATCCGGAAGCGCTCCGCTTCCGGTCCGGCGGTGGCGGCGTTGCTCATCGCGTACGCCACGAGGTTGATGCCCTCGGTCGCGTTCTTGGCGAACACCAGCTCTTCCGGGTCCGCGCCGACGAATTCCGCGGTCTTGGCGCGCGCGGATTCGTAGGCGTCGGTGGCCTCTTCGGACAGCTGGTGGGCGCCGCGGTGCACGGCCGAGTTCGACGTGAACACGTACCGCCGTTCCGCGTCGAGCACCTGCACCGGCCGTTGCGAGGTCGCTCCGGAGTCCAGGTACACCAAGGGTTTCCCGTCGCGCACGGTGCGCGTCAGGATCGGGAAGTCGGCACGCAGTGCCGCCACGTCAAGGGGAACAGAGTTGGTCGGGCTGTTCGAAGCCGTGGTGGTCATCGAGCCAACTCCTCTCTCTCGGTGTCGTCGGGAACGGGGCGCGGGGAACGTCAGGCCTTGGCTGGCTCGGCGGAGCCGACGTACTTGACGTAGCCGTTCTCCTCCAGCTCGTCGGCCAGTTCGCGGCCGCCGGACTCGACGATGCGGCCGTCGGCGAAGACGTGCACGAAGTCCGGGGTGATGTGCCGCAGGATGCGGGTGTAGTGCGTGATCAGCATGACGCCGACCTCGTTGCCCGCCTTGTACTCGTTGACGCCCTCGGACACGACGCGCAGCGCGTCGACGTCCAGGCCGGAGTCGGTCTCGTCGAGGATCGCGAACTTCGGCTTGAGCAGCGCCAGCTGCAGGATCTCGTGGCGCTTCTTCTCGCCGCCGGAGAAGCCCTCGTTCACCGAGCGCTCGGCGAACTCCTGGGAGATGCCGAGCTTGCCCATCTCCTCCTTGACCTCCTTGACCCAGTGGCGCAGCTTGGGAGCCTCGCCCCGGACCGCGGTGGCCGCGGTGCGCAGGAAGTTCGACATCGAGACGCCGGGCACCTCGACCGGGTACTGCATGGCGAGGAAGAGGCCGGCGCGGGCGCGCTCGTCGACGCTCATCTCGAGCACGTTCTCGCCGTCCAGCAGCACCTCGCCGGAGGTCACCGTGTACTTCGGGTGGCCGGCGATCGCGTAGGACAGGGTGGACTTGCCGGAGCCGTTCGGGCCCATGATCGCGTGCGTCTCGCCCGACCGGATGGTCAGGTTGACGCCCTTGAGGATCTCCTTGGCGCCTTCGTCGGTGGTCACCGACGCGTGCAGGTCCTTGATTTCCAGGGTAGCCATTCTTCGTTTCCTAAAGTCTGCGGTGGAGGGCGTCAGGCGCCGACGGCTTCGAGTTCGGCCTCGATCGCGGCTTCGAGGCGCTCGCGCACCTCGGGGACGTCGATCTTCACCAGGATTTCGTGGAAGAACCCGCGCACGACCAGGCGGCGGGCGGCTTCTTCGGCGATTCCGCGCGACTGCAGGTAGAACAACTGCTCGTCGTCGAACCTTCCCGTCGCGCTCGCGTGGCCGGCGCCTTCGATCTCGCCGGTCTCGATTTCCAGGTTCGGCACCGAGTCCGCGCGCGCCCCGGGCGTGAGCACCAGGTTGCGGTTGAACTCGTAGGAGTCGGTGGACTCGGCCGCGGCCCGGATCAGCACGTCGCCGATCCACACCGCGTGCGCGCCCTCGCCCTGCAGCGCGCCCTTGTAGCCGACCCGCGACTTGCAGTTGGGCACCGCGTGGTCGACGAAGAGCCGGTGCTCCTGGTGCTGGCCGCCGTCGGCGAAGTAGACGCCGAGCATGTCGACGTCGCCGCCCTTGTCGGTGAAGGTCGCGGTCGGCGAGATGCGGACCAGGTCTCCGCCCAGGGTGATCACGGTGTGCCGCAGCGCGGCGTCGCGGCCCAGCTTGAGGTGCTGCTCGGAGACGTGCACCGCGTCGTCGGCCCAGTCCTGGACGCTGACCACGGTGACCTTGGCTCCGTCGCCGATGACGAACTCGACGTTGTCGGCGTAGGTGCCGGACCCGACGTGGTCGAGCACGATCACGGCTTCGGCGAACGCCTCGGCGCGGACCTGCAGGTGCCCGTAGGCGACCTGGCCCTCGCCAGGGCCGTGGATGCGCAGCACCGACGGCGTCGACGCCTTCGTCTCCTTCGGCACCGTCACGACGGTGGCCTTGGCGAAGGAGGAGTACGCCTGCGCGGCGATGCGGTCGCTCGGCACGCCCGCCTGGCCGAGCCGCGAGTCGTCGCGGCCGACGGTCTCGATCTTCAGCTCGGGCGCGGCCTCGGTCTCCAGCGTGATCTCGCCGGAGGCGACGGCGGAACCGTCGTGCAGGCCGCGCAGGCGCTTCATCGGCGTGAAGCGCCAGTTTTCCTCACGCCCGCCGGGAACCTCGAAGGCCTCGACGTCGTAGGAGGTGAAGCGCTCCGCGCGGGAGGCCGCCGGAACGACGACCCCCTCGCGGACCGCTTCGGAAACGTTGTTCTCTGCCACGGACATTTAGCCGACGGACCCTTCCATCTGCAGCTCGATCAGGCGGTTCAGCTCGAGCGCGTATTCCATCGGCAGCTCGCGCGCGATGGGCTCGACGAACCCGCGCACGATCATCGCCATCGCCTCGGCCTCGTCGAGGCCGCGCGACATCAGGTAGAACAGCTGCTCTTCGCTGACCTTGGACACGGTGGCCTCGTGGCCCATGGACACCTCGTCGTTGCGGATGTCCACGTACGGGTACGTGTCCGACCGCGAGATCGTGTCCACCAGCAGGGCGTCGCAGACCACGCTGGAGCGCGAGTGGTGCGCCCGCTTCGCGACCTTGACCAGGCCGCGGTAGGAGGTCCGGCCGCCGCCGCGCGCGACCGACTTCGACACGATGGTCGAGGACGTGTGCGGCGCGAGGTGCTCCATCTTGGCCCCGGCGTCCTGGTGCTGGCCCTCGCCCGCGAACGCGACCGAGAGGACCTCGCCCTTGGCGTGCTCGCCCATGAGGAAGACCGACGGGTACTTCATGGTCACCTTGGAGCCGATGTTGCCGTCGACCCACTCCATGGTCGCGCCCTCTTCGCACTTGGCGCGCTTGGTGACCAGGTTGTAGACGTTGTTCGACCAGTTCTGGATCGTCGTGTAGCGGCAGCGGGCGCCCTTCTTCACGATGATCTCGACGACCGCGGAGTGCAGCGAGTCCGACTGGTAGATCGGCGCGGTGCAGCCCTCGACGTAGTGGACGTAGGCGTCCTCGTCGACGATGATCAGCGTCCGCTCGAACTGGCCCATGTTCTCGGTGTTGATCCGGAAGTAGGCCTGCAGCGGGATCTCGACGTGCACGCCCTTCGGCACGTAGATGAACGAGCCGCCGGACCACACCGCCGTGTTCAGCGCGGAGAACTTGTTGTCGCCCGCCGGGATCACGGAGCCGAAGTACTCCTGGAAGATCTCCGGGTGCTCGCGCAGCGCGGAGTCGGTGTCCAGGAACAGGACGCCCTGCTCCTCCAGGTCCTCGCGGATCTGGTGGTAGACGACCTCGGACTCGTACTGCGCGGCGACGCCGGCCACGAGGCGCTGCTTCTCCGCCTCGGGGATGCCCAGCTTGTCGTAGGTGTTCTTGATGTCCTCGGGCAGGTCTTCCCAGCTGGCCGCCTGCTTCTCGGTGGACCGCACGAAGTACTTGATGTTGTCGAAGTCGATCCCCGAGAGGTCGGCGCCCCAGTTCGGCATCGGCTTGAGGTCGAACAGCTTGAGCGCCTTCAATCGGGCGTCGCGCATCCACTCGGGCTCGGACTTCTTCGCGGAGATGTCGCGGACGACATCCTCGTTCAGGCCGCGGCGGGCGCTGGCGCCAGCCTCGTCGGAGTCCGCCCAGCCGAAGGCGTAGTTGCCAAGGGACGCGATGGTCTCTTCCTGGCTCAACGGCTCGGTGGTGGGAGTGCGCTGCTCGGCAGCGGCAGTCATGCGGGTTTCCCTCCATTCGGGATCCGTGGTGCGTGCCCTTCGGGCGGCGGGGCCGCTGATCCGGGCGTCGTGCGGTCCGGCTCGGGATGGGCCGGGATACCCGCCGGTCCGGCGGGTACGTGTGTGGTGCACGCGTTGTCTCCGCGCGCGATGGTCGCCAGCCGCTGGACGTGGGTGCCCAGCAGCTTCGCGAACGCTTCCGTCTCGGCCTCGCACAGCTGCGGGAATTCCGCGGCGACGTGCGCGACCGGGCAGTGGTGCTGGCACAGCTGCGCGCCGACGTTCGCGGCGGGGGTCCCCGCCCCGACCTGACGGGTCGAGGCAGCGTAGCCCTCCCTGCTCAGCGCGGTGGCGAGGGCCTCGGCGCGCTCGACCGGATCAGCCGATCCGGTGATCGCCTGCCGGTGCGGCCCGACGAGCCCCTCGACCCGGCGCTCGGCGAACGCGCGCACCGCGTCCGGGCCGGCGTGCTCGGCGAGGAAGCGGATGGCCGAGACCGCGAGGTCGTCGTAGGCGTGCCCGAACCGGGCGCGGCCCGCTTCGGTGAGCAGGAACAGCTTGGCCGGGCGGCCGCGTCCGCGCGGGCCCTTGCGGGGGGCGTCGCGGGTCTCGGCCTCGCCGTCGGCCTGCAGCGCGTCGAGGTGCCGCCGGATCGCGGTCGGGCTGATCCCGAGCTGCTCGGCGACCACCACGGCGGTCATCGGGCCCTGCTCCAGCAACAGCCGGGCGACCTCGTGCCGGGTGCGCCCCTCGGCCACGTTCGCGGCGCTGACCTGCACGGGAACGCCGACAGCCGCGGTGCGCGGCTGCTCGCCGCGCCCCTCGCCGGTGGTCCCGCTCTTTTTCACAACACAAGTGTGTCTTATTTCCGGCCGCCGGGCAAAGGCGGGGTGTCGCCCAGTGACCCGACTCACCTCCGGACGCGCCTCGCCGCGGCGGCACCCGGCCCAGGTCTGTGAAGGGCTCCTTGAGGGAATCAGATTCCTTCAAGGAGCCCTTCACGGACCGACAGCCGCCGGGGACCGAACGGCTCGATACACCCCTCGAACCGGAGTCGATACGCTTCCGGTCGTGGCAGTCGGCGAACACCCGGACCAGCGGGCCCCGGAACCGGACTTATCCGGCGAACCGGGCGACGCTGACGGTGCCGTGGCCGCTCCGCCTGCCCCCGGTGCCGCGCCGTCGCCGGTCGGCCCGCGCCGCACCGATCCGCTGAACGCCGCCGAGACCCGCGGCCTCGACGCGGTCCGCCGCTTCGGCACGGTCGGCTCGCTGTTCCTCGCGCTCGGCTCGCTCGGGGCCGGCGCCGCGCCGGTGATCAACCCGGTGCAGGACCTGCCGGTGCTGCGGCTGTTCATCCGGATCCCGACGGTCTCGCTCGCGATCGCGTTCTCCGGGATGGGCATCCTGGTGCTGAGCTGGCTCATGCTCGCCCGGTTCGCCCGTCCGGCGAGCGCGCGGCTGGCCACCAGCGGGCAGCTCGCCCGCACCGTCGCGATGTGGGTCGCGCCGCTGCTGCTGATCCCGCCGCTGTTCTCCCGCGACGTCTACAGCTATCTCGCGCAGAGCGAGATCGTGCACCGCGGCATGGACCCGTACCAGCTCGGCCCGGCGCAGGCGCTCGGCGTCGCGGACCCGCTCACCGCGGGCGTCACCAACATCTGGCGCGAGACGCCCGCCCCGTACGGCCCGCTGCTGCTGCGGCTCGGCGGGTGGCTGGCCCCGGTCGGCGGCAACAACATCGTCGTCGGCGTGCTGCTGCAGCGCGGCCTCGCGATGGTGGGCGTGCTGCTGATCGTGTGGGCGGTGCCGCGGCTGGCCCGGCGGTTCGGCGTGCAGCCGGCCACCGCGCTGTGGCTCGGCGCGGCGAACCCGTTGCTGATCTTCCATTTCGTCGCGGGTGCGCACAACGATTCGCTGGCGATCGGGCTCATGGTGGCCGGGCTGGAGATCGGCATCCGGCGGCTGCCGGTGCGGGTGAAGGGAGACAGTCCGCCGCCGCTGGCGAAGGGCGAATTGCTCTTCATCGCGCTCGGCGTCGTCATCATCACAGTCGGCGCCACCGTGAAGATCCCGGCGGTGCTGGCGCTGCCGTTCCTGTCGGTGATGGTCGCGCGCAGATGGCACGGGCGGCTGAAGGACCTGGTGTGGGCGGGCGCGCCGATGGCGCTGCTGTTCGGCGTGGTGCTCACCGCGATCTGCGTCGGCACCGGGCTGGGCTTCGGCTGGATCGGCGCGACGGCGAGCACGCCGGGGCTGGTGCGGTCGTTCATCTCCCCCACCGCGGAGATCGCGAACCTCAGCGGCGTCCTCGGCATCACGCTCGGACTGGGCAACCACACCGACGCGCTGGTGCCGATCCTCGGCACGCTCGGCAACGCGATCACCGCGGCCGTCACGATCAAATTCCTGTGGGCCAGCTTCAAATGGCGGTACCGGCCGATCATCGGGCTCGGCGTTTCGCTGGGCGCGGCGATGATCCTGCAGATCAACCTCCAGCCCTGGTACCTGCTGTGGGCGGTGATCCCGCTCGCCGCCGCGGCCGGGACGTCGCGGTTCCGGGTCGTCGCCACGGTCATCAGCGCCGGGCTGCCGTTCCTGCTGCCGCCCACCGGCGGCACCTTCGACGGCCGCTCCTACGTCCTGCCGTGGGCCTACGGCGCGGCCGCTCTGGTGACCCTCGGCGGCCTCGCGATCGTGTACCGGGTTTCGCCGCTGCTGTTGTCCAGGACACCTCCGGCGTCCCCAGCACCGCGCGCGCCCGCCGACGTCGTATCGTGATTCGTTGTGGACAACCCCGCCGTCGAGATCTCCGGCTTGGCGAAAAGCTACGGCTCCACCACCGCGGTCGACGGCATCGACCTGCGCATGGAGCGTGGCTGCGTGCTGGCCCTGCTCGGGCCGAACGGCGCCGGAAAAACGACCACTGTCGAGATTTGCGAGGGTTTCCGCAGACCTGACGCGGGCCGGGTGCGCGTGCTCGGCCTCGACCCCGTCGCGGACAGCTCCCGGCTCCGCCCCCGCGTCGGCATCATGCCCCAGGGCGGCGGCGCGTACCCGGGCGTGCGCGCGGAGGAGATGCTGCGGCTAGTGGCTTCCTGCGCGGCGAACCCGCACGATCCGGCGTGGCTGCTCGACGTGCTCGGGCTGGCCGGCGCGAAGCGGACCCCGTTCAAACGGCTCTCCGGCGGGCAGCAGCAACGGCTTTCGCTGGCGTGCGCGCTGGTCGGCCGTCCCGAACTGGTGTTCCTGGACGAGCCCACCGCGGGCATGGACCCGCAGGCGCGGCGGCTGGTCTGGGACCTGCTCGCGGCCCTGCGCGCGGACGGCGTGAGCGTCCTGCTCACCACCCACCTGATGGAGGAAGCGGAAACGCTGGCCGACCAGGTGGTGATCGTGGACCACGGCAAGGTGGTCGTCGAAGGCACGCCGCATGCGCTGACCCTGGAGGCCGGCGAGGCGGCGCAGCTGCGGTTCCGCGCCCGCACGAAACTCGACACGACGCTGCTCGCGGCCGCGCTGCCGGAGGGCTACCGGGTCAGCGAAACCGCGCCCGGTTCGTACCTGGTGGAGGGCGCGGTCGACCCGCAGGTGGTTTCCGCCGTCACCGCCTGGTGCGCGCAACAGGGCGTGCTGCCCGAACAACTGCAAGTCGGACGGCGGACGCTCGAAGAAGTGTTCCTCGAACTCACCGGACGGGAGCTGCGCGCATGAGTTCTCCGTTCCCCGCGGGCACTTTCGCCCCCGCGCCCGGCCGCGGTTCGCTCGGCAAGATGCTGCGCACGCACGCGCGCGTCGAGGCCGCGCTGACCCTGCGGCACGGCGAGCAGCTGCTGCTCACCCTGATCATTCCACTCGCGCTGCTGATCGGCCTGAGCCTGCTGGACATCCTCCCGGCGAGCCAGCTCGGCTCGACGTCCAAAGTGGACTGGATGACGCCGAGGATCCTCGCGCTGGCGGTGATGTCGTCGGCGTTCACCGGCCAGGCGATCGCGCTCGGCTTCGACCGGCGGTACGGCGTGCTGAAGCGGCTTTCGGCGACGGCGCTGCCGCGCTGGCTGCTGGTGGCCGGACGGGTCGTGGCGGCGCTGGTCGTGGTGGCGCTGCAGTCCGTGGTGCTCGGCATCGTGGCGGCTTTCCTGGGCTGGTCCCCGTCGGCCGCCGGGATCGGTTCCGCGGTGGTGCTGCTGGTGCTGGGGACGCTGGCTTTCGGCGCGCTGGGCGTGCTGCTGGGCGGCGCGTTGCGCGCGGAAGCCGTGCTGGCGCTGGCGAACATCGTGTGGTTCGTGCTGCTGCTGGCGGGCGGGATTCTGCTGGCCCCGTCGGCGCTGCCGTCCGGGGTCGGGTTCGTGGTGTCGCTGCTGCCTTCCGGCGCGCTGGCCGAAGGCATGCGCGCGGCGCTGGTGGACGGCCAGTTCCCGCTCGGACCGGCCGCGGTGCTGGTGGTGTGGGCGGCGGTGGCCGGGGTGCTGGCGACGCGAACCACAAAACTCACCTGAATCCCACACCGCGATTTCCGCGCGGAATTTCGCGCCGGAATGTGACCGCCGCCGCACCCGATTCCTTGCGCACGCTGGCAAATCCGGGCGGAACAATACCGCCGCGTGCAGGCGGGAAAACGCGCGCGAGTATTCTTTCGGCGTGTCCCTTCGCAGTTTGATCGCCCGCCTGCCGTATCCGTCCGCCGCGGTTCAGCGCGCGGTCGGGATCGCCGCGGTGGTCGCGCAGGCAGGCATCGGCGTCACCGGGTCCGTGGTGCGGGTGACTGGGTCCGGGCTGGGATGCCCGACCTGGCCGCAGTGCGTCGCGGGCAGCCTGGTGCCGGTGCGGCACTCCGGCATCGACGCGGTCACGCAGTGGATCGAGTTCTCGAACCGGATGCTGACCGGCGTCGTGATCGTGGTGGCCGCGCTCGCCGTGCTCACCGCGTGGCGGATCCAGATCGACCACCCGGAGCGCAAGCGGCTGGTGAAGCTCGCCTGGACGATGCCCGGCGGCGTCGTGCTGCAGGCGGTCATCGGCGGGCTGACGGTGCTGGCGAAACTGGAATGGTGGACGGTCGCGATCCACTTCCTCGCTTCGACGCCGCTCGTGTGGCTGGCGGTTCTGCTGCTGAAGGCCTTCCGCGAAGGAGACGAACCGGCGCGCCCGCTGGTCCCGAAGCTGGGACGGCAGATGCTGGTGCTGCTGACGGTGCTGATGTGGGCGGTGCTCATCGCCGGCACCACGGTCACCGGCGCGGGCCCGCACGGCGGCGACGTCAACACGCATCGCCTCGACGCCCCGATCGAGCAGCTGGCCCGGATCCACAGCGGACTGCTGATCGCGTACCTCGTCGTGCTGGGGGTCTTTGGGCTCACGCTGATGCGCGTCGGCGCGCCGAAGAGCGTGTGGCAGCGGTACGCGTGGGTGTGGATTGTCGCGCTGCTGCAGGGTGTTCTGGGGACCGTGCAGTACGCGCTGGGCGTGCCCGAGGCGATGGTGTCCTTCCACGTGCTGGGCTCGGCGCTCGTGATCGTGGTGACGGCGGTGCTGTGGACCGGCACTCGCGACCGGGGCCCGGTCACGTCGCTGGAGCCCGCCGAGAAGCGGGAACTCGCCACCGCGAACTGACGGTCATCCGGGCGTAACTGCGCGTCGGCCCGGCGGACAGGTCCGCGGCTTACCGTCGTCGCCGTCCGGCTTTCCGAAAAGCCCGAGGTGCCGCCATGCCGACCGCCCCTGCCCGTGCCGCCAAACCCCTGCTCTCCGGCCGGCGCGGGACCGCCGAGATGCTCGTGCTGAAGACGTTCCTGCTCGTGCCGTTCGCCGCGTTGATCGCCGCCGTGCCGCTGGTGTGGGGGTGGGGCATCGGCTGGACCGACCTGATCCTCGCGACCGTTTTCTACGTGCTGGCCACGCTCGGCGTGACCGTCGGGTACCACCGCTATTTCACCCACGGCGCGTTCAAAGCGGGCCGCCCGCTGCGGATCGCGCTAGCCATCGCGGGCAGCATGGCGGTGCAGGGTTCGGTGATTTTCTGGGTCGCGAGCCACCGCCGCCACCACGCGTTCTCCGACCGCGAGGGCGATCCGCATTCGCCGTGGCTGTTCGGCACGTCGCCGGCGGCGCTGCTGCGCGGGTTCTGGCACGCGCACATGGGCTGGATGTTCCAGCGCGAGGTCACCAACGCCGACCGTTTCGCGCCCGACCTCGTCGGCGACCGCGACCTGCGTCTGGTGAACCGGTTCTTCTGGCTGTGGATCACGCTCAGCCTCGCCCTGCCCGCCGCCCTCGGCTGGGCCTTCAGCGGCACCTGGCAGGGCGCGCTGACGGCGTTCTTCTGGGCCGGGCTGGTGCGGATCGCGTTCCTGCACCACGTGACCTGGTCGGTGAACTCGGTGTGCCACCTGATCGGCGACCGCCCGTTCGCGAGCCGCGACCGCGCCGCGAACTTCTGGCCGCTGGCGCTGTTGTCCATGGGAGAGTCCTGGCACAACTCCCATCACGCCGACCCGACCTGCGCCCGGCACGGCGTCCTGCGCGGCCAGGTGGACGTTTCGGCGCGGGTGATCTGGGCCTTCGAACGCCTCGGCTGGGCGACTGACGTCCGATGGCCCCGGCCGGAACGACTCGCCACTAAACGCGTCCACCAACCCGGCTGACAGTCCGTGAAGGGCTCCTTGAGGGAATCTGATTCCCTCAAGGAGCCCTTCACGGACCTTCAAGCATTGCCGGGCGGGGCTAGGCCAGCTGCTGCCGCATCGCCGACGCGAACCGCAACGGCGCGCCCGCGTCCGCGTGTCGGAAACCCAGCGAAGGCTCGGTCAATTCCAGCTCCAGCACCAGCGGACGCCCGTCCTCCCCGCGGACCAGGTCGACTCGCGCGTAAAGCAGTTCCGCCCGCAAGATCCCGAGCAACCCGCAAGCGGCGTCCAGCGCGTCCTCCGCCACCGCGCGCACCTCCGGGGCCGGGACCGCGGCCGCGAGCCGCTCCTCCCGGTACAGGCCGGAACTGTCCATTGAGGACTCCAGCGGCGCGAATTTCGTGAAGGCGTGCGAATAAACGCCGCCGAAATACGTCACCGCGATCTCGCCCTGAGCGTCCACACTGGACTGATACGGCTGCACCAGACCCGTGCGGCCCTCGTCGTGCAAAGCACGCAGATGCTGCTCCGCGTCCGCACCGGCGGCGGCGAATCGGGCGGCGCCGCGGCCTCCCGCGCCCACCGAAGGCTTCACCACGAACGGCTTCTTCGGCCAGCGCGGCTTCTCCCCCGGCGGCACGATCTCGACCGGCACTGTCGGCACCCCGGCGTCGAGCAGTTCGCCGAGATACGTCTTGTCCGTGTTCCAC
Organism: Amycolatopsis sp. La24; assembly: GCF_029087445.1. Taxonomy (NCBI): domain Bacteria; kingdom Bacillati; phylum Actinomycetota; class Actinomycetes; order Pseudonocardiales; family Pseudonocardiaceae; genus Amycolatopsis; species Amycolatopsis sp. La24. Next base: position 13,547 of record NZ_JARACH010000084.1, read on the forward strand.
CGCACGACCGCGGCCGGATTGCTCAGCCCGGGCACGTCCTCGCACCAGCTGAGGAATTCCTCGCGCCGCTCCGGGTAGTCCCAGGCGGCGCGCAGCACGACGATGTCCGCCGAGGCGAAGTCCGCGGCCGCGTCCCAGGCCGCCCAGCTCACAGTGAATCCGAGGTCCGCGAGCGCGGGCAGCACCGCGGCCTCGTCGCCGTCGCCCTCGGGCAGCGCGGCGCAGCCGACGAAAATCGCCGAGCGGGTCACCGGCCTGCTCGCGGCCCGGCCATCTTGCGCCGGTGCGCGGCACCGATTTTGACCGTCTTCACGGTTTCGCTGTCCCACTCCGCGGCCTCGAGGTCGTCGACCTGCTCGACCAGCGCGTTCCCGGTCTCGACGCCGGCGACCAGCACGTCGCCCATCGCCCCGTCCGGGCCCACGAGCACGACCCGCGCGCCGGCGAGGCCGATGTTCTCGACCACGGCGCGCGACGGTTTCCCGTGCTTCGCCACGAAGTCGCGGGCGGACGCCAGCTGGCGGGCAGTCGGCGCGGTCGGCGTGTTTTCGGTCTCCTCAGCCACGTCCGGAGCTTAACCCGAGACCCCCGCCCCCGCGGCCCGACCGTGTTCTCGGCCATAGTGGACGCCAGACGCGCCCATCTCGAGGAGGAACGATGCCGACCGCAGTGCAGGTGACCCGGACCGGCGGCCCGGAAGTGCTGGAACTGGCCGAGATCGAGCCCGGCCCGCCCGGCGCGGGCGAACTGCTGGTCGACCTCGCCGCCGCGGGCGTCAACTACATCGACACCTACCAGCGCCAGGGCATCTACCCGATCGACCTGCCGTTCGTCCTCGGCTCCGAGGGCGCCGGGACCGTCGTGGAGACCGGCGAGGGCGTCACCGAGTTCGCCCCCGGCGACCGTGTGACCTGGCAGGGCGTGCTCGGCAGCTACGCCCAGCGCGCGGTGGTCCCGGCCAGCGCCACGGTGAAGGTGCCGGACGGCGTGTCCGACGAGCTCGCCGCCGCCACGATGCTGCAGGGCATGACGGCGCACTACCTGGTGCGTTCGACCTACGAAGTCCAGGCGGGCGACGACATCCTCGTCCACGCGGCGGCCGGCGGCGTCGGTCTGCTGCTGGTCCAGCTGGCGAAGGCGCGCGGCGCGCGAGTGCTGTGCACCGTGTCCACCGACGAGAAGGCCGAACTGGCTCGCGGCGCCGGCGCGGACCACGTGATCCGCTACGACCGCGAGGACTTCGCCGCCGTGACCCGCGAGCTGACCAACGGCGAAGGCGTCGCCGCGGTCTACGACGGCGTGGGCAAGAGCACCTTCGACGGCAGCCTCGCGAGCCTGAAAATCCGCGGCACCCTGGCGCTGTTCGGCGCGGCCAGCGGCCCGGTGCCGCCGGTCGACCCGCAACGGCTCAACTCCGGCGGCTCGCTCTTCCTGACCCGCCCGACGCTCGGCCACTACCTGCGCACGCGCGAGGAACTCGACTGGCGCGCCGGCGAACTGTTCGCCGCCGTGCAGGACGGTTCGCTGAACGTCCGCATCGGCGGCCGCTACCCGCTCGCCGACGCCCGCAAGGCCCACGAGGACCTGCAGGGACGCCGGACGACCGGGAAGCTGCTGCTGATCCCCTGACTCAGGAAACCGAGAGGGCGTCGGTCACGAACACCAGCGTTTCGTTGGGCGCGATGCCGCGTCCGCCGTCCTTGTAGGCGAGGGCGGGCGGGATGATCATCAACCGCCGCCCGCCCTGTTTGACGCCGACGAGGCCCTTGTCCCAGCCCTCGATCACCTGGCCGGTGCCGAGATCGAGGCCGAACGGCTCGCCGCGGTCGAACGAGCTGTCCAGCTTCTTCTTGTTCGACCAGGTGACGACCAGGTAGTTCATGGACAGCTTCGACCCGGCGGCCGCGGCCTTCCCGGTGCCCTCCGACAGATCCTTGGTGAGCAGCTTCTTCGGCGGGGCACAGTCGTCCGGGATGGTGATCGTCGGCGCCTGGCCGAAGTTCCCGGCGGTCTTGATGTCGTCCGCGGTGCACTCGCGGCTCGGGGTCGCCGGAGCCGCGCTGCTGTCGCCGCCGCAGGCCGTGAGGCCGAACGCGGCCACCGCCACGACCGCGCCGAGGACAGCTGCCCTGCCGATGTTCTGCATGCCCGGACTTTATCCGCACGGCGCAGCCGTTCCGTTGAGGGCGGTGGCGGGGCGGGGTCCGGGTTAACCAAGCCCGCCGAGCGCAGGCACCGCCGGACCAGTCCGCACCACGCCGAGCCGCTGCGTCGCCCTGGTCAGCGCCACGTACAGGTCGTTCAGCCCGCGCGCCGAGCCAGCCACGATCTCGTCCGGCGACACCAGCACGACCCCGTCGAACTCCAGTCCCTTGGAACGATCGACGGTCAGCACGCTCAGCCGGTCGTCCTCCGGAAGCAGCTTCCGCACCTCGTCCATGCGCGAACCCGGCACCAGGACCGCGACCGTCCCACCGTCCACAGCGGACAGTTCCGCGGCCACCAGCGACGGCAGTTCCTCGTCCAGCGAGGCGATTTCCACGCCCCACGGCGGCACCCCGGTCTCCCGCACCGACGCGGGCGCGGCCAGGTCCACGTCCAGTTCGGCGAGCACGCCCGCCGCGACCGCCATGATCTCCGCCGGGGTGCGGTAATTCACCGTCAGCTGCTCGAGCCGCCAGCGGTCCGCGACGTAGGGCGACAGCACCTCGTCCCAGGTCCGCGCTCCCCCGGCGGCCCCGGTCTGCGCGACGTCGCCGACCAGCGTCATCGACCGGTTCGGCGTGCGGCGCATCAGCAGGCGCCAGTCCATCGCGGACAGTTCCTGCGCCTCGTCCACGATCACGTGCCCGAACGTCCACGTCCGGTCCTGCGCCGCCCGCTGCGCCGCGGTCAGCTCGCTGCGCGCCTGCTGGCGTTCGGCGAACAGCTCGGCGTCCAGCACGTCGGACACCCGCAGGATCTCCTCGTCCTGGATTTCCTCGTCCTGCTCGAGGATGTCCAGCACGCCCTCGGCATACGCGCGCTCGACGCGTTCCTGGCGCTTCTGCTCGGCCTCCTCCTCGGAGTCGTCGCTGCCGAGCAGTTCGGCCAGTTCGTCGAGCAGCGGCACGTCGGCGGGCGTCCACTTCGCGTCGCGGCCGCTCTCCAGGTGCTTGCGGTCCTCTTCGGACAGCAGCTCGCCCGCCGCCCGGTCGAGGTGTTCGCGCTCGGCGAACAGGTCGTCCAGCAGGCCCGCGGGCGTGAGTTTCGGCCACAGCGAGTTCAGCGCGGCGGCCACCGCGGGGCTCGACGCGAGCTCGGCACGGATGTCCTGGACGTCCTGCGCGTCCAGCAAGTCCTCGCCCAGCGCACGCGCGGCCTGCCGGGTGAGCGCGTCGAGCACGTCGGAGACGAACAGCCGTCGCGCGAGGTTGTGCGGCCGGCGCGAACGGCGAGCCCGGGTGCGCGCCTGCGCGCAGGTCTTCCGATCGAGCTTGAGGATCTCGCGTTCGTGCTCGATCTCGATCACCGGATCGGGTACACCTTGCCGGTCGCGGACCGCCTTGGCGAGGACCTCGCCCATCACCAGCCGGCCCTTCACCTCGGCCGCTTCCGGCGACTCTGCGCCGTCCGCGTCCAGGCCCGGCCACAGCTGCCCGATGGTCGACAGCAGCACGCCGGTCTCGCCGAGCGACGGCAGCACCTGGCCGATGTAGCGCAGGAAGGTCGAGTTCGGGCCGACGACGAGCACGCCGCGCGTGGTCAGCTGCTGGCGGTGCGTGTAGAGCAGATACGCCGCGCGATGAAGCGCGACCGCGGTCTTGCCGGTGCCCGGCGCGCCCTGCACCACCATGACCCCGCCGAGCGGCGCGCGGATGATCCGGTCCTGCTCGGCCTGGATGGTGGCGACGATGTCGGCCATCTCGCCGGTCCGGCGGCGCTCCAGCGCGGCCAGCAACGCGGCCTCGCCGGCGAGCCCCAGGTCCTGGCCCTGGTCGGCGGCGGTCAGGTCGAGGATCTCGTCGTCGAACCCGGTGACGCGACGGCTCAGCGACCGCAGGTGGCGACGGCGGCGCACGCCGTCCGGCGAAGCGGCGGTGGCGAGGTAGAAGGGCCGCGCGACCGGCGCGCGCCAGTCGATCAGCAGCGGCCGGTAGTCGTCGTTCTCGTCGAACAGCCCGAGCCGTCCGATGTAGGCGGTTTCCTCGGTGTCTTCGGAGGTGCTGCCGGGCACGAAGTCCAGCCGCCCGAAGCACAGCCCCTGTTCGACCGACCCGAGCTGGGCGAGCCGGTCGCTGTGCAGGTTCGTGGCGGCTTCGCGTTCGGTCCGCGCCTGCGGCGTCCCGCCGGTCTGGCGCAGGGTCTCGTCGAGGCGGCGCTGGGTCTGGGTGCGTTCGGCGTCGAGCTTCGCGAACAGCGCGTCGACATAAGCCTGCTCGCGGCGCAGCTCGGCTTCGTAGGCCGGTTCCTCGGGCAAGGAAAGGTCCTGCTTTCAGGTCGGGATCGGGGCCGGAAGAGTGCAACCGGCGAGGATCCCGGGCCATTCCTGCCCGGTCCTCGCCAGGCCCGGAAGTCCGTGAGGGGAACCCTGATTGACTCTGATTCCCTCAGGGTTCCCCTCACGGCAATAGCCGCAGCGCCGCCCAACCCGCTCGGGGGCACAGACCGGCCCCGCACCGTCCTGAGCAGCGACATCACCCCAATGTGGCATTGGGTGCGTCCGACGCACCGAACGCCGCATTGGGTGCGTCACATGCACCCAATGCCACATTGGGGCAGCTTGGCGACCGGGGTCAGAACGGGTCAGAAAGGCAGGCCGAGGACCGGCAAGCCGATCGCCGAGTCGACCGCCAGCGCGACGAACACGATCATCAGGTACGTGTTCGACCGGTGGAACAGCGCCATCGGCTTGGTCTCCTCGCCGCGGTGCACGGCGGCCTGCAGCCGGTGCGCGTAGAAGAGGAACCAGCCGCCGGCGAGGATCGCGAAGGTCGCGTACAGCCAGCTGGTGACCGGGAGCAGCAGCAGCGTCCAGGCGACCATCACCCACGAGTAGATGACGATCTGCCGGGCCACGTGCTCGGCGGTCGCGACGACCGGGAGCATCGGCACGCCCGCGCGCTCGTAGTCGTCGCGGTACTTCATGCCCAGCGCCCAGGTGTGCGGCGGGGTCCAGAAGAAGATCACGCCGAACATCACGAACGCCGGCCACTGCACGGTGCCGGTGACCGCGACCCAGCCGATCAGCACCGGCATGCAGCCCGCGGCCCCGCCCCAGACCACGTTCTGCGACGTCCGCCGCTTGAGGCCGAGGGTGTAGACGAAGATGTAGAACAGGATGGTCGCGATCGCGAGGACCGCCGCCAGCAGGTTCACCGTGAAGTACAGGACGGCGAACGAGGCGATGCCCAGGACGAGTCCGAAGATCAGCGCGTTCCGCCGCGGCACCGCGTCCTTCACGAGCGGCCGCCGCTTGGTGCGGTTCATGACCTTGTCGATGTCGCTGTCGATCACGCAGTTGAGCGCGTTCGCGCTGCCCGCGGCCATGGTGCCGCCGACCAGCGTCGCGACCACCAGCCACGGGTTCGGCACCTCGCGCCCGGCGAGGAACATCGCGGGGATCGTGGTGACGAGGAGAAGCTCGATCACGCGCGGCTTCGCCAGCGCGGCGTACGCGCCGGCCACCTGGCGGAAGCTTCGCCGGGCCCCGCTCGGCCGTCCGCCGTCCGGGGGTACGGCGCTGGTGTCTTCACTGCGTCCGTGCGCAGCGTTCACCAACGACATTTCTCTCCCTGAGTCAGTCCTGGGCCGGGCGGCGCGGAAGAAGAGGTGGTGCTCATGGAGAACTTCCGTGCCTGGCCCGCGATCGATGTTAGACGTGACGGACCGGCCCGACGCCCGCGGGTCCGGGACACGCCCGGCGGTGTTCCCTCCGTCACGTCCGCCGCGGCGGGCGGCGATGAGTCGGGACGGCCCGCGGCGGGTAGCCGGAGACAGACAGGCGGGCAGGATCACCTCACCCGCAGGGTGCGCGCCCGCGCTCGCGCGCACGCGTACGCACTAGGGTGACAGCGACGGGCCGCTCGCTCCGCCTGCACAGCGCCGCCAGCAGGAATATCGTCCCTTCGGGATCGATTGAGATAACTGAGGGCGCACACCGCAGCACTTGAGCGGCACGCACGGAATACAGCCACCACTTCACCGACGCAGGAGTTCGAGTTCAGTGTCCGAAACCTCTAGCAGCGAGACCAACCCCTTGCTCCGGCGCAACGTGCCGGCCGACTGGACCGAGACCGACACCCGCGCCGTGGACACCGCCCGCGTGCTGGCCGCGGACGCCGTCGAAAAATGCGGCAGCGGGCACCCGGGCACTGCGATGAGCCTGGCGCCGCTGGCGTACACGCTGTTCCAGCGCACGATGCGGCACGACCCCGCCGACCCGGAGTGGCCCGCCCGCGACCGGTTCGTGCTTTCCGCCGGGCACTCCAGCCTGACCCTCTACATCCAGCTGTACCTGGCCGGGTTCGGCCTGGAGCTGGAAGACCTCGAGCAGCTGCGCCGCTGGGGCTCCAAGACCCCGGGCCACCCGGAGTACCGGCACACCAAGGGCGTCGAGACCACCACCGGCCCGCTGGGCCAGGGCCTCGCGAACGGCGTCGGCATGGCGATGGCGGCGCGCCGCGAGCGCGGCCTGCTGGACCCGGACGCCCCCGCCGGCGAGAGCATCTTCGACCACCACATCTACGTGATCGCCTCCGACGGCGACATCGAAGAGGGCGTCACCTCCGAGGCCTCGTCCATCGCGGGCCGCCAGGAGCTGGGCAACCTGATCGTCTTCTACGACGACAACAAGATCTCCATCGAGGACGACACCAACATCGCGCTGTCCGAGGACGTCGCGAAGCGCTACGAGGCCTATGGCTGGCACGTGCAGACCGTCGAGGGCGGCGAGGACGTCGTCGCGATCGAGGCGGCCATCAAGGCGGCGCAAGCCGAGACCCAGCGCCCGTCCTTCATCCAGCTGCGCACGATCATCGGCTACCCGGCCCCGACGAAGATGAACACCGGCAAGGCGCACGGCGCGGCGCTGGGCGCGGAAGAGGTCGCGGGCGTCAAGAAGGCGCTGGGCTTCGACCCGGAGAAGAACTTCGACGTCGACGAGGCCGTGCTCGCGCACACCCGCCAGGCGATCGAGCGCGGCGAGAAGCAGCGCGCCGAGTGGCAGGAGCGCTTCGAGGCGTGGGCCGCGGCGAACCCGGAGCGCAAGAAGCTGGCCGACCGGCTGTCGACCCGCACGCTGCCCGAGGGCTTCGCGGACAACCTGCCGTCGTGGGAGCCCGACGCCAAGGGCATCGCCACCCGCAAGGCCTCCGGCGAGGTGCTCAACGCGCTGGCCGAGCCGCTGCCCGAGCTGTGGGGCGGTTCCGCGGACCTCGCGGAGAGCAACAACACCACCATGAAGGGCGCCGACTCGTTCGGCCCGGCCGCGGCCGGCACCGACATGTGGAAGACCAACCCGTACGGCCGCACGCTGCACTTCGGCATCCGCGAGCACGCGATGGGCTCGATCCTCAACGGCATCGCGCTCCACGGCGGCACCCGCCCGTACGGCGCGACCTTCCTCACCTTCTCCGACTACATGCGCCCGCCGGTCCGGCTCGCCGCGCTGATGAAGGCCCCGGTCATCTACGTGTGGACACACGACTCGATCGGTCTCGGCGAGGACGGCCCGACGCACCAGCCGATCGAGCAGATCGCCGCGCTGCGCGCCATCCCGGGCCTCAACGTCGTCCGCCCGGCGGACGCCAACGAGACCGCGTACGCGTGGAAGGCCGTGCTGGAGGACGTGCACCACCCGTCCGGCTTCGCGCTGACCCGGCAGAACGTGCCGGTGCTGGAGGGCACGAACGCCGAGGGCGTCAAGAAGGGCGGCTACGTGCTGGCCGAGGCGTCCAACGGCGCCCCGGAGGTCGTGCTGATCGCGACCGGTTCCGAGGTCCAGCTGGCCGTCGAGGCGCGCAAGACCCTCGAGGCCGACGGCATCCCCGCCAGCGTGGTCTCGATGCCGTGCGTCGAGTGGTTCGACGCGCAGGACCAGGACTACAAGGACGCCGTCCTGCCGCCGACGGTCAAGGCCCGCGTTTCGGTCGAGGCCGGGATCGCGATGCCGTGGCAGCGCTTCACCGGCGACGCCGGCGAGAACGTGTCGATCGAGCACTACGGCGCCTCGGCCGACGCCGCGACGCTCTTCCGCGAGTTCGGCTTCACCGCCGAGGCCGTGGTCGACGCCGCCCGCCGCTCGATCGCCAACACCAAGAACTGAAGGGAGAGCAACCATGAGCACTGATCGGCTCGCACAGCTGTCCGAAGCAGGCGTCTCGATCTGGCTGGACGACCTCTCGCGGGAGCGCCTGAACTCGGGCAACCTCGCCGGGCTCATCCGCGACAAGCACGTCGTCGGCGTGACCACCAACCCGACGATCTTCGCGAACGCGCTGTCGAAGGGCGCCGCCTACGACGAGCAGGTCAACGACCTCGCCGCGCGCGGTGCGGACCTCGACGGCACCGTCCGGGAACTGACCACCACCGACGTGCGCAACGCCGCGGACCTGTTCCGCGACGTGTACAACGCCACGAACGGCGTCGACGGCCGCGTGTCCATCGAGGTGGACCCGCGCCTGGCGAAGGACACCGACAAGACGGTGGCCGAGGCCAAGGACCTGTGGAAGACCGTCGACCGGCCGAACGTGATGATCAAGATCCCGGCGACCGAAGAGGGCCTGCCCGCGATCACCGCGGTGCTCGCCGAGGGCATCAGCGTCAACGTCACACTGATCTTCTCCGTCGAGCGCTACGAGGCCGTCATCAAGGCCTTCTTCGCCGGTCTCGAGCAGGCGAAGGCCAACGGCCACGACCTCAAGGGCATCCACTCGGTCGCGTCGTTCTTCGTGTCCCGGGTGGACAGCGAGGTCGACAAGCGGCTGAACGCGATCGGCACTGACGAGGCCAAGGCGCTGCTGGGCGAGGCGGCCATCGCCAACGCGCGGCTCGCGTACGCGGCCTTCGAGAAGCTGTTCGCCACGGACCAGTGGAAGGCGCTCGCCGAGGCGGGGGCGAACGCGCAGCGTCCGCTGTGGGCCTCCACCGGCGTGAAGGACCCGGCCTACTCCGACACCCGGTACGTCGACCAGCTCGTGGTCAAGGACGTCGTGAACACGATGCCCGAGAAGACCATGGACTCGGTCGCCGACCACGCCGAGATCACCGGCGACACGGTTTCCGGAAAGGGCGAGCAGGCGCAGGCGATCTTCGACAAGCTGTCGGCGGCCGGCATCGACGTGCCGGACGTGTTCGTGACGCTGGAGACCGAAGGCGTCGAGAAGTTCGAGAAGTCCTGGCAGGAACTGCTGGACACGGTGACCGGGCAGCTGAACAAAGCGAGGGGCTGAACCAGAGACCATGAGCGGGGACGAAACCGGCGTCGTGATCGTCGACGCCGAACTGGCAGAAAAGGCAGCGCCGCTGGCGCAGCGGCTGGCCGCCGACGGCGCCGCTGCCAAGCTCGCCGCCAAGGACTCCACCCTGTGGGGTCCGGACGCCGAGTCCGAAGCGTCGATCCGATTGTCCTGGACGACGTTGCACAAGTCGTCGCGTCCGTTGATCGGGGAAATCGAAGCGCTGCGCGCGGAACTGCGCAGCGAGGGCGTGGACCGCGTGGTGCTCGCCGGCATGGGCGGTTCGTCGCTCGCGCCGGAGGTCATCACCGCCACCGCCGGCGTCCCGCTCACGGTTCTCGACACGACCGACCCCGGCCAGGTGGCCGACGCGCTCGCGGGAGACCTCGAGCGCACCGTGATCGTGGTGTCGTCGAAGTCCGGCGGGACCGTCGAGACCGACAGCCACCGCCGGATCTTCGCCAAGGCGTTCGCGGACGCGGGGATCGACGCGGCGCGGCGCATCGTCGTCGTCACCGATCCCGGCTCCCCGTTCTCCGAGCTGGCGGAGAAGGAGGGCTACCGCAAGACCTTCCTGGCCGACCCGCACGTCGGCGGCCGCTACTCCGCGCTGACCGCGTTCGGCCTCGTGCCGGCCGGTCTCGCGGGCGCGGACGTCGCGCGGCTGCTCGACCAGGCGGCGTCGGTCGCGGAAACGCTCGCCGAGGACGCGCCGGAGAACCCGGCCGTGCAGCTGGCGGCGGCGTGGGGTGCGGCGCACGAGGCGGGCGCGGAGAAGGTCGTGCTGGCCGACACCGGTTCGGGCATCAAGGGTTTCCCGGACTGGGCGGAGCAGCTGATCGCCGAGTCCACCGGCAAGCTCGGCACCGGCTTGCTGCCGGTGGCCGTCGAGGGCCCGGACGCACCCGGGTTCGCCGACCACGGCAAGGACGCGACCGCGGTCGCGATCGGCGCTCCGGAAGGCGCGGCGCAGATCTCGGTGACCGGCCCGCTCGGCGCGCAGTTCCTCTTGTGGGAGTTCGCGACCGCGCTCGTCGGCCGGCTGATCGGGATCAACCCGTTCGACCAGCCGGACGTCGAAGCGGCCAAGAAGGCGGCGCGTGCGTTGCTGGACGACCCGGAGAAGCTGAAGGGCGGCGAGGAACCGGCCACTGTGGACGGTGCGGTCGAAGTCTTTGGCAGCGAAGGAGTTTCGACCGACGGCAAGCTCGCCGACGTCCTGCGCGCGTTCTTCGGTTCGGTGGCCGACGGCGGGTACATCGCCGTGCAGGCCTACCTCGACCGGCTGGACGACGCGTCGACTTCGTTGCTGCGCGGCGAAATCGCCAAGCGGACCGGCGTGCAGACCACGTTCGGCTGGGGCCCGCGGTTCCTGCACTCCACCGGGCAGTACCACAAGGGCGGCCACCAGAACGGCAGCTTCCTGCAGATCACCGGAGCCGTCGAGGACGACCTGTCGGTGCCGGACCGCCCGTACACGCTGGGGCAGCTCCAGCACGCGCAGGCGCTCGGCGACGGCCAGGTGCTCGCCGAGCACGGGCGTCCGGTGCTGCGGCTGCACCTGACCGACCGCGCCGCCGGGCTCGCCGAGCTCGTGCGGGCAGTGCAGGAGGCCGCTCAGTGACCACCTGGCGCAACCCGCTGCGGGACCCCCGCGACAAGCGGCTGCCGCGGATCGCCGGGCCGTCGAGCCTGGTGATCTTCGGCGTCACCGGCGACCTGGCGCGCAAGAAGCTCATGCCCGCCATCTACGACCTCGCGCACCGCGGGCTGCTGCCCGCCGGGTTCTCGCTGGTCGGCTTCGCCCGCCGGGACTGGGAACACCAGGACTTCGGCGAGCTGGTGCACGATTCGGTGCGCGAGCACGCGCGGACGCCGTTCAAGGAGTCGGTGTGGAACCGGCTCGCCGAAGGAATCCGGTTCGTCCAGGGCACTTTCGACGACGACGACGCCTTCGACCGGCTCGCGAAGACCGTGCGCGAACTGGACGAGGAACGCGGCACCGGCGGCAACACCGCGTTCTACCTGTCGATCCCGCCGGGCGCGTTCCCCGTGGTGACCAAGCAGCTGGCGCGTTCGGGCCTCGCGCAGGCCGACGAGAACACCTGGCGGCGCGTCGTCATCGAGAAGCCGTTCGGGCACGATCTCAAGAGCGCCAAGGAGCTCAACGCGATCGTGAACGACGTCTTCCCCGAGGAGTCGGTGTTCCGCATCGACCACTACCTCGGCAAGGAGACGGTGCAGAACATCCTGGCGCTGCGGTTCGCGAACCAGCTGTTCGAGCCGATCTGGAACGCGAACTTCATCGACCACGTGCAGATCACCATGGCCGAGGACATCGGCCTCGGCGGCCGCGCGGGGTACTACGACGGGATCGGCGCCGCGCGCGACGTCATCCAGAACCACCTGCTGCAGTTGCTCGCCTTCACCGCGATGGACGAGCCGCTGTCGTTCGAGCCGAAGGCGCTGCGGTCGGAGAAGGCCAAGGTGCTGGCGGCGACCAAGCCGATGCTGCCGCTCGACCAGACCACCGCGCGCGGGCAGTACGCGGGCGGCTGGCAGGGCGGCACGAAGGTGCCGGGGCTGCTGCAGGAAGCCGGGTTCGCGAAGGACTCGAAGACCGAGACGTACGCCGCGGTGACGCTGGAGGTGCAGAACCGCCGCTGGGCGGGCGTGCCGTTCTACCTGCGCACCGGCAAGCGGCTCGGCCGCCGCGTCACCGAGATCGCCGTCGTGTTCAAACGCGCGCCGCACCTGCCGTTCGACTCCACCTCCACCGAGGAGCTGGGGCAGAACGCGCTGGTCATCCGCGTGCAGCCGGACGAGGGCATCACACTGCGGTTCGGGTCGAAGGTGCCGGGGACCACGATGGAGGTCCGCGACGTCACGATGGACTTCGGCTACGGCCACGCGTTCACCGAATCGTCGCCGGAGGCTTACGAGCGGCTGATCCTGGACGTGCTGCTGGGCGAGCCGTCGCTGTTCCCGGTGAACGAGGAAGTCGAGCTGTCGTGGGAGATCCTCGACCCGGTGCTGTCGCACTGGGCGAAGCTCGGCACCGCGCCGGAGCAGTACCCGCCGGGCAGCTGGGGACCGAAGTCGGCTGACGAAATGCTGGAGCGTACCGGCAGGCACTGGAGGCGTCCGTGATCATCGACCTGCCGTCGACCACGACGTCGGCGCTGAACAAGAAACTGGTGGAGATCCGCGAGCAGGGCGGCCAGGTCGCGCTCGGCCGGGTGCTGACGCTGGTGATCGTCGCGGACGACGACGCCAAGCTCGAGGACGCCATCGAGGCCGCGAACGACGCCAGCCGCGAGCACCCGTCGCGGGTGATCGTCGTGGCGAAGGGCGCGCGCACGGCCGCGCCGCGGATAGACGGCCAGATCCGCGTGGGCGGCGACGCCGGCGCGAGCGAGGTCATCGTGCTGCGGCTGTACGGTCCGCTGGCCGCGCAGGGGCAGAGCGCCGTGGTGCCGCTGCTGCTGCCGGACGCGCCGATCGTCACCTGGTGGCCCGGCGCCGGTCCGAAGGCTCCCGCGGAGGACCCGCTCGGTCAGCTGGCGCAGCGGCGGATCACCGACTCAGCTGCGGAAAAGAGCCCGATAAGGTCTCTCACCACGCGCGCGAAGTCCTATGTGGAGGGTGACACCGACCTGGCGTGGACCCGGCTGACCCGCTGGCGGGCGCAGCTGGTGTCGGCGCTGGACCTGCCGCCGTACGAGAAGATCACGAGCGCGACGGTCACCGGCGAGGCGGATTCGCCGTCCACCGAACTGCTCGCGGGCTGGCTCGCCGAGTACCTCAAGGCTCCGGTGCACCGGGTCAAGAGCTCGAGCGCGCAGGGCATCATCTCGGTGAAGCTGGAGCGGAAGTCGGGCGCGGTGGAGCTGACGCGGCCGGACGGGCGGGTCGGCACGCTGACCCAGCCGGGCCAGCCGACGCGGCGGATCGCGTTGCAGCGGCGCAGCAACCCGGAATGCCTCGTCGAGGAACTCCGGCGGCTCGACCCGGACGAGATCTACGAGGCGGCGCTGCACGGGCTGCACAAGATCGCCGCTTCCAACGGATCGAAGCCCGCTGCCGCCAAGCCTGCGGCCGCCGCTAAGCCCGCTGCGGCCGCGAAGCCGAAGACGGCACGCAAGACGGCGGAAAAGAGCAGCTCATGAGCCGGACCGAGGTCGTCGTCTACGAAAACCCGGACCTGCTCGCCGCGGCCGCCGCGGCCCGCTTGGTGACCCGGATCGTCGACGTGCAGGCGGCCCGCGGTGCCGCGTCGGTGGTGCTCACCGGCGGCGGCACCGGCATCGCCGTGCTGCGCGAACTGCGGGAGTCGAGCGCGCGGGACGCGATCGACTGGTCGCGGCTGGACATCTACTGGGGCGACGAACGGTTCGTCCCGGCGGATTCGGACGAGCGCAACGAAAAGGGCGCCCGCGAAGCCCTGCTCGACCACGTGCCGCTGGCTCCGGAGCGGGTGCACGCGATGGCCCCGTCGGACGGCGAGTTCGGCGACGACGTCGACGCTGCCGCCGAGGCCTACGCGAAGGTCCTCTCCGACGCGGCGGGCCCCGGCGCGGACGTGCCGGAGTTCGACATCATGCTGCTGGGCCTCGGTGGCGAGGGCCACACGGCGTCGCTGTTCCCGGAAACCGCCGAGGTGCGCGAAACACAGCGCTCGGTAGTGCCGGTCCGCGACTGCCCGAAGCCCCCGCCGACGCGCGTATCGCTGACGCTGCCCGCCATCCGCCGCGCCCGCGAGGTGTGGCTGATGACGGCAGGAACCGCCAAGGCGGACGCGGTCGCGCAGGCACTGGCCGGTGCGCCGGAAACGCAGATCCCCGTCTCGGGTGCCCGCGGCTACCGGCGGACGCTGTGGCTCCTCGACCGCGAGGCGGCCGGGAAGCTGACGAAGGTGTATCAGCCGCCAGCCGAGTAAGACGGTTTGCCGGGAATGGCTCCTCGCGCGTGTGGCGCGGGGAGCCTTTTTCGTTGCGGGGCAAGGCGGTTGCTGAATGGCTCGCCAGCAAGTCCCCGCGCATTGCCGCTGAGTTCTTCTCCGCCTCGCTGCACCGGATCCGCCGCTCCCCGCCGCGCCGCATCGCCGCCGAATGGTTCGTCAGCAACTAACCGCACACCCAGCCGGGCCCGACTGCATTGCGCCGCAACGGATCTGCCACTCACCGTCGCCTGCCAGCAACTCCCGCCGGACCCATCTCCGTGGCGCCGCAAGGAATCCGCTACTCCCCTGCCGCCTCCGCGCCAGTCAGCAGCGTCGCCGTCGCCCCGAGGTGGTCCGTCAGCAGTCCCGCCGCCTCCTCCGGGTCCCGGCTCAGCGCGGCCCGTTCCAAGGCCTCGTGCTGGGCGAGCACCTCCTCCACCGGCAGCCGGTACGCCGGGTGCACCGTCCAGCGCCGGGCCAGTTCGCTCGCCATCCACATCCGGTCGAAATTCTCCAGCAGCACCGCGTTCCCGCAGGCGTCGAGCAGCGTGCGGTGGAACAAGCGGTGCGCCTCCGCCCAAGCAGCGGAGTAGTAGCTGCCTTCGTCCGGCACATACATCGGCGTCCGGGCGAGCCGGTGCCCCGCCGCGCGCACCCGCGTCTCCCACTCCAGATCTCCGCGCGCGACCGACAACCGCAGCATCGCGGGCTCGACCGTCTGGCGCGCCTCGACGATCTCCTGCCACCGCCGATCCGCCAGCGAGGGAACCGCGAACCCGCGGTTCGTCAGCCGTTCCGCCAAGCCCTCCCCGACCAGCCGCACCAGCGCTTCCCGCACCACGGCCAGGCTGACCTCGTACCGGGCCGCCAGTTCCTGCGGTTTCAGCGCCTGCCCCGGCTCGACCTCGCCGCGCATGATCGCGTCGCGGACCTGGTCGTAGATCTGCTCGGACAGCATCTGCTTCATGCCCTCAGGATAGACGATCCCTCAAATCATCGATTATTAGTGTTATAGTCGATGACGTACCGCTTCTCTTGAGAGGAACCCATGTCCGCCAACTCCCCGTTCGCGCGCCTTCCCGAGGTGCCGAGCTTCACCGTCACCAGCACGACCGTCGCCGACGGCGCGGCCTGGTCCGCCGAGCAGTTCTCCGGGATCTTCGGCGTGCCCGGCGGCAAGGACACGTCGCCGCAGCTGTCCTGGTCCGGCGCTCCGGAAGGCACGAAGAGCTACGCCGTCACGGTGTACGACGCCGACGCGCCGACCGGCTCCGGCTTCTGGCACTGGGCCGTCGCCGACATCCCCGCCACCGTCACCGACCTGCCGGAAGGCGCGGGCGACGACACCGGCTCCGGACTGCCCGAGGGCGCGTTCCAACTGCGCGGCGACGCGGGCGCCGCCCGTTTCATCGGCGCGGCCCCGCCCGCCGGCCACGGCGAGCACCGCTACTTCGTCGTCGTGCACGCCCTGGATGTCGCGTCGATCGGCGTCCCGGCCGACGCGACGCCCGCCGTCCTCGGGTTCACCATGTTCGGCCACGTGCTCGGCCGCGCGGTTCTCGTCGCGACCGCGGAGACGCCCGCGTAAGCCTCAGCCCGCCCGCTTACCCGGCCGCCGCGTCCGTGCTCGCCACGACGCGGCGGCCTTCGACTGCGCAGCGACACTTCCCACCCACCCGCACGGGTGATCTCTCCCCTGTACGCGTGGCGCGGACCCAGCGTCGACCTGGGCGGCAAACGGAGTAACTGACACTGCGCCAAAAAGCGGCTCACCAGTATGTGGGAACCGCCGTATGGTGAACATAAGGTGATGTGATCGACACAAGGTGATGTCGACCGCGCTATGTTCATCCCGTTGGAGCAGTTGTGGAGATTACAACACCACAAGAACCACTCTGGGTGAAACTTACTGGCAACACACACGTTCCCGTTAGCATCCGCACATTTGTTCACCGCCGCGCGTCCCGATCGGGTGGCCGGAGCATCTCATCACTAAGTCCACAAGACGAATGGGGTCGCCGCGATGAGCACTGAGGGACTCTCGATTCCTGGCATCTCGATGAGCAGCTCCGCCGCGGGAGCCGCCCGGCGGGACAGGCGAGTCAGCCTGACCGGGGCGTTCGCCGTGTTCCGGAAGCCCCTCGTCGCGACGATCGCCGTCGAAGCGGTGGTCGTGCTGCTGGCGGTGCTCGACGTCTGGCTCGTCGTGCCGCCGAAAGCACAGCCCTACTCGCTCTACCTGTCGGCCGCCGCGTGCCTCGCGGTCGTGGTGCGGCGGCGGTTCCCGTTCCTCGCGGTGCTCGCCGCGGTACCGGGGTTCTTCGCCGGATGGGCGCAGCTCGCGTCGATGCTCAACCTCGGCATGCTCGCGACGCGGCGCCAGCTGCACTGGCAGACCTGGGTCGGTGCCGGGCTGGTGTTCACCTGCCGGTTCGTGCGGTGGCCGCTGTCGGAGTTCGCGGAACTGAGCTGGCGCGAACACGTCCTCGACGGGATCTACGGCGTGCTGGTGGCCGGGATGCCGATCGCGATCGGCCTGCTGATCGGGGCGCGCGCGGAGATCTCGGCGAAGCTGCGCGAGCTGGCCAAGAGCCGCGACCGCGAACGCCGCTTCCACGCCGACGCGGTGCGCGCCGAGGAACGCGCCCGGCTGGCCCGCGAGATGCACGACGTGGTTTCGCACCAGATCACGCTGATCGCCATGCAGGCCGGCGCGCTGCAGGCGCAGGCGAAGGACGGCCCGGCGCTGGAGACGGCGCAGGTCATCCGCCAGCTGTCGACGCGAACCCTTGAGGAACTGCGCTCGCTGGTGAGCGTGCTGCGCTCCGGCTCCGGGGACGACGGCCCGCGGCCCGGCATCGGCGAACTGGACCACCTGATCCGCGAGTGCGACGTCCCGGTGCAGCTGACCGTCGAACAGCTCCCGGACACCCTGCCGAGCCAGGTCTCGGCGGCTGCGTACCGGACGGTGCAGGAATGCCTGACGAACGTCCACAAGCACGCCCCCGGCGCGACGGCCACCATCCGCATCCACGCAGCGAGCGGCGCACTGGACATCGAGGTGGAGAACGCCCGCGCCTGCCGTGCGGGCGAGGCCTTCCCGTCGGGCGGCCACGGACTCACCGGACTCGCCGAACGCGCCCGCCTGCTGGGCGGAAGCTTCGAAACGTCCGGGACGGAGGACGGCGGATTCCGGGTGCGGGCGCGGTATCCGCTGGATCGCTGAACCCGGCGGGGATTGGCCTGGACCGGTCAAGAGCCTTGGCCGCGCCGGGTCTTGGCGGTGCCAGAGCGGGAATCGGGCCTTTCCAGAGGTCTAGACCTGCTCCTGGGCGGTCTGGACCACTTGGGCGGCATCCAAAGTCCCGGCGGCTCGAACGGGAGCGTCTCCGCCGGGCTGAGCCGCCCGGGCGACAGCCACTCCCCCGGCGCAAATCGAGCGTCTCCGGGCCTGCGGAGGTCCTGAAGGTCCGGACCACGCAGGCGACGTCCCGCGCTCCGAACCGCGCCACAGATCCAGGCCCGCCTTCTCCCAGCCTGGACCGCCCGGACGACAGCCAATCCCCACCGAACCGAACCGCCGGACCCGGCCGCGGTCCAGACCTGTCTCCTCGCCGGTCCAGAACGCCGAGGCATCCCCACCCCACGGGAGCGTCCGGGGTGGTCTGGACCTGCCTCGGTCCCGACCACCCCCGGGAACTAAAAAACCACCGGCCCTCGCCCTCGCGGACGGGAAGCCGGTGGTCCCGGAGAAACCGTGCCTCAGATCAATTCGCGGCGTTGGCGGAGGCGCTCGAGCGCTTCGGCGAGGATGGCCTCGCCGTCGGCGTCGCTGCGGCGTTCCTTCACGTAAGCCAGATGTGTCTTGTACGGCTCGGTACGAGGCGCGGCGGGCGGATTCTGCTCGTCCTGACCGCCCGGGAGCCCGCAGCGCGGGCAGTCCCATTCGTCGGGGATTTCCGCGTCCATCGCGAACGACGGGCGAGCTTCGTGCCCGTTCGCGCACCAATACGACACCCGGCGCCGTGGCGCCGATTCACCCCGCTCCGATTCGCCCGAAGGACCGGCACCCACGCGGGTGCCGCGAATCGCGTTACCGCCAACCATGAATCCTCACCCGTTGGAATCGGCGGCGCGCCCCCCAATAGGCACGCCGATCGCAAGTCCCCTTCCGGGGACCCGGTCATACCTTGAGCAGGAGGCCGAGACCCACGATGCTGATCAGCCAGATGGCCCCGAGCAGCAGCGTGATCCGGTCGAGGTTCTTCTCGGCGACGCTGGACCCCGCGAGGCTCGACTGCATCCCGCCGCCGAACAGGGACGACAGGCCGCCGCCCCGGCCGCGGTGCAGCAGCACGGCCACCACCAGCAGGACGCTGGAGGCGATCAACAGGATTTGCAGGAACAGCTTCATGTCATCCTCTGTGCTTGTCGGAGCATGCAGGGGTACGGCCGAACCCGCACAGCGTGCGGATCTTCACCGTACCCCTGGACTCGTCCACTGCTCTAGTGACGGACCGAACACACAGGCTACCCGGTAGTGCCCACGATCAGGGCAGCGGGCCACCGGCGGCGAGCGCGCAGAGCTTGGTGAACTCCTCGCCGTCGAGGCTCGCGCCGCCGACCAGCGCCCCGTCGATGTTGTCCGCGGCCACCAGCTCGGAGACGTTCCCGGACTTCACCGAGCCGCCGTAGAGCACGCGGACCGCGGTGGCGACCTCGTCGCCGTACTTCTCCGAGAGCGTCCCGCGCAGGGATTTGCAGACCTCTTCGGCGTCGGCTGCGGTCGCGACCTTGCCGGTGCCGATGGCCCACACCGGCTCGTACGCGATCACCACGGCCTGCACCTGCTCGGCCTTGAGCCCCTTGAGGCCCTCGATCAGCTGGTTGCGGGTGTGCTCGAGGTGCTCGCCCGCCTCGCGGATCTCGAGCTCCTCGCCCACGCACAGGATCGGCGTGATGCCGTGCTTGAGCGCGGCCTTGACCTTCTTGTTGACCAGCTCGTCGGTCTCGCCGTGGATCGCGCGCCGCTCCGAGTGCCCGACGGTGACGAAGCTGCAGCCCAGCTTCGCCAGCATCGGGCCGGAGATGTCGCCGGTGAACGCGCCCGAGTCCTGCGGCGACAGGTCCTGCGCGCCGTAGGTGAGGGAGAGCTTGTCGGCGTCGACGAGCGTCTGCACGCTGCGGATGTCGGTGAACGGCGGCAGCACGGCCACGTCCACCTTCGCGTAGTACTTCTCCGGCAGCGCGAAGGCGATCTTCTGCACCAGGGCGATGGCCTCGAGGTGGTTGAGGTTCATCTTCCAGTTGCCTGCCACCAGGGGCTTGCGTGCCACTTAGTTCTTCCCCTCCAGCGCCGCCACGCCGGGCAGCTCCTTGCCTTCCAGGTACTCCAGCGAGGCGCCGCCGCCGGTGGAGATGTGCGAGAAGCCGTCCTCGGGCAGGCCCAGCTGCCGCACCGCGGCGGCCGAATCGCCGCCGCCGACCACGGTGAACGCGTCGCTCTTGACGAGCGCCTCGGCCACCGCGCGGGTGCCGCCGGCGAACGCCTCGAATTCGAAGACGCCCATCGGGCCGTTCCAGAAGACGGTCGCCGCGTCGGCGAGCTTCTGCGCGAACAGCTCGGCGCTGCGCGGGCCGATGTCGAGGCCCATGCGGTCGGCCGGGATGGCGGTGACGTCGACGGCCTCGTGCGCCGCGTCGGCGGCGAACCCGTCGGCCGCGAGCACGTCGACCGGCAGCACCAGTTCGACGCCGCGCTTCTCGGCCTCGGCGAGGAAGCCCTTGACCTGGTCGAGCTGGTCCTCCTGCAGCAGCGACGTGCCGACCTCGTAGCCCTTGGCCTTGAGGAACGTGTACGCCATGCCGCCGCCGATGAGCAGCCGGTCGACCTTGGTGAGCAGGTTCGCGATGACGCCGAGCTTGTCGGACACCTTCGAGCCGCCGAGCGCGACCACGTACGGCCGTTTGACGTCGTCGGTGAGCTTCTTCAGCACGTCCAGCTCGGCCAGCACGAGGCCGCCCGCGTACGCCGGGAGCACCGCGGCGATCTCGTAGACCGAGGCCTGCTTGCGGTGCACGACGCCGAAGCCGTCGGAGACGAACGCCCCGCCCGGGGTCAGCGCGGCCAGCTCCGCCGCCAGCTCGGACCGGTCGACGGCGTCCTTGCTGGTCTCGCGCGCGTCGAAGCGCACGTTCTCCAGCAGGACGACGCTGCCGTCGGCCAGACCGGCGGTCAGCGCCTTCGCCGACTCGCCGACGAGGTCGCCGGCCAGCGGGACCTCGGCGCCGAGCAGCTCGCTGAGCCGCTTCGCGACCGGGGCGAGCGTGAACTTCGGGTCCGGCTCGCCCTTGGGGCGGCCGAGGTGCGCGGTGACGACGACCTTCGCGCCCGCGTCGGCGAGCTTCTTGATCGTCGGCAGCGCGGCGCGGACCCGGCCGTCGTCGGTGATGGCCGACCCGTCGAGCGGGACGTTCAGGTCGCTGCGCACCAGCACGTAGCGGCCCTGAACGCCCTCGCCCAGCAGGTCGTCGAGGTTCTTGACGCTCATCAGGTTCAGAGCTTCGAGCCGACGAGCTTGATCAGGTCGGCGAGGCGGTTGGAGTAGCCCCACTCGTTGTCGTACCAGCCGACGACCTTGACCTGGTCGCCGATCACCTTGGTGAGCGGCGAGTCGTAGATGCAAGACGCCGGGTCGGTGACGATGTCCGAGGACACGATCGGGTCGACCGAGTACTTCAGGATGCCGGCCAGCGGGCCCTCGGCGGCGGCCTTGTAGGCGGCGTTGATCTCCTCGACCGTGGCGGACTTCTTGAGGGTGACGGTGAGGTCGGTGGCCGAGCCGGTCGGGACCGGGACGCGCAGCGCGTAGCCGTCCAGCTTGCCGAGCAGCTCCGGCAGCACGAGGCCGATCGCCTTGGCCGCGCCGGTGGAGGCCGGGACGACGTTCAGGGCGGCGGCGCGGGCGCGGCGCAGGTCCTTGTGCGGGCCGTCCTGCAGGTTCTGGTCCTGCGTGTAGGCGTGGATCGTGGTCATCAGGCCCTGCTCGATGCCGAAGGCGTCGTTGAGGACCTTGGCCAGCGGGCCGAGGCAGTTGGTGGTGCAGGACGCGTTCGAGATGATCGTCTGCGAGCCGTCGTACTTGTCGTCGTTGACGCCGAGGACGACGGTCAGGTCCTCGCCCTTGGCGGGCGCGGAGATGATGACCTTCTTCGCGCCGCCGGCGATGTGCGCCTTGGCGGCGTCGGCGTTGGTGAAGAAGCCGGTCGACTCGACGACGACGTCCACGCCCAGGTCGCCCCAGGGCAGGTTGGCCGGGTCGCGCTCGGCGAGGGCCTTGATGGTCTTGCCGTCGACGACGATGCCCTCGTCGGAGACGCTGACCTCGCCCGGGAAGCGGCCGAGGATCGAGTCGTACTTGAGCAGGTGGGCCATGGTGGCGACGTCGCCGAGGTCGTTGAACGCGACGACCTCGATGTCGTGACCGCTCGCCTTCACGGCACGGAAGAAGTTGCGGCCGATCCGGCCGAAGCCGTTGACACCTACGCGAACGGTCACTGCTGCCACTCCTCTGGTGTTGATCACGGCGGCGGCGCGCCGGCCGCCGACCGCTGAAGTTGGTCACTGCGGAAGTTCCCCGGGGCGCCCGCCCCGGACGACTTCTGCGACTTCCGGAATCGGTGCAACCCTAGCGTGCGGGCCCCGTTGCCCCGGACTGCCCTGACGAGACTTCCACCACTGCCGGGAGACGTCAAGAATCGATTAAGAACCCAGCTCAGCCGGGTGAGGACCGAAAACGGGGCGGACGCTCCCGCGGTGTCAGGGGGAGGGAGCGGACCAGTGGCTTGATCGGTCTTGGTGCCCCGGTTCACGCTGTCGGGACGGTTTCGCCGGGGGTGGTGGGGCGGGGGCGC